>CAIYDT010000174.1 GCA_903924985.1 uncultured Acetobacteraceae bacterium
CAACACCGAATCAGTGGGAAACTGACGGTATCGAGTCGAGATAATCTCAGGCCGACCATTGCAAAATGGCCCACCCAGACGAGTCTGGCGATCATGGCTTCAGGAGTGCGTCACCAACACCCCGGAACACAGGATGAGCCACTCTGAATATCAAGCGCTATGGTTATTCGTTCGAGGTATCTCCGGCCAGGACGAACAATACCAACAGGATCACGATCGACGGCACCGCGGTTTACAGGTTGGACAGTTTTCATTTCCACCATCCCGCCGAACACGTCGTAGAGGCTGGGACCTATCCGATGGAATGCCATTTTGTAAATAAACGGACAGGACCGAGCGGAGAGGAACTGGTCGCGGTCGCTGGGGTCTTCATCAAAGCCGGCACCACCGCGAACGGCGCCTTAAGCCGGATATGGGAGAACATGCCGCCGCCGGCGGGCAAGGACGGAACGGATATCAAGGATGTCAACCTGAATCGCCTGCTGCCGAAAACGGGCAGCAAGGTGTTCCGCTATAACGGTTCCCTGACCGGAGCCCCCTTTCCGTCGGCGCAAAGCGTGATCTGGACGATATACGAGACTCCGGTCGAGGCCTCGGCAGAGCAGATTGCAAAATTTCAACGCGCATACCCGCCGAATGCCCGAAATATTCAGCCGCGAAACGCCAGGAAGGTGTTCCATCTGGAAAGATGGAAGTGATTTCGTCGCAGGATGCCCGCCGTCCCTTGACCCGCATCCGTGCTTCCGCGATGCGGGTCGGGAGATGAATGACCAACCCGCCCACCTTGTCACCCGGGACGGCCTGCGCGACGGTTCCCTGCTGGCCGCCGCTCGGCTGGGCGCCCCACCCGGCACGGTCTTCCAATCCGATGAGGCTATCCAGGCGGATCTCGACGCGGCGCTCGCCGCCCACGCGCCAGGGGCCGACGTCTGGCTGTTCGGATACGGCTCGCTGATGTGGAACCCGGCGCTGGAGTTCGCCGAACACCGCTCGGCATCCGTGCGAGGCTGGCACCGCCGCTTCTGCCTTTGGCTGCACATGGGCCGCGGCACGCCCGAGAACCCCGGCCTGATGCTGGCGCTGGAGCGGGGCGGTTCATGCCACGGCGCCCTGTTCCGCATCCCCGCCGCGCGTGCCCGCGACGAATTGCTGCTGGCCTGGCGGCGGGAACTGTTCACCGGCGCCTACCGCTCCCGCTGGATCACCGCCGAAACCGACGCCGGCCCCATCCGGGCCGCGACGTTCGTGGTGAACCGCGACCACCACCGCTACGCCGGCCGCCTTCCGGACCATCTGATCGCCCAACGCCTCGCCACCGCGGCGGGGACGCTCGGTAGTTGCGCATCCTATCTGGATCAGACCATCGGCTCCCTGCATCGTCTCGGTCGGCGGGACCGGTCGATGGAGCGGCTCCAGGCCCTGCTTCAGGCTCACACATGAAAAACCCCGGTTCGGAGCGATCCGAACCGGGGTTTTCCCGGGGTTACTTCCCCCTGGGTTACTTCCCCCTGGGGTTACTTCCCAGCGTCGTAAGGCGTCACGACGTTGCCGGTTTTCAGTTCCAGCGGCCACAAGATGACCTCCGTCTTCGGGTCGCGGAACTGATCCAGGTCATTGCTCTTCACGCCCTGGAACTGCACTTCCATCACCCGCGCCTCTTCCCATTCCCCGCCCGCGCCGAATTTGACCGGGCCGGCAACGGTGTTGAAGGTCGTCTTGCGCATGTAGTCGGCCATTTTGGCCTGATCCATGCCCTTCACCGCTTCCACCGTCTGCTGCAGGACCTGCATGTAAGAGTAGGCGAACGGCGGCAGGTAATAGCCGAGCGCGTCAACGCCCGCCGCGCCAGCCTTGGCCTGGTAGCGCTTCAGGAAGTCCAGCGCCTCGGGTGTCGCGAACTTGCTGACCGGGAGCCAGAAGTCGTAGTCCACGATGCCGTTCAGCAGCGGCCCAAGCTGAACCTTGATCGCGGTCGATTGCAGCCCGACCATGCCGCCGCCGAACAGGCGGGTTTTCAGCCCGACCTCGTGCGCCGCGCGGATCATGCCGACGCTATCCGGCGGATAGGATGCGACGAACACCAGGTCCGGATTGGTCGCCTGGATCGCCCGCACGATCGGTGTGTAGTCGGCGGTCGTGGGCGGGTAAGTCTTGTCGTAAACGATCTTGAGGCCGGCTTCCTTGACGATCTCATGCGCGCCTTCCAGCGCGTTGCGGGCGAACTCCGCGTCCGCGCCGATCAGCGCGACTGTCGTGGGCTTCGGGTTCAAGGCCATCGCGGTCTCGAAGAAGCCCTTGCTGAAGCTCTGCTTGGGATGCGGCCCGCCGGTGGGCGTGAAGGCGAAATAGTTGGGGTAGTTGAACTCGCTGTTCACCGCGAGGCCCAGCAGGGAGAGGAAGGTCCGCTTGTGCTGCATCACCACCGGCATGGCGGGTGCCACCATGTTGGTGGCATAGCCGCTGACCACCAGGTCCACTTTGTCGACATCGAGCAGTTTCGTATAGATGCCCGGCACGGTGGAGGGGTTGGACTGATCGTCGTAGAATACCAGCTTCACCGGGCGTCCGAGGAGACCACCCTTGCCGTTGATCTCCTCCTCCCAGATTTGCATGGCGAGCAGCGCCGCCTTGCCGTTGGGCGCGAGGCCGCCGGTCAGCGCCATGCCGAATCCGATGGTGATGGGTTTGTCGTCTGCCCGAGCCGGCGCGAGGCCGGCGAACATGAGCATGGCCGCGCACAACACGCCGCTAAGCCGCCACGATAGCATTCGGAAGTTCCTCCTGTTTGAACGTTGCCGCCATCCTATGGGTGTGGCGGGGTTCCGCAAGAGCCATTTTGAACCCCACCCTCGCGCCCGCGCCGCATCCGTACTAAGATGCGCCAAACTACCTAAGCGGGAGCGCCCAGATGATCGACCTCGACGAGAATACCGTCACCGATGCAACGCTGGCCCAGATGGCCACCACCCAGGATCCGCGCCTGAAGGAGATCATGGACGCCGCCGTGCGCCACATGCACGCGTTCGCGCGGGAGGTGAACCTGACCCCCGCCGAGTGGCTCACCGGCATCGCCTTTCTAACCCAGGTCGGCAAGGCCTGCACCGACATCCGGCAGGAGTTCATCCTGCTGTCCGACGTCCTCGGCGTCAGCGCCGTCGTCAACGCGCTGCACGACAAGAAGGCCGAGGAACTCGGCACCCAATCCTCGCTGCTCGGGCCGTTCTTCCGCGAAAGCGCGCCGGTCCTGCCGCTGGGCGCGAATATCGTGTCGTCGTTCACCGCGGCGGAAATCGCGATGTACGGCCAGGTGACCGACATGCACGGAAAACCGATCCCCAACGCGCTGGTGCAGGTCTGGCAGACCAACGAGGCAGGCTGGTACGACGTGCAGGCGCACGACGACGGGTCGATGGACATGCGCGGCAACTTCCTGACCGACGCTAACGGCAACTACTATTTCCGCACCGTGCGGCCCCTGGGCTACTCCATCCCGATGGACGGGCCGACCGGACGGCTGGTGAAGATGCAGGGGCGCCACGGTATGCGCCCGTCGCACATCCATATGCTGATCACTGCCAACGGCTATCGCGAACTGGTCTCGGCCCTGTATTTCGGCAACGACCCAAACATCGGCTCCGACACCGTATTCGGCGTGTCCGCGTCGCTGGTGGTGGAAGCCAAGGACCATGCGGATTGCCCGATCCCCGGCCTGAAGTCGGTGCGTTACGACTTCCGCATGCCGGCCGCGTCGGACACCGACACTGGCCGGGTCGGCGCCGACCCGGCCGCCCTGATGAAAGCGGCGGAGTAAACCCATGCCGCGCCGCCTGATCGATATCTCCGTGCCGCTGAAGGCAGGGATCAAGAGCGATCCGCCGCATATGCTGCCGGAAATCGAGTATCTCGATCACCACCAGACCGCCCCGGCCATGGCGGAATACATGGGAGTCCGCGTCGATCAACTCCCCAACGGCGAATACGCGGCGGTGGAGAAGGTGAAGATCTCCACCCATAACGGCACCCATCTGGACGCACCGTACCACTTCTTTTCCACGATGAACCACGCGTTGAAACCGGGCGGGGAGCCGTCCTGGCGGATCGATGAGGTGCCGCTGGAATGGTGCTTCCAGGCCGGCGTGAAGCTGGATTTCCGGCATCTGCCCAACGGCTACGTCGCCACCCCCGGCGATGTGGAGGCCGAACTGAAACGCATCGGCCACCAACTGCGCCCGCTGGACATCGTGGTGGTCAACACCGCCGCCGGCGCCCGCTACGGCCAGGACGACTACGTCGACAGCGGCTGCGGCATGGGCAAGGCCGCCACAATGTGGATGCTGGAACGCGGCGTGCGTCTGGTCGGCACCGATGCCTGGAGTTGGGACGCGCCCTTCTCCCTGACCCGGGAGAAAATCGCCGCCACCGGCAACGCCGAACTGATCTGGGAAGGCCATCGTGCCGGCCGGGAAATCGGCTATTCTCACCTGGAAAAACTGCACAACCTGGAATCCCTGCCGCCGGATGGGTTCGAGGTCGTGTGCTTCCCGGTCAAAGTCCATCGCGCCTCCGCCGGCTGGACGCGCGCCGTCGCCATCATTCAGGAATAGGCCGATGCTCAATTTCCATGTTTCCGACATGACCTGCTCGGGGTGCGTCAAAGCCATCACCGGCGCGGTGCATGACCTGGACGCCACCGCGACGGTCGAAGCCGACCTGGACTCCAAGCTGGTCAAAGTCGCCAGCTCCGCCTCGGCCGATGCTTTGGCCGAGGCCATGCGCGACGCCGGCTTCACAGTCGAAAAAAATTAACCCAAAACGAGGATCGAATGGCGGTCAATAAGATCTACCCGGATGCCGTCGCCGCTTTGGCCGGCGTGCTGAGGGACGGCATGACGATCATGTCCGGCGGCTTCGGCCTGTGCGGTATTCCCTCGGCGCTGATCGAGGCCATTCGCGACAGCGGCGTGAAGGGCCTCACCATCATCTCCAACAACGCCGGCATCGACGACGCCGGCCTGGGGCTGCTGCTGCAAACGCGGCAGGTGCGGAAGATGATCAGCTCCTACGTCGGCGAAAACGCCACCTTCGCCAAGCAGTACCTGGCCGGGGAGCTGGAGATCGAATTCAACCCACAAGGCACGCTAGCAGAACGAATCCGAGCGGGCGGGGCGGGCATTCCCGCGTTCTTCACGGCAACGGGCGCCGGCACCCAGATCGCCGAGGGCAAACCCACCCAGGTTTTCGATGGCCGCGAATACGTGATGGAGTGCGGCCTGACCGCCGATTTGGCCATCATCCATGCCTGGAAAGCCGATCCCGAAGGCAATCTGATCTACCGAAAAACCGCCCGCAATTTCAACCCGATCATGGCCACCGCCGGCAAGACGGTGATCGCCCAGGTGGAACATCTGGTCGAAGCCGGCTCGATGGACCCGGACCACATCGTCACCGCCGGCATCTTCGTCAACCGCATCGTTCCGCTGAAGTCGGTTGAAAAAAGAATCGAACAGCGCACCGTGCGCAAGCGCGCCGCCTGAGGAGGACACAGCAATGCCCTGGACCCGCGATCAAATGGCCGCCCGCGCCGCCCGTGAATTGCACGACGGCTTCTATGTCAATTTGGGGATCGGCATTCCCACGCTGGTGGCGAACCACATCCCCGACGGCATGTCGATCCAGTTACACTCCGAGAACGGTATGCTGGGCATGGGCCCCTTCCCCTTCGAGGGCGAGGAAGACGCCGACCTGATCAACGCCGGCAAACAAACTGTAACGGAACTGCCGACCACCAGCTTCTTCGACAGCGCCGCTTCGTTCGCCATGGTGCGGGGCGGGCACATCGACATTTCCATTCTCGGCGCCTTGCAGGTGGCGGAGAACGGCGACCTCGCGAACTGGATGATCCCCGGCAAGATGGTCAAAGGGATGGGCGGGGCGATGGATCTGGTGGCCGGCGTGCGCCGCGTGGTCGTGCTGATGGAGCACACCGCCGGCGGCAAACCCAAGCTGCTGAAACGCTGCAACCTGCCGCTGACCGGCGCGGGCGTGGTGGACCTGATCATCACCGAACTCGGCGTGTTCGAGGTCTCGGCCAAGGGTCACGACGACGGGCTGCGGCTGGTGGACATCGCCCCGGACGTGACGCTGGAAGAAATCCACGCCAAGACCGAGGCACCGTTTACCGTGGCGGAGGGGCTGAAGGTCGCGGCCTGACGTTCGCGCCCCGGCTCCACCTTCCCGTCGTGGTCGGGCCTGACCCGACCACCTCATGCCAGTAACGTACCGATACAAATACCGTCGCTTCCCGGGGGGGGGCGGGTCAGGCCCGACCATGATGGGAGGGAGCGTAACTGCCCGTCCCTCACCATTTGCCCTCCCGCCATAAAGGCGTAAGCTGCCCCTGTTTCGATTTTATCGTACCCGGGTCCGATAACGGTCCCCGGCTGACAGGAGGGAACGATGGCTGAAATCAAAGGCGCCGACCTACTGGCCAAAAGCCTCAAGGAACAAGGCGTAGAGTACATGTTCGGGGTCGTCGGGTTCCCGGTCGGCCCGCTCGCGGAGGCCGCTCAGAAGGCCGGCCTTCCCTATATCGGCATGCGCAATGAGCAAGCCGCGTCCTACGCCGCCGGCGCCATCGGCTACATGACCGGCCGCCCAGGTTCCTGCATCGTCGTGACCGGTCCCGGCGTCATCCACGGCCTCGCGGGCTTGGCCAACGCGCAGCAGAATTGCTGGCCGATGCTGCTGATCGGCGGCGCATCGGAAACCTACCGCAACGGCATGGGCGCCTTCCAGGAAGAACGGCAGGTGCTGGCCGCGACGCCGGTCAGCAAATGGGCGCATGCGATCGAGCATGTAAGCCGCATCCCGTTCTATGTTGAGATGGCGGTCAGGCAATCGATCTACGGCCGGCCCGGCTCCACCTATCTTGATATCCCGGACGACATCATCACCGGCTCCTGCGACACGGAACAGGCGCACGAGGCCGTGCGCTGCCCGGATCCGCCGCGCACCCAGACGATGCCGGAATACGTCGAGCAGGCGCTGGACGTGCTGCAATCGGCGCAACGGCCGCTGGTGATCATCGGCAAGGGCATGGCGTCCTCCCGCGCCGAGGACGAGGTACGCGCGTTCATCGAGCGTACGCAACTGCCGTTCCTCGCGTCCCCGATGGGCAAGGGCGTGATGCCCGACGACCATCCGTTGTCGGTCGGCGCGGCGCGCAGCCTCGCGCTGTCGCAAGCCGATGTCGTGTTCCTGATGGGCGCGCGCTTCAACTGGATCATGCATTTCGGCCTGCCGCCGCGGTACAACAAAGACGTGCGGGTCGTGCAGCTCGACATCTCGCCGGAGGCGATGCACCAGAACAAGCCGGCCGAGGTCGCGCTGGTCGGCGACGGCAAGGCAATCGTCGGGCAGCTTAATAAGGCGCTGGAGGGCCGCCAGTGGTTCTACCCGAAGGAGACCCCGTGGCACGCGGCGATCGCCAAGAAGTCGGCTGAAAACGCGGCGGCCATCGCCCCGCAAATCGCCGATGACTCCGCCCCCGGCGGATACTACCGCCTGCTGCGGGACGTCGCGGCCTGGGTGCCGAAGAACGCGATCATCTGCTCGGAAGGCGCCAGCACGATGGATATCGGCCGCACCCAGCTGCCGAACTTCAACCCGCGCTCGCGGCTCGATGCCGGCAGTTACGGCACGATGGGCGTCGGCCTGGGCTTCGTCGTCGCCGCCTGCGTGGCACACCCCGACAAGCCGATCGTCCACGTATCCGGCGATTCGGCGATCGGCTTCTCCGGCATGGAGATGGAGACGCTGTGCCGCTACGGGCTGCCGGCCAAGATCGTCGTGTTCAACAACGGCGGCATCGGGCCGGGTATGCCGGAAATCCCCGGCAACCCGATGCTCAACATGCGGCCGAACACGCTGATCTGGGGCGCCCGATACGATCTGATGATGCAGGCGTTCGGCGGCCACGGCAGTTATGTGGAGGACCCGAAGGACCTGCGCGCGGCGCTCGATGAAGCCATGCGCTTCGACGGGCCGGCGCTGGTGAACGTCAAGCTCAGCCAAGGCTCGCAGCGGAAAGAGCAGCAGTTCAAGTGGCATAGCTGAGCCTCAACAAGCCCCCCTCCGCGAGCCTGGCCCGTGGAGGGGAATGAGAGGACGATTAAGGCCGGAGGTTGGGTCAACCTCCGGCGATTGTGCTTTTCACGCAGCGTTCTGGCAGCTGACGTTTGCAGGCTGCTTTGCGTCGTCGCATCGTGCGGCGACTGCCGACCCCGCACCCAAACGGGGGATTTCATCATTCCCGTCCGCCAGTCTATGATGCCCGCAACAGCGAAACGCAGGGAGCCGCATGGCGACGGTCGAGACCCTCGGCAAGTACGAGATCAAGCGTCAACTCGGTAAGGGCGCGATGGGAACGGTCTATGAAGGCTGGGATCCCATCATCGAACGGCGCGTGGCGATCAAAACCGTCAACCTGCCGGACGCCTCCGACCCCGAAACCGAGGAAGCGCTTGCCCGCTTCCGGCGGGAGGCGCAGGCCGCCGGCCGTCTGACGCATCCCAACATCGTTGGCGTGTTCGATTACGGCGAAACCGGCGATGTCGCGTACATTGTCATGGAATATATCGACGGCCCGCCACTGAAAAATCTGCTCGACAAGCAGGAACGTTTCACCATCCCCAACACCGTCCGTATCATGGACGACCTGTTGGCGGGCCTTCAGTTCAGCCATGATCGCGGCGTCGTGCACCGCGACATCAAGCCGGCGAATCTCATGCTGACCAGCGGCGGTCAGGCCAAGATCGCCGACTTCGGCATCGCCCGGATCGAAAGCTCCTCCATGACCCAGGCGGGGACCGTGCTGGGCACGCCCGCCTACATGTCCCCCGAACAGATCATGGGGCAGGTGGTCGATGCGCGGTCGGACATCTATTCGTCCGGCGTGCTGCTGTATCAGTTGCTGACCGGCGAACGCCCTTTCGAGGGCGGCATGTCGGCCATTATGCACAAGGCGCTGAACACCGAACCGCCTTTGCCCTCGCAAATTTCCGTGACCGCGCCGGCCGCGTTCGACGCCGTGGTGCGCAAGGCAATGGCAAAACGGCCGGAAGACCGCTTCGCGAACGCCGCCGATTTCGCTGTCGCGATCCGCAATGCCGCCGACGGGCGCGCCCTGGTGGAGGAAGAGTCAGACGACCATGAGGCGACGATGATCGCCCCCCCCCGTTCCGCGACTACCCGGTCCGCGCCGCCGCCGGCCGCTCGCCCCACGGGCCCGCAACCCGCCAGGGCAACCCCCGCAGCCACCGCGCCCGCCAAAAAATCCTCGATGCCGCTGATCGCCGGTGCGGTTGCCGCGGTGGTCCTGTTGTTGGGCGGGGGGGCTTTCCTTTTCCTGTCCGGCCCCTCCACGCCCGAGAAACCGGTTGCGTCGATCGCGCCGCCGCCCGTGACTCCGCCACTGGTCGTTACGCCCCCGCCGCCCCCACAGCCGGTCCCGCAGCCGTCGGTGGTCCAGCCTGCCCCCCCGACACCGCAACCTGCGCAACCGGTCGTCGCACCTCCCCCACTGCCGGCGCCCGATCCGACCAGTCCAGCGGCGCTGGAAGCTTTGCGCGGCCAGATCGCGCAACTTCTCGCGGCGCAGCGGTGTGCCGCGATCGACGGCGATCTCAGCGCCTCGGGTGTGGCGACGCTAAAAGGCGCGGCGGGCCCTCCGACACCGGATTCGTTGCGCAATGGCCTCGCCAGCATGGCTGTCCCGGGCGGGGTCAACTGGCAGGTTGCCAACGTCGATCCATTGTTCTGCTCCGCGCTCGACATTCTCCAGCCGGTCATGCGCGGCTTCGGCAGGAATGAAATGGGTTTGGCACTGAACCTGGCAGACGCCAAGACACTCTTGAAGGACGGCGAACGCATTCGTCCGCGCCTTGTCACGGCGGATTTCAAGGGGGCGTTGCGAGTCGACTACGTGGCACACGACGGCAACGTGCTGCACCTCTATCCGCAGACCGCCGATGCCAAACAGGGCATCGCGGCGGATCCGTCCACCCGCCTCTTCAACCCCGGCGAGCCGGTCAATCTGGGCGAAGTCAGCCAGGGCCACCCCGCCTGGGAAGTGGGGGAGCCATACGGGGCGGACCTGATCGTCGCCATCCAGTCCACGCAGCCGCTCTTCGACCGGCCGCGCCCATCGAACGTTGAGGCGATCGCGGACTACCTGCGCGATCTGCGGGTCGCGGTCGAAGCCGCCCGCAAGCGAGGCCGTGTCATCGGCAATCTGCTTATGCTGGACACCGTCCCGAAGTAGCCACCGCAGTGAGAGCCGATCTCGGAAGAGCGCGCTGATAGATTACGGTCAGCCGAAAAGCGCTCTAGTGAGCGGAGGCTTTCTCGACGCCAGACAGTGCCGGCGACGAGTCGCGCAGCCAGGCTGCCGGCATATCGCGGAGGAAAATCGCCCGCAGATCCGATCGCCGAGCCTCGGTCATACCCACCATCGCGGGCGTAAAGAACGCGGGGTTGAAGGTGAATACCAAATAAGCCTGCGCCTCGTTTTCCATCAGATCTTCAAGGCTGGAATCGTAGGCCGCGGATCGCAGGTATTTTCGCACGGCGTCCCGCTCCGCCGCTGTCAGAACCGCCGTCCAGAACTGGTGTGTATAGGTAACGTAGTCCGGGTTGCTGAAATACTCGCCGTGCGACAATTCGTGATGCAGGATCGTGGCTCTGGCTTCCGCCGTCACCTGCGCATCGGCGCCGACTCGCGGCACCGATATAAGCCCGCCGGTTTTTCCGTCCACCAGCCAGCCCTCTTGCAGCATCAAACGTCGGAGCGCCTCTTCCTGCTGGTTGAGCGTGACGCGATCCCGGTCGGCCAGCTTGAAAAATTTGGCGACGGTCGCCGCGCTGTAGTCGTGGCCATAATAAAATGTTTCGGTCGTATCGCCACCCGACCGGACGATCTGCTCCAGTTCGGCGTCGGTCAGCAGGCGGTCGTGCGGTGCCTGCGCTTTCTCCACGAAAGCGCCGAGCCGGTTCAGCATCAGGCCTTGCTCGAGCAACGACGAGAAATCGAGAACCAAAATGTTCGGATTGGCGGCCGCCCGGAAAATGGTCAGCCCCCCCCGTGTGTTGTCCCGAATTTGGGCCTCTGTCGCCGTTTGGATTGCGAATTCGGGCGATCGCGGCACGGCGGGTGGGTTGGGTATCGCCTGGGGCTGCACGACAACCGGCGCCGGGTGCGGCCAAAACAACCACCCGATTGTCCCAGCGCTCACACCGACCGCCAGCGCCCCTGCAAACACGAAGCCTAACCCGCGATGCATCCGGCGGGCCGGTGGTAGGCCCGGCTTGCGTACGATCTTGACGGTAGCATCGTCGTCTGGGGCAGCGGGCTTCATTGCCGCGACCCTACCGCGCGTCACCGCGGGTGGAAAGGAATCAAGCGCCCAAATTGACGACCAACACGCGTCTGTTACGTGGTTCGGGCGTCTGCGCCGGCGTCGGTACCGCGAGGTCTTCCTCGCCCTTGCCTATCGCCTGCAGACGCGACGCGTCCACACCGAAATGGCTGGTGATGTAGGTCACCACGGCCTGAGCGCGCTGTTGCGACAGCAATTGGTTGGCTTCCGGGGTACCGACGGTATCCGTATGCCCTTCGATCCGGAACTTGTAGCCGGCCAGATCGTTGCTGCTGAGCGCGCGGCCCAGCTCGTTCAACGCCTGCACCGCCTGCGGCGTCAGATCGGCGGACCCGCTGGCGAAATTGACCGTCAAATTGGCCGATGGCGCGGCGGACGGGCTCGGCTGAGCCGCCATCGCATGACCGACGGCATGCGGCTGCCCGGCAGTGGCAGGTGCCATCGGCGCTGGGGCAACCCCCAACCGGATGCCACGTGTTCCACCAGCAGCCAGATTGCCGGAGGGTTTCAGCGAGTTGATGATTTGGTCTGCCGACGGGCTGCTCTGCGCAAGTACGGGCAGACCGGCGAGGACCAATGGCAACATGACAAAAGGTGCGAGAAATTTACGCACGGCAGTATCCTTCATAGACCAGATGTACTAGTATATCACCTTCCCATTCCCATGTCATGAGAACTAAATCACAATTTCGCAGCCTCGCCCCGCACACCGTCCGAGATCAATAGACTCCCGCGGCACGCAGCACCGGCAGGCGAGTTAGTATGATCGCGTCGATCGCAGCCCGCTGATCCGGCGCCAGTCCCAGCAGTTCGGCCAAACGATCCACGTCACTGTTACCTTGCCCGGCCTGATCGGCGACGAACATCTCCAACAGGTTGGCGGGCATTCCTGTTCCCATCCGTGAGCTTGCCGCCGCGGCTTGGCGATTGATGCTCTCGGTTCGCCGCAGGCGGCGAAGGGCGACCTGATTAAACCGCATCGCCGCCGCGCCCGGGCCGGCCCCTGAACGCACCGCCGGCTCCGCGAAGCCCAATCCGACCAAGATCCCGATCAGTTCGGCCGGATTGTCGCGCCGGCCCTGGACCCGATCGGCGTGTAGCAGATCGATCACCCGCTTGGGTCCATCCGCCATGGCTTCCACGATCGGCTGGTAGAAGGCCTGGCTCAGTTCCACCTTGCCCGCGGGAATGCTGGCTTCCAGCGGCAATTCGTCCGGCGGAATCGCCATCCCGATGCTCACATCCATCAAGGCGGCGTCCCGGGTCGCCGGGGTCATCCGTCGGGCACCGCGCATGAACACATCGTGCCGCAGTGCCCGGTCGATACACATGTCCTTCACCAGTTCGCGCATCAGAGGGTCGTCGAACCGTTGCTGCACGGCCACCTGCGGGCCGGTCAGCGTCAAGCCCGGGAAGTTTTCGATCAGCTGGGACGCCCCAACCCATTCCAGCTTCGCGTCCCCGAAGGCAGCCGCGACGTCGGCCATGAAGCTTGGTTTCCAGTGGCCGTTCATCAGCTCGTGCGCCAAATATGAGACTGGCAGCTGGCTAAGCTGCTCCAGTATCTGCCCGGTCGCCGCTGGCTGCCGGAGATGGAGCGCCTCCGTCGCCAGTAAATTTTGCGCGAGCTTGATCCCCTCTTCGGCTTGCCTGTCGCTGCGCCCCGCCAGCAAGCGCCCGGAGTCGTGGATCAGCCGCTGCATGCCCAACCGCGCGCCCCAGGCCGGCAACACGTTGTAGCTGACATGTACGATCCCGCCCGCCCGCACCTTATCGCGGAGCAGCCGGACGATGCCGGCCTGCACGGCCGGGGACACCCAGGTCCAAACGCCGTGCAATGTCACAAAATCTGCCTGAGGGATGTCCCGCGCCGCGGGATCCTCGGCCAGAGTAGCCAGATCCGCTTCCAAAAAGGTGACGTTTTCCAGCCGTGCTTCCGCCGCCCAGGCGCGCGCCGCGGCAATGTGCGCCGGGTTGAAGTCGATGGCCGTGATCCGCCAGGTCGGGTTGCTCGCAGCCAGCAGCAGGGCGGCGTATCCCTGGCCGCACCCGAGTTCCAGCACATGGACGGGATCGTCGCCCGCCGGCATCGTGGTCTCGGCGCCGTTCATCAGGCACGCCAGAGCCAAAATGGCCGGGGATTGCTGGCGGTACCAACCGCTCAGGTAGGTGATGTCGGTGATGTAGCCGCTGCTCCAGGCGCTCATGACGCCAACTGACCGAGTGCGCTTTGACGAGCCTCGATGACCTCAGCTTCGAACATGGCATCCGCGGCGTCGCCGCGCTTGGACAAGGCACCCGAGGACGAGGGTAACCAGGTGTTCCACCCCAGCCGCGGCGCCGGGTCCGCATCCGCGTTCATCCGCAACGGGGGAATGTCCTCGGCCTGGAGTATCGGATTGATGGCGAAGCCTTGCTCGAACCCGACATAGGCGCGCACGAGCGACACCAACCGGTGCAGCGCGACCCGATCCGGCAGCAAACGCTCGAAGCCCGCGCGATCCAAGGGGCCGATGCGCAGGATGAACCGGGCCTGCGGGTCCCAGGCGCGTACCCCCGCCGAGGCATCCACCCCCAGCCGGGCAAACACGCCGAATGCGCCGATCCGGGTGCGCTGGTCGGGCGGCAGGTTCAACCAGGCGCCGGCAAATTCCACGATCTCCACCCGCATCCCCAGAAAATCGGAGATGAGCGCCCGCAACCGCTCCGCCGACCGGGGGCGCATCGCAAACAGGCCCGCGTAATGCAGGATGGGTTCGGTTCCGGTCAGCAGCCGGGGTGTCAAATGGGGCGTGCCGTAGCCGGTCAGTGCCAACAGCACCTGCGTGATCGGATCCGTTTCGGGTTGTGTGCGAAGCGCCGCCGTCTCCGCCGCCGGGGCGGGCCGGTACTTGATCGTCGCTCTGGCGAAAAACGCCACGAACCGGTGCGACAGCATGTCCAGAAAATCGTGCAGCGCGGTCGACCGGCCACGCAGGGTCTGTGTCACGAATTCGGTGTAATGCCTGGGCAAAACGCCGGATGGCCCGGTCAACCCCATCAGTCCCAGGGTGACGTCCGGCCGACCTTCTCCATGCAACCGCAAAACGTCGGCCGCGGGATAAACAAGCCCGGCCGGGGTCCGGAACCGCGCCGCATCGGCCGGATCCTCGACCTTCCCGGCGCGCGTCAGAATCCGAATGGCCGCGTCGAACCGGAACTTGCGCGGCGTTTCCTTCAATGTGATGAGGACGGACCGCATGGTCATATCAGATCGCGGGTGCCGCTCCGCGCCGGCCATGCGGCGGCCGTCCCGGGGCGGCCACGCAGCACGGCTTTGGTGCGGGTGAAGCTGTTCAATGTACCATGCAGCGCGAAAAACCGCTCCAGAACCGAGGCCAGTAAATAAAGCCCCGCTACCTGCCAGGAGCGCGGGTCGAACTCCAGGGTGATGTCCAACCCGCGGCAGAACGCGCCGCTATGGCCGGGCGCACGCGCCACGCCTGGTGCGGAAGAGATGCTGGTGAGCGCTTCGATGCTCAAATGCGTCTCGGCAGTTTCCCTGAGATCGTACAGCCGCAGAATCTCCTTCACCGCATTGGCGCCGTCGGTGCCGCCAGTCACCGACAGATGCCCGACCGCGAGATGCGAGATCAGCCGCCAGAAGCTTTTGTCCCGCAATTGGGGACGCAAGGTCTGCGTGGGTGCCGTCACCGGCACGATGGAGGCGACTGCCGCGGATCCCTCGATCATCCGCATGCGGGGATGGCCGCCGCCGAACGGCAAATCGGTCGGCAGATCGCGATTGACGCACAGCGCGTCGACCGACAGCACCGTATCGGCCGGCTTGTCGGGATCGAAGGCGGGGTCATGCGGTGCGATATACACCTCGGTTCCTGGCACACCGGGCGCCGCCGCCCGCCGGGTAGTGTGGTAGAAGCCGCCCGGTACCCCCGGCTGCGTGTCGGACTCCGACAAACGGTGGAACGGGCGCCAGGGACGGAACGATCCGTCGGCCAGATTCTCCCGCACCCGCGTAACGGACCAAATCTCCGACGCGCGCGGCCTTCGGGCATCCGCGACCACGCGATACTCGGTATCGGTGTGGGTCAACCGCACCGGGTCGCAGCGCTGCGGGAACAGATTGATCAGCGGCGTGCAGCCCAGCGCCATGGATGGCTGTCCCACCATGCGCTCCAGTTCCGGCGCGGGACGGTCGAGGTAGACGAAAATCTCCAGCTTATTGCCGCCGGACGCCATGGTCTTGGCATCGATGCCGGTAAAATCCACGAACAAAAACTTATCGGGGAACGCGAAGTATTCCGTCAGCAGCCGAAAACCGGAGAAGCCGCGCGCCGTCCAGGGCAATAGCGCTTCGTCGTCCGAAAAGCCCGCAGGCTGAATATTCGTCGCTGGCACGATCACCGGCGCGGGATCGGCGGCGCTGTCGGCATAGGCGACGGACATGGTGTGCCCGCACAACAATTCGTATAACGGCAAGGTCTGGTTCGACGGCCCGCGCAGAAAAAAGCGCAACCGGTCGACGCCAAGCTGGTTGAAGGTCACGTCGGGGGCGAGGCATTTCAGCGTGATGCGCAGCATCGCGGCCGCACCCGAGGCAGACGGGTTGGCGGGCGCCACGATGGGCAAGCCAGTCAGCCGCACATTCTCCACCTCGATGGGCCAAAGCGTGACGGCGGAGGTGGAACGGTAGTGCAACGCTTCCCCATGCACGGGCTCGCTGTCGAAAGCGATGCCGGATTGCAGCTTGGCCGGCAGCAGCAGGCTCGCCTGGCAATTGAGTTGCACGACGATGCAGGACGGCATCGGCGCCAGATAATGCGGATACAGCAGACCCAGCAGCGCATCGGTGAGTTCGGGAAATTCGTCGTCCAGCCGGTGGTGCACGCGTGCCGCCAGGAACGCCACGCCCTCCAGCAGGCGCGCCACATGCGGATCGTCCACCGCATCAGCCGACAGCCGTAGCCGCCCGGCGATTTTCGGGTGCGTGTCGGCAAACTCCGCGGCGAGCCTTTTGATCGCCGTCAGCTCACGATCGTAATAAGGAAGCAGCGTGTCAGACATGGGTCGTGTTATCCGGCATCGTTGGTCCGCACGACGATATGGTCGGTCGTGGGGTCGATGATCGTGTCGAAGGTAATCGGCTCGGGCATCGGTTCGGCATGCAGCACTGCGTCGATTCGCAACCGCAAGGTGGCTTCCAGCCGTTCGGCGGCCTCGATCAAGGCGACGCGCACGGACAGGAAGCGCGGTTCGAAGGCCAGGATCGCTTCCTCGATGTCCAGCCGCAAATCCTCCCGCCGGTTGGCATCGTTGAACGCGCCGGACGTGAAATCCGGGATTCCATAACCGATCGGCGACACGGCCAGCTCGGTCAGCGACGCCGGCCAGGATTTCCAGCAGCGCCGCGCATTCAACAGGGACTCAAGATCCCGCCGAACGGACTGGCGCAGCGCCACCATGGATTCCGACGCCGAAATCGGCGGATCGCGGGTTTGATCGGGCGCATCGTCGATCAGCCGGTCGAGCAGCGGTACCAGAACGCGTGCGGCGGTGCCCCGAGTGCCAGGTCCCCCGCGGCCGCTCATGCACCAAACCTGAGTTCGCCGAGTTCCATGATCGCGACATCTTCCTCGCCGACCAGGAAGACACGCTGCCCAACGCCGCGCACTGGACCGCCCTCGGCCTGCTGCCAGTCGGTTTCCCGTCCCAGCCGCTGCATCTCGGTCGCGTCGTCGCCAGCGGTGTAGATCGTCGGCAAATAAACGTCGCCGTCCGGCCCGTCGGCCACCGTCATCGACACGCGGCGATAGATCAGGTCGCGCGGCCTCTTCGGCGGATGGAATTCGGCGCTGACGACGCGTTCGGTGGGGATCCAGAAATACTTCCCAGTGGTGGTCAGCACCTCGAAATTGCCGGCCAGCAGATCGTCGACATCGCGCAAATCGTCGAACGCCACGTCGCCGTGCGTGCCGGGCGTGCGCGGCCGCGCCTCTTCGGCGGCCGCGGCCTGGCGGGCGGCCCCGGCAACGTCGCCGGCCCGCAAGGACACAAGGGCCGCAAGTTGTAGGGTTTGCGCCTCGGTCGCATCGGACAAAAGTTCTGGCACGCGCCCGTCACGGAACAATTGCCGGCGCGCCATGTCGGCACGGATCAACTGACGGAATTCCGCCACGACCAGGGCGGCCGAGGGATCGATGGTGGAAGCGGCATCGAGCAGCACGTCCGCACGCTCCAGATTGCCGGCAAACACCAGCAGTTCGGCCAGCAGAATGCGACCCGCCAGATCCAGCGGCGTTTTGCGCACCGCCGCCTGCGCCGCGGCGACGGCATCGGTCAATCGGCCTGCTCGTAGCAGATCGGCGGCGGTCATGTCGGCCATAGTTTTTCCCCCAAAAATGTCAGCGTCCGCCGAGATCGGTCATAAGCTGGAACGTAGCCGAGACATCGTCGAGCTGATAGTGCGGTTGCAGTTGCAGAACGCAGCCGAATACGCCGGGTTTGGCGGCGAGTTCGTTCACCTGCACCCGCCCGTTGACCAGCGGAAAGCGCGCCCGCGTCTCCCCAGTGCTGTTCAAATTGCCGTTGATGTAGGTCGTCAGCCATTGCTGCAACGTGCGCTGAATTTCGTCGGCCGTCTTGAACGAACCGACCATCTGCCGGCCTTTCATTTTTAAGTGATGGGCGAAACGGGAGGCGCAGAGGATCGAGTTGATCTGCGACGACAAACGCGCATTCGCATCGGCGATGGTAGCGGTCGGACCGGCACTGCGTTGCGATGTCAATACGCTGCGCACCGCGCCGAACACCAGTTCCTCGCTATAGGGGATCGCCGACAGCGGCATCAGCCCGGCATCCAGCAACTCCCGCTCCTGCCGGTCGTTCCAGATGATTTCCACCGGCATGCGGATCCAGGTATGGCCCGAATCGGTGCGGAACGGTTCGATCGGTGCACCGTCTACCAAGCCGCCGCCGACGCGGTCGGTTTCCACCCCGCGCACATCCGCCGGCCATGCGTAGTGGGAGAAGGCACGAGCCACCACGACGGCGAAGGCGAAGCCTGGGTTCATCCAGACCCGCTGTTCGGCGGTGGGTGCATATTCCGCGTAGGCGAAATTGTCGGCGCGCGTGCCGTCGGCCCCCCACGGTTGGCGGGCCAGCAGGCGGGGCAACGCAATCCCGATGAAGCGCATGTCGGACCGCGTACCCAGCGAGCGCCAACGAACGTGGTCGGTATCCCGCAACGGCCGGGTCAGATCGCTGACGTTGTTGAGGTCGGCGAAGTTCTCCGCCTCCAGCAGCGCCGGGGAGGCCGCGAGGATCGTCGGGCAGAACGACGCAGCGGCGACACCGCATAACTGCGCCAACGCGTTGACGTCGTCGGTGCGGGCGGTCGCGCTGGGACGGTGGCGAACCTCATGATCGACAATCATCAGGCCAAAGGGTTCGCCGCCCGGCGTGCCGAACTCGTCTTCGTAGATTTTCTTGAAAAGCTGGCTCTGGTCGAATTCGACCGCGCGCTCCAGATCGCGACAGATTTCCGGCCAGGAGGCGTTCATCGCCTTGACCTTGAGCTTGGTACCCTGCTCCACCCCATCGACCAGCCAGGCCAGTCCGCGCCAGCTTCCTTCCAGCTTTCGGAAGCGGGGTTCGTGCAGGATAGCGTCGAGCTGTTCCGACAGGATGGCGTCGAGGGCGGCAACGTCGCGATCGAGCGCGCCGCGCAACGCGTCCGGATCGATCAGCAGGCGGCGTCCGAGATCGGAACCGAACCACAACCGCACGGCCGCGGACCCGTCGCCGCTTAGAAAAGCGGTGAACGTATCCGCCAGTACGATGTCGTTGCGCCCAACGAAGCGGCCGGCCAGCATGTCATCCCGCAGACCGGGCAGGTCTTCGTTCGGCGGCTCCAAAGTCTCGACGTCCGCCGCTGGTGCGGCGGACGTCAGTTCGTCCAGGCTGATATCGTTCACGACACGGCCTGTTGCCGGTTGGCGCCGGCGGTTACGACGATGCGGCTGGGATGCGGGCCACCATACGCAGGCTGGTGGTCAGTTCTTCCATTTGCAACCACGGGCGCAGATGCGCGACGGCGTTGTAGGAACCCGGCTTACCCGGGATTTCCCGCACTTCGACGCGCGCTTCCCGCAGGGGATAACGGGCTTTCATCTCCGGCCCGGCGTTCTCGTTGGCGTTCACGTAGTTGGTGATCCAGCGGTTCAGCCAGCGTTGCACGTCTCCCGATTCCATGAAGCTGCCGATTTTGTCGCGCGCCATAATCTTCAGGTAATGCGCGAAACGGCCGGACGCCATGATGTACGGCAGGCGGGCGGAGATGGCAGCGTTGGCGGTCGCCTCCGGCCGGTCGTATTTTTTAGGCTTCTGCACCGTCTGCGCCCCGAAGAACACGGAATAATCGGTGTTCTTGTAGTGGCAGAGCGGCAGGAACCCGAGGTTCGACAGCTCGAATTCGCGCCGGTCGGTGATCGCCAGTTCGGTCGGGCACTTGGCGTCCATGTCACCATCGTCGGACTGGAAGACATGCGTCGGCAGGTTTTCCACCTTACCGCCGCCTTCCGCGCCGCGGATGGCGGTGCAGAACCCGTACTGGGCGAAAGCGTTGGTCAGGCGGGTGCCCATCGCGTAGGCCGCGTTCATCCAGCAGTAGTCGGTGTGCTCCATCGCCTTGGCCGCGCCGGCCGCGTCGTACGGGGCTTCCTCGTAATCGAACTCATCAATTGCCTTGGTCGCGACGCCATAGGGCGCGCGCGCCAGCGTGCGCGGCATCACAAGACTGACGAAGCGCGCGTCTTCGCTGTCGCGGAAGCTGCGCCATTTCGAGTAGTCTGGCGATTCGAAGATCTTCGCCAGATCGCGCGGCTTGGCGAGTTCGGTGTAGCTGTCGAAGCCGAACATGCCGGGGCCGGCGGCGGAGATGAACGGAGCGAAGGCGCCGGCCGCGATGTTGGAGATCAGCCGCAGTGTTTCGACGTCGTCCGGATGCTGGGTCCATTCGTAGTCGCCGATCAGCGCGCCGTACGGTTCGCCGCCAGGAGTGCCGAACTCATTTTCGTAGATTTTCTTGAACAGCTGGCTCTGGTCGAACTCGACCGCCCGCTGCAGATCGCGTGTCAGTTCCCGCTTGGGAATGTTGATCACCTTGATCTTCAGGTTGGTGCTGGTCTCGGTGTTCATGACCAAATAGTGCATGCCGCGCCAGGTTCCCTCGAGCTTGGAGAACTTGGGATCGTGCATGATGGCGTTGAGCTGCGCCGACAGCTTGCGGTCGATGGCGGCGATAGCTTGTTCAAAAGAACGTGAGAGGTTCTTGTCGAACGTCATCGTGCCGGCCATCGCCTGCTCGACGAGGTTCTTCACCAGATCGGCGGCCTGATCCGGAGCGGTCTGCTTGGTGGCGCCGATGACCTGATCGAGGAAGGAAACCCCGCCTTCGGTGGTTGTGGTCGCGCCAGCGGCCGCGGTTTCAGTTTGGGTGCCGGACATGGATCAGCCCTCCTTCTTGTCGAGGCCGAGTTCGCTCGACAGCGCTTTCAGATCGCCCTCGTTCTTGAGCACCTGCTCCAGCAGACCCTCGAGTTCTTCCGAGCGGTCGGCCTTGCTCATGAGGTCGCGCAGCTTTGCCCGGGTTTCCATCAGGGCGCGCAGCGCGGGTACCTGCTGAGCGACACGCGCGGGTTCGAAATCCTCGATCGATTTGAACGCCAGATCGACGCTCATCTGACCGCCGGCTTCCGACAACGTATTGTCGACCTTGAGTTTCAGGCCAGGGTTCATGCTGGCCATCACATCATTGAAATTATCACGGTCGATTGACGTGAATTTGCGGTCGCCGAGCGGGCGCAGCGCGGCAGTCGGATCGCCGGAAAAATCGCCCATGACACCCACGACGAAAGGCAGTTCGCGGACAACTTCGGCGCCCTCGGTTTCCACCTGGTAGGTGATGTGCACCCGCGGTTTACGAACGCGATTGAGCTTGTCGTGTACGCTAGCACTCATGATCCCGCTTCCCCGTCGTTAAGGCCGGCCCGTGCCGGCAAACTGTGCCAATAGCCCGTCGCCACCACGCCGAACCATAGGGTCCAACCTGGCTGGCTGAATAGAGCCAACTCCCGATCGTGACTATGACATGCTTCACAGGTGCTTGTCATTCTTTCGTTCCGTCCCGACGCGCCCTCACGGCTTGGCCGGCGCGGCCGGTGCGGCGGCTGGTGCTGCCGCGGCCGGCGCGGCCATCGCCGCCGGACGAATGCCGAGCCTGACCAGCAATCCGTCGCGCACGTTCTTGTCGGTGAGCAGTTCTTCCAGCAGTTCCGGCCAGGTCAGGCGTCCCCGGCGGACCGCTTCTTCCAACGTATAGGCCAGCGGGGAATGCGGTTCGGTACGGCGGAACCAGGCGGAGAGGTCTTCCAGCTGCTTCAGCGCGCCTTCCCGGTTCATCACCTGCCCGGGTGCGGCGCGCGCGACGGGCGCCCCGTCGGTTGTCGCCATGGCGGCGGTCTCCTCTTCCGAGGCCTCGGCTTCGTCCGCGGGGTTTGGTTCCGCGGCTTCCGGTGGTGCATAGCGGTTGGCGACTGCCAACAAAGCCCGCAGCAGGTCGCGCACATGGCTGGTCGAGGGGCTATCGGCACCGGCTTTCTCGTCCAGCACCTTGGCCATACCCTCCCAGGCCCGAAGCGCCGCTCTGGCATCGGAACGGACGGCGGCGAGGTGCCGGGATTGCGCGCGGGCTTCCTTTTCCAGATCGTTGAACGGAATGCCGCCGGCCTTGATGCGCGCTTCCAGGCGGGCCTTGTCCAGCGTCGTCATCTGTTCCGACGACTGATATTGATAATAGGCGATCGGGGATCCGTCCGGCCGGTCGAACAGCGGGATTTTGTTCAGAGGCTGCATCAGGGAACCGCCGCCGTCCTGGCCGTTCAGGCCCTGAACCGGCGAAACCCGGGTTTCCATGCCGTACTCGTCCGGCATCGGGTACAGCGTGTCCCAGTACTTCTCCGACAATCCCTCGATGACGCGGGCGCCGGCCGCCAAACCCAAAAGGCCGAAGCCGCGAATCATGGCTTCCGTCAACCAGGCCGCGACCTCCAGGTCTTTCGCGGTTTCGCGTAACGTCTTTTGCGCGAGGTCGCGCACCGAACGCCACAACGGCGTCGGATCGACCGCGTCCGGGCTGCCGGCATCCAACAACTTTTCGGCATCCCGCGCTTCCGACCGCGCATCGCGCAGGCGGTTGTACGGGGACTGCGCCGAATAGTCCTCTCGTATATCGGTGCCAACGGGCGAATCGCCCGGGATCGGCGCAAGCAGCGCCTCGAGATTGAAGCCATCCGGCAAATCCGCCACGCGTTCGCCTTCCCAAAGCTGGACAATGGTTCCGTCTAACACATAAAGTCAGGAACCGGGAAGGGGGACTGTTCCCCCGCGTCACCGTCTCTTGTGGGGAAACCGATGGCCACCATCGATCTGAAGCAACTCGTCGGCCGTCTGAACGACGTCTGCAAGCGAACGTTGGAGGCCGCCGCCGGCCTGACACTCTCACGCACCCACTATAATGTGGAAATCGAGCACTGGCTCGTTACCCTGGCCGATCGCGCGGATGGCGACGTCGCCGCGATCCTGCGCCATTACGAGATCGACCTCGGACGCCTCGCCATCGATCTCAATCGGGCGCTCGAGAAAATGAAAACCGGCAACGGCCGGGCACCGTCGCTGTCGCCGGATATCGTCGAACTGGTCAAGCAAGCCTGGCTGCTCGCGTCGCTGGAACAGGGCGCTACCCGGCTTCGTTCCGGCCACCTGCTTTGGGCGCTGCTCGCGGACGAAACTTTGGCACGACAGGCCCGCGATGCCTCCGGCCAATTGCTGAAAATCGTGCCCGATCAGCTGAAGCGCGATTTTGCCTCTATCACCGCGAACAGCGCCGAAGCGGCAGACGCCGCGTCGCAAGCAAGCGCATCGGAAGGCGGCGGCGCCTCGACCGAAGGCGGTGGCATGCCGCGTTCGGGCGGCGGCGCTCTCGAACAATTTACCACCGACCTCACGGCGCAGGCGAAAGCCGGAAAAATCGATCCGATCCTGGGTCGTGACTCCGAAATCCGTCAGATGATCGATATCCTGACCCGCCGCCGGCAGAACAATCCGATCCTGACCGGTGAGGCCGGTGTCGGCAAAACCGCCGTCGTGGAAGGTTTCGCACTGCGGCTGGCGTCCGGCGACGTGCCGCCCGCGCTGAAGGATGTGACGCTGCGCGTGCTCGATCTCGGGTTGCTGCAAGCCGGCGCCGGCGTCAAAGGCGAGTTCGAAAACCGTCTGCGGGGCGTGATCGACGAGGTGAAGGCCAGCCCCAAGCCCATCATCATCTTCATCGACGAGGCGCACCAATTGATCGGCGCCGGCGGCTCGGCCGGGTCGGGCGACGCTGCCAACCTGCTGAAACCCGCTTTGGCCCGCGGCGAATTGCGCACCATCGCCGCCACCACCTGGGCGGAATATAAAAAGTATGTGGAAAAGGACGCGGCGCTGACCCGCCGCTTCCAGGTCGTGAAGGTGGAGGAACCCACCGAACCCATCGCTGTCGCAATGATCCGCGGGTTGGTTTCGACCCTGGAAAAGCACCACAGCGTGCGAATCCTGGATCAGGCTGTCAGCGAGGCAGTGCGCCTGTCCGCCCGCTACATTCCGTCGCGGCAACTACCCGACAAAGCCGTCAGCCTGATCGACACGGCCTGTGCTCGGGTTGCCATGAGCCAGGCAGCCGTACCGCCGCCGGTCGAAGACCGCCAGCGCCGCATTTCCCTGATCGACACCGAACTGACGATCTTGGAACGCGAAATCGCCTCCGGTGAAAAGCATGAGGACCGCCGGTCCGATCTGCAAGCCGAACGTGCCACGAAAGCCACCGAACTCGAAGCCCTCACCGCACGCTGGGAGGAGGAAAAAGCCATCGCCGCCGAAATCGGCGAGGTGCGCGGCCAGATCGAGGACGAGGCCAACACCGAGGACAAGGACGCGCTTCGGGTGAAACTGGCGGATGCCGCATCCCGCCTGCGCACCCTGCAAGGTGAAGAACCGCTGATCTACCCGGTGGTGGACGGCCAGGCCGTGGCGGAAGTCGTCGCCGGCTGGACCGGCATCCCGGCAGGGCGCATGCAGTCCAACGAAATCCGCACCGTGCTGAACCTGCAGGAGGTCATGGGCCAGCGGATCGTCGGCCAGCCGCACGCGTTGGAAGCCGTTGCCCAGGCAATTCGCACCAGCCGAGCGGGGCTGACCGATCCGAGGAAGCCGATCGGTGTGTTCCTGATGGTCGGCACGTCGGGCACCGGCAAGACCGAAACCGCCATGACGCTCGCGGATCTGCTGTATGGCGGCGAGCAGAATATGACCGTTATCAATATGACCGAATTCAAGGAAGAACATAAGGTCAGCCTGTTGATGGGCAGCCCGCCCGGCTATGTCGGCTATGGCGAGGGCGGCGTGCTGACCGAAGCCGTGCGCCGGCGGCCCTATTCCGTGATCCTGCTGGACGAGATGGAAAAGGCGCATCCCGGCGTGCAGGACATTTTCTTCCAGGTGTTCGACAAAGGGAACATGAAGGACGGCGAAGGGCGAGACATCGATTTTAAAAACACCGTCATTATCATGACATCGAACGCCGGGACCGATCTGATCACGCGGCTGTTCGCCGATCCGGAAACCGCGCCCGACGCCGCCGGCCTGGCGGAGGCGCTGATGCCGGAGCTGATGAAAGTCTTCAAACCGGCGTTCCTGGGGCGGCTGACGCTGGTGCCATACTTCCCGCTGTCGCCGGATGTCATTCGCAAGATCGTCGGTCTCCAGCTCAACCGCATTCGCCGGCGGGTCAAGGAAGCCTATGGCGCCCGCTTCGACTGGGATGAGGTGCTGGTCGACACGATCGCGGAGCGCTGCACCGAAACATCCTCCGGCGCACGAAACGTTGAGAAGATTCTCTCGCGTACGTTACTTCCGGAACTCTCAGGTGAGGTATTATCCCGTCTGGCCGAGGGCGAGACGATCGATGCGATCACCGTGGGTGTGGACTCAACGGGCATGTTCCAATACGTTATCGGCTGACGTGTAACGCGTTCGGCACCAACCAGGGAGAAATAGCGTGGCTATCTTTATGTTGTACGGAAGCATCGCGGGCGATGTGACCACGGCGGGCTTCGAAACATGGACGGAACTGACGTCCTTCCAGTGGGGCGTCGGCCGCGGGGTAGGTTCCGCGATGAGCGGCGCCATGAGCCGTGAAAGTTCAGTGCCCTCGATCAGCGAGATCGTGGTGACCAAAATGATGGACTCCGCGTCGCCGCCCCTGTGGACCGACTCTGTCGCGGGCATGTTCAACACCATGGTGACGATCACCTTCACCACGACGTCGCAGGGCCAGACCGAGAAATTCCTGTCCTACGAACTGACCGACTGCGGCCTGAGCGGCTACAGCCTCAGCAGCGGCGGCGACATGCCGTCCGAGAGCCTGTCGCTGAACTTCGCGAAGGTCTCGTGGACACTGACCCCGGTGAAGGCGGACGGTTCGGGCACCCCCGTCACCCAGGGTTACGACCTCACCCAGTCCAAGACCACCTGATCGGCGCCCAAAGCCGGACAGAACGACCGGTGCGAACCGGTCGGTGCACAAAAAAAGCCGGAGGGCACAACCCTCCGGCTTTTTTCATGCGCTTGACGCGGGGCGGGCTGAATCAGCTCACTTCGACCGTCACCGCTGTCACGTTGTCGCTGGCGTTCATGGTCAGCGCCGCGGCGATCAGCGCTTCCGGCGGCGGCACCCCGTCATTGGCAGCCAGCAGCGTCGCGATGTCCTCCGCCGGCAGCGTCTTGCACAACCCGTCGCTGCATAGCAGGAACCGGTCCCCCGGCATCAGCCGGTCGCTGACCTTGTCCATTTCGAATTCGTCGTCCAACGCCGCCCCGACCGCTCGGGTAATCACGTTGGCCCGGGGGTGCTTCTCCGCGTCTTCCGGCCGAATAGCGCCGGCATCCACCAATTCCTGCACCAGGCTGTGATCTCGCGTAATCTGCTGCAACGCCCCGCCGCGCAGTAAATAGGCGCGGGAGTCACCAGCCCACAGGCAGGCGAAATGCTCGTTTCGGGCCATCATCACAACAATGGTCGATGCGATGGTCACGTTTTCCCCGCGGCGGCCCGCTTCTTCCCGCAAGGCTTCGTGGGTGTCTTTGATTCGCAGCCGAACCTCGGCCAACAGTTCGGACGCCGACAGGCCCGGTGGGATTGATTCCAAAGATTCCGCGATCATGCCCGACGCGACTTCCCCGGCGGAATGGCCCCCTGCCCCATCGGCGACCGCCCAAAGCCCCAAATCCGGGCGGTTCACATACGCATCTTCATTGTGGCCCCGCTTCATGCCCGGATGGGTCATGGCACAGGAGCTTATGTGCGGCGCGGTCATGATTGTGACTCCCATGACGCTTCTTCCATCGGCCCGGTTACAACGGGTTCCGTTGTTTCGCCCAGCATGGATGCATACGTCGCGATGTCCGGCAGGCCCGGCAGAACCAGCCGGGATTCAGGCACACGCGGCGAACCTTGTGTCCACCAGATACTGTCACAGGACAAGCCACCAACGGCATCACGATCGCGTAACGCCACCTCGGGCTGTCCTATCATGGCTGCAATCGCGTCCGGCGGGGTGTCCTGCTCCAGCGCGGCGAAGCCAGCACCCTCGCATCGATCCAGCCACGCATCGGTCGTATCGCTGGCGTCGCACAGAGCCGCGAAGGTCAGCGGGAAGTACCGCCCGGCCTTGTCCATGCTCGGCAGCATCAAGCCCACGGCCGGCGACGCGCCGCACAGGCCGGCCGGCAAGAAAAAGCGCCAAACGGGCGATTCCAGATACGCTGGCAGCCAGTCCTCCCCCATCCGGGTGCGACTGCCGGCGATGACCACGCGCAACCAATCGTCCCAGGGATCGGTGAAGGCCCGGGGAAGGCCGGTACGCACGAAATCCCCCCGAGCCGGCAGTTTGCCGTAGAATCCTGTTATGATGCCGCCGTCCGTCACAGCCCGGGGCACTTGAAATCGCGCAGCATCCCCGGTGCGAAGGGATTGAGCACCGACCCGGCGCGAATTTCGAACGATGCCTCCCGGTCCGCCAGTTGGAAGGTCAGCGTGTAGCGATCCGACGATGCGCCCTGCTGCAACCTGCCTTGCCCGAACAGGCGGAACAACGCCCAGGGGCCGGCCGCCTGCACGACCGGCGGGCCGCTGGCCGGCGGCGGATCGAACACCAGGCGCGCATTGTTGATCCGCTGCGCCCCACCGGGCCAGGTGACCGAGGTCGCCCGCAACGGCCCGTGCGCGTAGGAGATCGTCAGCCCGTCCAGGTCCATCGTCACCTGCTTGGCACCGGCATCCAGTGTTTGCGGCGTTATGTCGAACCGCACCATTGGCTGCGCCCCGCCCCCGGCGAAGAACAGGTCCCGGATCTGGGACGCGCGCTGAAACTGCACCAGATCGCCTTGCGTCACGGGCGGCGCCACCCCAGCCACCGGTTGCGCTTTCCAGACAGCGCCGGAGGTATCGACGAACGGCCGCAGCTGCGTAGTGTAGAAAATATCAAGCATGCCGTTGGGCGCGAACAGGCGGGCGAAATCGTCCAGCGGAATTTCGTTCGCCGCGCCCGGTGTGAAGGGATAGCGGCCGTCGACCGCCAACTTGCACAGCGATGCCGGGCCGCCGGGCGCGTTGAACGCCTCCCCGGCCGCTTTCTTCGCGCCGCCGCTGCGCTGGGTGTTGCCGGCCACCGCCATCGCTTGCAGCCAACGCTGCACCGGCTGCGGATCGCGGCTGGCCTCGGCTTGCAGCATCTGCGCCGGATCGACCCCGCTGGTCGGCGCCGCCGCCCCGCCGGGGGCTGTGTTGGCTACCTGGGACAACTGCGTTTGCAAATCGTTCAGGATTTTCAGCACATTGTCGATCGGCGCACCGGGCCCTTTACCGACGAACTGGATCAGCGGCGCATAACGGTCCTCGATCGCTTTGCCCGGCGGTTCGGGCGGCGGGCCAGACTGGCCGAGCAGGCCCTGCAAGCGCGATGCCCCACCCGATGCGGCTGCCGACGCGGCGGCAGCGGCGGCCTGCGCGCCGCCCGCGGCCCCACCCGGAGCCGGCGGCGGTACCGTCAGCGTGAGTTGCCGCGTGATTCCCGTCAGCAAATCCCGCATCGGCGACTGTGGGGAGGACAGAATGTACAGTGTCTGCACGCCTTCCTGCAGATTGGTCAGCGGCAGGACGTCGATATCTGCCATCAGCCCATCCCACTGCTTGGCGTAATCGGCGGTGTACAGCGTCACCACATCCTTTTGCAGATTGACCGCGGCCATACTCGCCGGATCGACCTGGGACGCCTTGCCCAGCACCCAACTATCGTTGGCCACCTGCAAAGTCGCCATGGGCAACTGCGGCAACAGCACCTTGTGGAACCCGTCGATCGTGAAGAATCCGGGGACACCAGTCGCGAGTGGCACGCCGGACTTGCGGACAAACACACGGGCACCGGACGCGCCAGCGACATCGCCGGGCGACCAGGGCGGTAAAGCCGAGGCTTCCGGGGACCGGCGGATGCTCGCATAAACCCGTTCGGCGACCGACACGCGGCTGAACGTGCGCCGAGCATCCTCCACCAGCACGCCGTCCAGCGGCACCGGCGGCAGCGGCTCGTCCAGCATCGCGGCAAGATGGGTCTCCAGATGCTGACGCAAAGGCTGCGCGGCGGGACCAGGATACGCGGCCTCCCAGTCGTAATGCATCCACTCCCGCACCGAGGCCCGATCCAGGGGCCCGGCGGAACCCAACATCAGGTAGACGCGCGTCGCCTCATACAGGAACGCGGGATTGTTGAAATTCTGCTTCATCTGCCCTTCCAACCGGTGGATCAGGCGGGGCAGCAGGATGTTGTCCAGCGCGTGCAGATAAACCTGCTTGGCACCGGCGGCGAGTTTGTCGGTCTGCGACAGGCCGGGGAACCACTGGGTCGGCGGCTTCGGCGCGTCCGGCCCGAACGGCAGCGCGCGCGCCTTGTCCAGCACCGGCCCGATCGGGGTCAGTTCGGATTCCGCGATCGGATCCAGCTTCAATGTCTGCGCCGCGGCGATATAGGCCACCAGCGCCGCGTCGGACTCCGCCACCGCGGCGTTGTTGACCGACCGTGTCTGGATCAGCGCGGCCGCACCGCCCAGCACCACCAGCCCGGCAATGCAAGCCGCGGCGATGCGCACGATCATCGAACGGCGCACGGCGGCGGGATCGCGAGAAACCAGCGTGGCTTCGCCGAACACGACTTCCTTCAACAGGCGCGTCAGGAAGTAGCTGCGCCCCTGCTCCGGGCGCAGCGACGGTGCGCGCCGCTGATCGATGCCGAAGCTGCGCGCCATCGCACCGGTCAGGCGGTCAATCGGCGTGCCTTCCTGCGTGCCGGAGGCAATGTAAACGCCGCGCAGCAACGGCGCCGGATCGAGGCGGGATCCGCCGAACGCCTCATGGACGAACTCGGTCAGCGGCGCCTTGAGACTCGCCACCTGTGCCGGGAAGCCCGCGATCATCGCCCGCCGTTCGGCGCTACGCTCGTTTTGCAACCGGTCGATCAGCCGCTGATTGAGGGAGTCGACCAGCAGCCCGAACTCAGTGCCGAACGCCCCGGCGGTGCCGGCTTCGCCCCCACCCAGCGGGAAGGTCATGCCCCACACCTGACCGCGCCTTTCGCGATCCAGGTCGTCGAAGAACTCGGTGAATCCGACGATCAGGTCGGCCTTGGTGAACAGCCCGTAAACCGGCACCTTCACGCCGAGGTTGTCCGATAGCTCCTTCACCCGGCGGCGGATGGCGCGCGCATGCGCCATACGGTCGGCCGGGGATGCCGCGGCGATATCGGTCATCGCGATCGCCACGATCACACCGTTCAGCGGCTGCCGGCTGCGCGTGCGCTTCAGCAGGTTCAGGAATGCGTCCCACCCGGCCTTGTCTACCGTCGCGTCGCTATCCTGCGTCGTGTAACGGCCAGCGGTGTCGATCAGCACCGCGTCTTCGGTGAACCACCAATCGCACATCCGCGTGCCGCCAACGCCAGCAATGGCGTTCTGCCCCATCTCGGCAGCGAGCGGGAATTTCAGGCCGGCGTTCAGCAGCGCCGTGGTTTTGCCGGCGCCGGGCGGTCCGATGATCGCGTACCACGGTTGCTCATACAGATAGCCGCGCGACCCAGAGGCCTTTTTCAGCAGGCTCAGGGCGGTGGTCAGCTTCTCGGCCATCGCCGCCACTTCCTCGGCGGAGGCCGCGGCGGACGCATCGGCTTTGGCGCTTTCGGTGACGCCCTTAACCAGGTCGGCTTCGTTTTTGCGGCGCCGGCGATCCAGGAAGAAATTCACCCCCGCCCAGATCAACAGCAGAACCGCGATGACGATCAGGCGAGCCCACCAGACCTCCAGGAAGGGAACAAACGGCCCGAACCACCACACCAACGCCGCAATGGCCGCGACGCCGGTCAGGCTCAAGAACCAGCGGGAGATGAAGAAGCGAAGGATGGCTTCCATGGTCTTATCCTTGCCTCCGCAGCACGACTTCGATGCGCCGGTTTTCGTCCCGGCCCTCCGGCGTGGCGTTCGGCCCAATCGGGTCCGCGTCCGCCCGCCCTTCCGCCCGCACCCGAGCCGGATCGCCCAGCGACCGCACGATGATCGCGCGCGCCGCGTCGGCCCGAGCGGCGGAGAGTTGGAAATTGGAAGGGAATTGGATGGTGTGGATGGGCTGATTGTCGGTGTAGCCGGTTACCTGCACCGGGCCTTTTTCGGCCCTCAATGCCTCCCCGATCCGTTCCAGCAGGCGGATGTAGTTCGGTGCCACGGTGGCGCTGCCGGACGGGAACATGCCACGGTTGCGAATACGCACGATAGGGGTGGAATGATCGCCCAGCACGGACACCAGGCCCTGATCGATTTCGGGCTTCAGGAATACGTAAAGCGGCTCCGGCGGAGGTGCCACGACCGGCGGCGGGCGCACCGGCGCCAGACGCACGATCTGCGGCATGTGCGACAAGGGTGCCGCGAGCTGCTTACTGAACGTATCGTCCGACGCGGCACTGAGGCTGGCGGAAAACCAAACAAACAGCCCACCGATGATCGCCAAAGCCGCCGCCGCCATGACCCAGGTAGGCACCGCCGCGCGCGCCGGCTTGTAGGGGGCGTTGACCCCACGCCAATGCGGCGACAACTCCGCCGCGGCGGCCTGCCGCTGCCGCAGGATGATGGTGTACACATCTTCCCGAATGCGATCCAATTCCGCCGGCCCTTGGCGGGACGCGCGGTATTGCCCCTGAAACCCGAGGCTGAGGCATAGATACATCAGCTCCAGCACGTGCAATTCGGTGCCGGGGTTTTGTTTCACTTCCTCCAGCAGGCGGAAAAACCCGACGCCGCTTTGCACACCCTGCGTACTGCGCAGGACGTCACGGAAACTTAATACCAGGGGACGAGAGGCCCAGCCGCCATCCGCACCCCAGGGCGTCGCCTGCGCCAGATCGTCCAGGCTGGCGCACAGCGCGAATCGGCCTTTGTCGAGCTGATCGGCCGTTACGCCGGCGGCGCGCGCAGCCTGTTCGAAAGCCTGCACCTGCCGCAATGCGCGATCACGCACTTCCAGCGCGTTCGGCTGGCTGTAGGTCGTGCGCAAGCGCGCCATCAACTGCAACAGCGACCCAGCGGCGCCCACCAAGGGGTTGAGGGCAAAATCGACCGTTTCGGCACCGTCGGCCAACGCCGCCGGTTGCGATGGATAAGCCTCTGGTGGCGGAGCAGACGGAACGCGGGCAGCCGGTGCCGCGGCGGGGCGGCGCCCGCCCGGTGCCGGCCGGATGACCGTCTTCTCGCTGTCGTCACCGTCGTCGCCGTCTTCGGCAAAAGGATTATGACCGCTCATCCGCGTATCGCCCAAAGTTCAAGCTGGAGATTGGGAATGTCGCCGGCGACATGGATCGCGAAGCCGCCGGAATTCTGCATATGAGCCCAGTGCGGGCTGGCGCGATCCAGTTCGAAGTAGGTGGCGCCGGCATAGAACGGCAATTGCCGGGGTGCGACAGGCAATGGCCGCACCGCGATACCCGGCAAGGCGGCGTTCACCAGCTCCCGGATTTGCTCCACCGCGCCGATCTTCACCTGTGCCGGGAAACCGCGCCGCAGCGTCTCCGCCGGCATGTCGCATTGTACCGTCAGCACGAAATTGGATGCCCGCAGGATGGAACGATCCGTGATCGGCCCCACCCGCACGCCATGGCGCGCCTCCCGCAGGGGAATCGGAATGGCGGTTTGTTCCAGCACGGTGGACAAAGCGCGCCGCAGATCGGCAACGACCGGGGCGAAGCTGCGTTGCAGATCGTCGTGTCGGTATGCGGGGTACGCCGTCGGCCGGCGGGTTTCCAGGAAGGTCGAAAATTCTCCAGCCATCTGCACCAGCGTGGCGTAGAGCGACTCCGGATGCACATTGGCCGCATCGGCCCAATGGCTGAGCAGCGTCTGATACCCGTTGACCGCCTGCAACAGCAGGAAATCCGCGACCTGCGCCACCCCCGCCTGCCCCGGCGCGTTCATACGAGCGGCCAACGCCTCCCCGCGCTGATTGAGCATCCCCGCCAGTTCGGTGATCAGACCGGACAGCGGCGACACGGCGGAGCAAACCAAAGCCGGCGGCACCCAGCGTTCGTCCAGCACGACACGCCGATCGGCCGTGACTTCCGTCACGCGCGCCAGACCGATGCACAGATAACCCGCGCGTTCCTCCGTCTCCAGCAGGTAGCGCATCCGCAAGCGCCCAATCTGGAGTTCGGCCGGGGTTGGGGACGCCGAATGGGTATCGTACGCCTCGAACGGTTTGGCGGCGTAGCGGCCTTCCGTCGCGGCATCGGCGACTTCCACCGCGCCTGCCTGACGAATGGGTAGCGCCAGATAAACCAGCACGTTGCGGGCGTTGTCTGGGACATCCAGGGGCGCTGGGTGATCCGCTTCCCCGGGAAGCATGAACGGGGTGCCGTCCTCGAACACGCCGGCGCAGGAGGCCAGCGCGAAACGGCCGGTCGCCAGCAAATCGCGGTCGAGCGAATACTCGATCAGGCCCCAGGGATGCGGCCGCAACGCCTGCACCCGGCCGCGCACGAGTTGTTCCGTCCAGCGGTCCTGCTGCTGGAAATGCTGCGTGCGCAGGAACATGCCTTCCTGCCAAACCACGCGGTTGGTCCAACTCATCGGTCCTGGTCCTTCCTAAGGTCCGTACTATCGCGCAGAACCATTCCGGTTGCCAGCGGGAACGCGCGGTGTAGCGGGGTAATCCGGTGAACGGAGACAACGGAGCCAGATTCCTCATTCGTCATCCTCGGGCTTGACCCGAGGACCGCGGCTGGCCCTGTCGGTCCCAGTTTCGCCAGAAATTCAGCGGCCGGCGGCAACGGTAGTCCTCGGGTCAAGCCCGAGGATGACGAAAATGAACGGATGGGATCCGGGGCAAAGCCCCGCCCTTCCCGCCGCACCGCTCGGTCACCGCCGGCGGCCGGCACTGTCAGGAGGCTGGTTTGAGAGTGATCGCCAGTTTGGCGATATTCAGCGCCAATTTGGTCGGGCCGCTGGTAGCCACCGGGGCATCCGCCCGCCATTGCGCCTTGTCGATGTCGCGATAGAGCGCGACCACGCCGACCGATTGCACCATGGGTTTCAGTTCGAACTTCAGGGTGCGGGATTCGCTGGGCGAGATCACAAATTCTTGAGACCCCGCATCGTCGGCCCCTAGAGTCTGCTGTTCGTGTTCGGTGAGCGCGAACACATCGCCGCGTTCGAACTTCGCCGTGGCAGTCAATTGATAAATGCGAATCGCGATCGGTGCGGCGGCACCGTTAATATCGGGATTCTGATCGGCCGCGCCCGTAATGACGAGCGTCAGGACGGCGGGCGGTTTTACTTCGGGCCCGCATTGGGCCAGGAGCAATGCGGCAGGCAGCAATGCCAGCGATCGACGGCGGATCATTCCCTCTCCTTTACGGATACTTCATCCATCGCGCGTTCATAGGCCCGCGCGAAGGCTTTGCCAAAGACACTATCGAAATCGTCGCTCAGTGCCTGGATGGTCTTGGCGTGCAGCGCCTCGAACGCATCCCACGCTCTTGCTTTGCGTTGGGCGGGCAGCACGGTCATGCCGCCGCCTTGTTCGGCCGCGGCACGTAATTTCGCCGGATCGAGACCTTCCATCAGCGCACGCACGGCGGATTGCATCGCGGCCATGGAGGCGAGCTCGTGCAGACGGATATCCCGCAATGCATCGGTGACCGCCGCGGCGGGTGCCATGTCCACCCGGCGGCCGGTACCGAGCAGCGCCGACAAGGCATCGTCGTCGCCGGCCGAGAACTTGAGCGGATTATTGCCGCGCGCCCGGATCATGGTCTGTTCGATACGGAATTCGCTCTTGATGGAGGCGCGCGCAATCAGCACCCCGCGCAGGCCGGACACCACGGCGCGAAACGCCGCACCCAGCGCCCGCATCGTTGCTTCCGGATCGGCCGGTTGTATTTCGCCTACGCCGGCGCCTTCCAGGAAGGCGGCCAGCAGGCCGGAGTCGCTGGCGGCGGCGCGCGGCGGCGGCGCGGCCGGCTTGGCGACAGGTTGCGCGACCGGACGAACCACCGGCGGCGGCGCGACATCGGGTTCCTCGAACAGGCCAGTCGGCGGCCGCGCTTCCTCTTGAGAAACCGCGGCCGGGATGCCGTGAGGCTCCAGCCGGTGCGGGCCGTTTATCAGGTCCGATGGCTCATCGAACGGCGAGGCGTTACCGCCCAACGCCATGGGCGCAACCATGGGCTGCGGCGGGGGCGGCGCGACCGGTGCGGCGACCGGCTGCGGGATTGGGGGGGGGGGTGCCATAACCGGCGGCGGCGCGGGTGGCGGTACCGCCGCGGGCGTGCCTATCCCGGCCAGCAGATCGCGATCCCAATCGTCGGGCAGCAGATCGTCGCCGGGGATGATGCCGCCGGTATGCATCGGCATTTGCCCCGCCGCCTGAGGCGGCTGGAATGCGTCCTGCATCACCGACGAATGGTCGGACTGCACCGGATTTTGGAAGGGATTGTAGGCCGGGCGCCCCAACGGGTCGGGCCCTTGCAGGAAGTCATCCTCCGGCAGGATGGGTGCGACCTCCGCTCTGGTATGGACGTTGCCGCCGAACGGTTGATGCGCCGGCGGTGGAGGGGCCAGCGGGTCCATACCGAATGGATCGCCGAACGGATCGGCACCGCCACGCGATCCGGCGCCGTAGCCACCGGACTGGTAGGCGTCCTCGGTCAGCCGCACCTCGATCTCATAGGCACCAAGCCGCACCCGATCGCCGTCGCGCAAGGTGCGGACTTCCCCGGAACCCAGCGCGGTATCGTCGGTATTGATGAAGGTGCCATTGGTGCTGGTATCGGCCATCTGCCATGAGCCGGAGCGGAATGCCAGGGCGAAATGCCGTTTGGACAGCAAGCGATCGGCATCGGGTAGCACCCAATCGACGCCCGGGCCGCGCCCCACCGAAAATTCGCCACCGGTCACGGTACGGGATTCCGGCACGACGCTGTCGGGGCAGCGCAGAACGGTCAATTCCAGCTTCATGGCTCAGCCGCCCCAGGCTTTATAGGCGTCCGAGGCTCTGTTGGTGTCCGGCATCGCGCTTCCTCGCTTCAAGTGCGTCGCCCTTATACCGGACCGACCGGGGTCCGTGTATCAGGGTTCCTCGGGCGGCAACCGTCCGGGTCCACCCGCGGCGATATTACGCCCACTTTCCAGGAACCGTTTCAAGCGTGCGGGTTGGCGCAGGGGGTCGCCCCGCACCGCGGCCAGCACGACGGCGCCGGCAACGGCGGTGCCGCAAAGATGCGCGGCCGGCGGAACGGCCGCCTGACCCTCGGGCGCCATCGAGTCGCCGCTCCAGAACGCGGCGACGGCAGCCCAGGCTTCGGGGGTCGCAAAATCGCCGGCCTCCGCCTTGGCCATCGCCTCGCGCCGCAGTTTGTCGCTTTGCTGTCGGACCCAGTTTTCCGCGAGTTCGCGCGCCAAGCGGTCATTTTCCGAGAGGTCGGGGGGCGCGGTGTGGAAGGCGCACATACAAGCCCACCAGACGGCCTCGCGCTTCGGCAAGGCATGCGCCACCAGGCGCGCGGCCTCCACCAGGAAGCCGGCCGCTTCCAGCCGCTGCAAAGCGTCCGGGACGAGGGTCACATTGGTCAGAACCGTGGCCGCGTCGGTGGACAGCCCGACGCGCGGCCGGATGGCCGCGAAGTCCGTATCCAGGATTTTGCCCAAACTCTGTGACATGTCAGTTGATCATCGTAATGCCACCCTTCAGGGTGAGCATACCGTCGGCTTTGACGGTTGTGAGGGGACTGGTCATTTGGGCCATCGCCTGTCCCGTAATCTTCACCATGATCCCTTCCAGCACGATGCCGGTCTGATCGATGACCATCTTGTTGGAACCAACTTTGATGGTGATGCTCTGCGCGGCCTCCATGGTGATAGCGCCAGCGTCCGCCTTAATGGAGATATTCCCAACAGATACGTCCAGCGAGTGATTGCCCTGGTCTACGGTCGTCGTCAGGTTACCCTGAGACACTTCGATCGTCCGGTTGCCGGTGACCGTGATGCTCTGCTTGCCCTTGATCGTGACCGTCTCGTCCTTCTTCACCGTCACGACACGGCAATTGTCGACTGTCAGGGTTTGGTCGTGCTCGACCTCGGTGGTATAGTCCTTTTCGGCGTGGAAATAGATCAGCTCGCTGCCGGCATTGTCGTCGATCGTGAACTCGCTGAAGTTCGACGTGCCACCGCTGAGGGTGGAGCGGGTGCGGATGCCAAGCTTGGTCTTATCGGCTTCTTTGTAGATCGGGTCGGAGACGCCGTTGTACAGCCCTCCCAAAACCATCGGCCGGTCCGGGTCGCCATCGACGAAGCCGACCGCCACTTCCGTGCCCACACGCGGGATGAACTGTGCGCCCCAGCCGTTGCCGGCCCAGGGTTGGACGACGCGTGCCCAGACCGCGTTGCTACCGGTCGCCTCCCCACGGTGATCCCAGAAGAACCGCACTTTCACCCGGCCAAGGTCGTCGGTGTGAATCTCCTCGCCGCTCTGCATCTGAATATTGGCGGCGGCCGAGCTTTGCGGCCCCATCACCAGCGCGGTGTGGATCCCGTCCATGCGCGGCCGGCGGGTCACCATCGGCTGCCGCCAGGTTACGCTGTTCAGAAAACAGGTGAAATGGTTCGCATAGGATGCAGGGGCGCCCTGATTGATCCAGGTCTCATCGCGGGCATGGTGGCTGGTGCCGCGCACGGCATAGGTGTCGTCGTAATCGCTGGCGGGCCGGCTGGCGATCTTGAACGTGCCGCCCGGTACCATGCCGCCGAAATGCGTACTTCCTTCGAACAAGGTCGCGGCAGCCTCCGCCGCCTGCATTTCCCAATTGGTGCGATCGCTCACGGTGCCATTGTCGAAGGTCAGCGCCGGCCAGCGGAACGCATCCCGGGTCGGGCCGCCACCGGCCACGAGGGTGGTTGGCTGATCGCTCTTCAACTGCGTGGTCGGATTTTCCGGATCGTAGTCCCGCAGCGTCCATTTGCCGAAGACCGTGCCCGAAGTCTGGTGGAAATCCTCGATCGGCGGGTTGGTGTCGGTGTTTGAGCCGCCGATCCCCAGCGTCGCGTTCGGGATCGCCGTGAAGGCTGAGTTTTCCTTCGCGATGACCAGCGTATGGGCGCTCGCGGTGTGCTGGAAGAAGTAGAACCAGCCTTCCTCCTCCATCAGCCGGGTGGCGAAATGCAGATCCGATTCGTTGAACTGCACGGTATATGGCCGCGCCGTCGCGCTGGGTGGCCCACTGAGATCGGTCAGGCCGATATCAGCGAACATCGCGTTCAGAATGTCGGCGGCGGACTTGGTTTCGTAGACCCGGCAATCGACCGTCTGGCTCATGAACCACAGCTTGGGCACGAGCGTGAGGTGATACATCGTGTAATCGGCCGCATCATCCTTTCCGCGAGTGGCGCTGCCGGCCGATACGCTTTGAACAATGCCGTGGAAATAACGGATCGGCTTCCCATTCGCCTGCAACGTCACGCAGGCCGGCTGGTGCAGCAGCTGATCGGGATCGACCGTGCCTTGCTGGCAGACTGCCTCCACATTGAACTGGAACGGCGTGCTGATCGCCTCGTGCGCAGACAACGAAATGGGAATCAGGACGTCGGCGCCCAGCGCTGACGTCATCGTCAGCAGCGCCGTTGCTCGGCTCCAGGTTGGCATGCTCAGGCTATCCCGCTGTTCGAACCGGGTTCCCGAGCGAACGTGGTCGCGGAAACGCCGTTCGTGACGCTGGTGAAGGGAAGCAGCAGGGGACGAGCCGTTGGCATGCGGGCGACATGGCACAAGGTCCCAGGGGCAATGTCAACCTGCCTGTTACGCTGACGACCATTACGGCCCCCGGCGGGAAGGCAAACCCAGGCAAACCGCGCACGCCGCCGCCGGTTCTTGGCCGCTTGGCAGGTTAGACGCTGGTCTTTCGGTCCGCGATTCATTTCGGCGTTCCTGCTTCTCCCTCGAGGGGGATCGGTTTCAACGAACGACATCGTCTCAATCGTGAGCGCGGCGGCACATGGAAGGCACTCACGTCTCCGTGTACCGTGTAGACGTATCATTTTTACATCTATGTTCGGGCTGCGTCGTATTAAAGCGAACGCAGTTTAGCAGAACACGGCATCCAATAAGAACCTTTCGGGACATAACATTCGCGTGCTGACCGGTCGGATCGCATCACGAAGTGGTGTCGGCTATTGGGTGCCGACATCCCGTTGCATCCGCCAAAGCGGCCGGATAGAGGTTGGTCCTCTCTAACCGGCTGGAGTTCGGTCGTGGCCACCGTGAAAGAACTCGGCGCAGCGATCGCCGCGCATCCCAACAAAGTGAAGGCGATCCTCCTTGGATTCGACCTTTGGTGGGAGGTTATGGGGACCGGGAAGGTGAACGTCCGGTCGTTCAAAAAAGGCGGCGTGCCCGTCGCCGACGACGACCCGGATTCGGTCGTCAAAATTCCGATGCCGGTGCTCGGCCGCGATATGGTGATCGCGATGGATAACAGCCTGCCGCCGGACGAGTTTCGGCTGGCTCCGTAATCCGGGCGCGTTCAGCCAATCAAGACCGTGAAGCAACCGAGCACGATAGACCCACCGTGGGCGGTCATGTCGCCCAGACGGGCGGCCGGCATGCTGCCGATCAGGACGGTGAAAGAGCCGAGCGCAATGACGTCGGGCGGGCCTACGCAAACGGCCATGTCGCTGACGCGCGCCGCTGGCAGCATTTGGATCAACACCGTCGGGCATCCCGGGCCCGCGATTGGCCCCCCAACGTGCGGCACCACGCCGGTAACCATCGGGCACACATGCATATCGGTCAGGCGGGCGGCTGGCTGGCCCATGGCGGAGATCCGTCTCGGATGAACCGAGGCACTGTGCTGCCGCCGTGGGCCGTGGTCAACACAATCGAGATGCTCGGGCCTGTAACCGACCTTCAACAAAGCGCGAGCGGCAGCCCGCATGAAAAAAGGGAAGGCCGCGGCCTTCCCTTCTTCCAGTAGGGCGAGCACCTGATCGTCAGGCCAGCTTCAGTTCCGCCTCCAGCTCCTTGCCCTTGGTTTCGGGGCTCAACATCAGGGTGACGACGAAGCTCACGATGCCCAGCATCGTGCTCACCATCATCGGGATGGCGAAGTTGGTGTGGTAGTGGAGCGCGAACCAACTCAGTACGGGCGGTATCGTGCCGCCGGCCACGGCGCCCATGTGGACGCAGAAACCAGCGCCCGTCGCACGAACCTCGGTCGGGAACCGTTCATTGGCATAGCTGGGGTTGATGCCGTAGATGCAGCCCGCGAACGCGCCCTGGACGGCGAATGCGATGGCGATGGTGGTGTAGTCCGTGGTCATCAGATAGATCGGGGTGACGAAGAAGCCGATCGTCGCCGGAATGATCATGGCCCAGCGCCGGCCGATCTTGTCCGTCAGGCCGCCCCAGACGAAGCTGAAAACGAAGGTCACGGCGTTGGAGGCCGCGATCGGCCAGCCGACCTGCGAGGCCGTCAGGTGCAGGTCCTTCGTCAGGTAGGTCGCGAACAGACCGAACAGCGAGTAGTAGACGACATAAGCGCTGATCAGCCACCAGGTGGTGGAAAGCGTCGTCAGGATCAGATCCTTGCGGAACAATGCCGCGATCGGGACCTTGATTTCGACCTTCTGTTCCTTCTGTTGGCGCTGGTTTTCCACCCACACCTCCGGCTCTTTCACATAGACGCGGATCCAGACGACCGCGAGCGCGGGCAGCACGCCCATCCACAGCATGCCGCGCCAACCGATATAGTCGTAGACCGTCGCGTAGAGCACCGCGGCCACCAGGTAGCCCAGCGCCCAGGAACCTTGCAGCACCGCCGACATCAACCCGCGGGAACGGGTCGGCCAGCTTTCGGTCGCCAAAGCCGCGCCGGCCGGCCACTCAGCGCCCATGCCGATGCCGAGCAGCGTGCGGAACACCAGCAGGAACATGAAGGTGGGGGAGAAGCCGGCGATGAAGTTGCAGGCGGAATACCACAGGATCGAAATCATCAGCGGTGCCCGGCGGCCCATGCGATCGGCCATCCAGCCGGCGGCCAGCGCGCCCCCGAGGCGCATGTACATCGTCAGGGAACCAACCAACACGACCAGCGTCAGGTCGGCATTGAACTCCTTGGCGATGGGAACAAGCAGGAACAGGAAGACGGTGAAATCGAACGCGTCGAGCGTCCAGCCGAGCCAAGCCGCGGTGAAAGCGAACCATTGGTCCTTTGTCGGCTCACGCCACCAGGGCGTGAACGGCGATGTCGTGCGTGCGGCGGCCACTCTGCGTTCCTTCCGATTGAGTAGTCTGTTTCTTGGACCGGAGGATTTTGACAAAGGGCACATGGGAATGCAACCCGGGGCCGGGTTACGCCTCGGTTCTCGTGGCTTGGCGCCGATTTCGCGATCGGCCCGCAAGACGGAAAGATGTGAATTTGCTACCAGGAATTGGTAGCGGCGGGCGGATTTGAACCACCGACCAAGGGATTATGATTCTCCAGGTTACTATCTCCGTCAGCTTCCGCAGACCTCCGCTATCCGACCATTAGCTTGGATCACTACTGTCCGGTCAATCTCTGAATAAATTCAATTAGTTATCGTCCACGACATATTCGGAACTGTCGGCTGTCTGAAAGATCACAGATTCTATCGAGGCCTTTTCAAATACTGTCACCGAAAACACCTGCATCAATATGTAGAGCGAGACCTCCAGCTTCAACCGCTTCCGGACGATGGCGGCCAGCACGTAAACCGACACCGCGATCCAAATTTGCGTCTTCACGGCATTCTCGGAGGTTCCGTAGAATTTCTTGATCCGGAGGTGCTGCTTGATCCATTTGAAGAAAAGTTCGACCTGCCAACGGCTCTTATACAGATCGCAGATCGTCAATGCCGGGAGGGTCGTCTGATTGGTAAGGAAAATCAGCATCTTCCCGGTTTTTGGGTCTCTGAATCGCATCCGATGCGCCTTGAGGTTGGATTTGGCCCGGGTCAGGAAGAAGGCGCCAGCCTGATGCAACCCGTACAAACGGCCGAAATCGACGTATCCACGGTCCATGACGTTGATGGCGCCTGCCTCGGGCACCAGCATATCGAGCGCATGCACGTCGTGCAGCTTGCCGTCGGAAATGTGAATGAAACTCGGGATGTTGCCTCGTAAATCCAGCAATGTACGCATCTTCACGGCGGCTTTGGTTGAACGGAAATGCGCCCACGGGAACAATGACAGGCACAAGTCGATGGTCGTCGAGTCCAACGCGTAAACGGTGTCCTTCAAATCCACTGACAGACTCTCACCGACATATAGCCGCCTCGCCTGCGCGATCAGCCGTTGGGCGAATTCCGCATAAATGCGCCAATCTCGGGTTTCATTGGCGTCAGCCAAAGTCGACCGCCGGATCGGCCCGCGAAAGCCCATATGCCAAAGCTTCGAGGGTTGCGCCGACAGACACACTTCAATGTCGCGCAGACTTTCCCGGTACGTCAGTTGGGCAAAGGCCATGGCCCGGTATTGCTCGGTGCTGGGAAATGTTCGCACGTCGTAGTCACCGCGATGATGCGCGACCAGCCGGGCGAACGTGCTCCAGGGCAGGCAATCCATCAGCTGCGAGAATATCGTCTTTCCGGCGTTCATGGGCGGGCCCTCCTCGGAAAAGGGTCAGGGAAATCGCCGCCAACTTCAAATCGACACCACGAAAAACCGCCGAAAAACCGTTCTTGGTCAGACAGTTACTGACGGTTCGTTCGCGGTGAACCGGACAGTAGTGATATTTGGTATTTATTAAAAACGAAGGCGGTCTTGAAACCGTGGTCCGTCAACAGCGTGTGGAGCGTTGGCAGGACGATAACGCCGCCAGTTTCAACGCCTGGATGGAATGAGTACGTGGAACGGAACGGCGTACCGCTGGCGCGATACCGAAAGCTCTGACCGGTCGGTTGAAGTCGCCGTCCGCGAACATGGAGCCACATGTTCGGTGGTGTGGGACGACGCTGACGTGCCACTGCTTCCGGAGGTGACCGGCTCAGGGGAAAAGGCTACCGTGCCTCCCCGTACCCCTCGGTCGGGTTCAGCGATCTCCCCTCCCGCAACAACCCCACGCCCGGCACATGGTTCAGTTCCAGCCTGATCCCATCTGGGTCCTCGAAAAGGACAGAATAATACCCCGGCGCCCACTGGTTCTCATTCGGCCCCCGAACGATCGTCGCGTTCATCTCCCGCAGCAGCGCCGCGCACTTGTCCACATCCTCCCGCGTCCGCGCCCGCACGCAGATATGGTGCAGCCCCACCCGAGGCTGCACGAACCGCTCCCCGGCGTACAAAGGATCGCACGGCTCGATCCCGATCGCCGTGCGCCCCCCGACCCAGTAGCAAAACTTGTCCCCGTCGAAGACCGGCTTCATGCCCATCGCGGTGCACAGCCGCCCGTAGAAAACCCGAGCAGCCTCGAACTGGCTCACGGTCAGGATGACGTGCGCCATCCCGTTGATGTCGATGCTCATACAAATTGGGCTCCCTCTTGCCGGGCACGCACGAACGGACGCATTATCCCCTATCTCGTCCAAAAACAGGAGAAGCCAAGATGACCGAAAGAAGCAAAGGCAAAATCCGCCACTTCGCGTTCAGCGTCGCCGACCCGTGGGAGACCGCGGAGTTCTACAAGGATGTCATGGGGTTGGAGGAAGTCTCCGAACTCGATGGCCCGCTGGCCGAGGGCATCTTTCTGACCGACGGCGTGGTCAACCTCGCGCTGTTGCACTTCAAGGACGACGAAGCCTCGCAGGGCTTCGGCAAGGATTACGTCGGGCTGCACCACATCGGCTTCTGGGTGGACGACGTGATCCAATCCTCGAAGCAGGCGGTGGCGGCCGGCGCCGTGTGGATGATGGGCGACGTCAACAACCCCCATGGGTATGAGGTCAAGCATACCGACCTCAGCGGCATCGTGTTCGACGTGGCCGAACATGGCTGGGCCGGCGCGCAGAAGAACCCGGGTCAGGCCGACAACCAAATCCACCCCAACCCGCACCGCCGTTTGGCGAAGTTCGACGAACGCCGGGAGGCCGCGCACAAGGCGCATCTGGCCCGCAAGGCTGCACAGTCCCAGGTGCTGGCGCAAGCGGCGGAATAGGTTTGTGTCATCCCCGCGCATGTCGCGGGGATCAACCGCGGCTGGGTGCTGAACGTGATCCTCGTGACAAGCACGGGGATCACGTGGGGCGCGGTGGTTACCGACCGATCCCGAACATCCGCCCGATGCGCGCCAGATATGCCTTAATCACGACCCAGATCAGGCTCCCGGCGGACAACGCCGGTGCAGGCTCGGCGGCAGGTGGTGGCGACGGTGCCACCGCTTCCGGTTCAGGCTCCGCAACAACCTCATCCTTGGAAAACTCCGCCGCCGCGCGCTTGGCGAAGTCGGCCATGATCATGTTGGCGACCGCGATCCCGCCCGTCCGCGCGAAATCCGCCAGCACGCCGCCGAGTTCAGCATCCGACACGACCTTCACGATCGTTGCCGGCGTGGCCGACGCCGGGTCGTCGCGTAGCGCGAACGACACCTTCACCCCGATCCTGGCCGCGCGCATGTCGGCGGCGCCGCGGCCGTGGACGGTGCCGGTCAGGTTATCGAAGTCGAAATCGACCGTCGCCTTGCCGCTGAATTTGATCTTCTTCGGACCAAACGACACCACCATGCCGCCGGGCCAGGAGCCGTCTTCGTTCTGAACGTCCAACACCGCGCCGGGCATGCAGGTGGCCATGCGCGGGACGTCGGCGAACCGGCGGATCACATCCGCCGGTTTGCCTGGAACGCTGAACTCGCCTTCGAAATGCATCGACGCTTACGCCGGCTGACGCAGCAGCGGCGCGGTGCTGGGGATGCCGTGGTAGACCTTGGCGTACGGATCGGTCGGGGTGGTGGACGATACCCGAGCATCGATCAGATAGAGCCCGCCCTTGGCCAGGCCGGTCTGGATGGCGCTGCCGATCTGATCCACCGAGTCCAGTTTCACCCCATCGCCGCCGAACGCTTTCGCCAGCGCCACGAAGTCCGGGGACTCCCACTGCGCCAGCTTCTCGTTGAAGCCCTTCGCGGTCAGCTTGTGCACTTCGGCCCCGTAGCCCTCATCGTTCCACACGACCAGGGTGATCTGCAACTTCTCGCGGACAATGGTTTCCAGCTCCTGGATGTTGAACATCATGGAGCCATCGCCCTCGATCGCGACGTGCGGACGGCCGGGGTTGCCGACCGAGGTCCCAACCATCACGCCCAGGCCCTGGCCCACGGCGCCGAAGTTATAAGAAAACTGGATCTCCGAGCCCGCCGGCAGCGGCATGTACATCGCGATCCAGGAGAAGAAGTGCCCCGCGCCGCAGGTGACCAGCGCGCCCTTCGGCACGGCGGCGCCCAGCTTGTAGGCCAGCGGCCGTGGGTCCAGCCCGTCGGTCGGCGGGATGAACACGTGGTCGGGCGCATCCAGGATGGCGCGCGTTTCCGGGGTGCGCAGGCCGGTTTTGCGGACCTGGCGGGATTCCAGCGCCTCATTGATCGCCGCGATGGCCTTCTTGGCGTCGGCCTGCACGTACAGGCCGGGAATGACGCCGATTTCCTCGGGCATCGGGCGGATGTCGATGCGCGCGACCTCGGCGGAGGGGTACATCAGCCCGCCTTCCGTCGTGTAGTATCCCAGCTCGGCGCCCACGCCCAACACGAAGTCGGCGTCGGCAAGCAGCCGTTCCGCCGGTTCCGCGGCGAAAGCGCCGGAGATTCCGACATTCCATTCATGCCCGGCGAACAGGCCCTTGCCCTGGAGCGATGTGGCAAGCAACGCACCGGTGCGTTCGCCGAGCTTGATGAGCTCGTCCTTGGCGCCGGCCATGATGGCGCCGCGTCCGGCGACTATGACGGGGCGTTCGGCGGCGATCAGTTTCTCGATCACCTCGTTCAGGATGTCCGGCGCCGGGGTTTCCATGCGCTTGGGCAGGAACTGCCAGGACGGGCGGTAGTCGTAGTCCCAGTCGATCTCTTCTTCCTGCAACCCCATCGGCAGGTTGAGCATCACCGGGCAGCGGTGCACGCGCGCGGCATAGAACGCCTCGGCGATTTCCTCCGCCATGTTGTCGGCGGAGGTGATGGTGTGGAAGCGGGTGTTGACGGACTCGACAAAGCGCTTCTGGTCCATCGACTGGGTCTTGTTCTTGGAACCCGGCTGGATCTCCCCGGCGATCATCACGACCGGGGTCTTGCCCCGATAGGCGGCGATCAGGGACGTGCCGCACTGGGTGATGCCAGGGCCGCAGGTGACCATGGCGACACCAACCTTGCCCGTGGTGCGGGCGTAGCCGTCGGCGGCCGAGACCGACATCGACTCATGCCGCAGAGAGTAGCCGCGGATCTTCGGGTCGCGGCAGATCGCGCCCCAGAGCCACATGTTGCCGTCGCCCATCAGGCCAAAGAAATCCGTCACGCCCTCGGCGATCAGAGATTGGGCGATTGCTTCGTAGACCTTCATTGTGGTTCGTCCCCTGGCATTGCTTGCGTTGGCCTGTCTTCCCCGGGGTTGCGGCCGGGGTCAAGAGCCGCGGGTCAATCCGCCGCCGTTAGCTTGGCTGCCTCCCCGGAAAAGAGAAAGACAAACGCCGCGACAACATCCGCCACTACCCCGCATTCGCCGCCCGCGTCGGGCTGTGTATAACCTCGGCGGTATGACCGAAACCGACCCGCTCGCCCCCTTCCGTGCCCAAGACCCCACCCGCTTCGCCGTTCAGGCCGCCGTGCGGTACGAGGACGTGGACCCCAACCGGCACGTCAACCACGCCAAATATCTGACGTATCTGGAGGAATGCCGCCTCGCGCTGCGCCGTTTCCTCAACGCCGAACTCAGGCTGTCGGACACGCTCGGCTGGGCCGTGGGCGCGCTGTCGATCCAGTACCGCCGGGCGCTGCTCTACCCCGCGGCAATCCGCATCGAAACCGCCCCCGTCGCCGTGGGCCGCACGTCCTTCACCCTGGGATACGGAATCTACGACGACACCCAGGTCGCTGCCGCGCTCGCGTCCACCCGCAGCGTGTGCCTCGACGAAAAAGGGCGCCCGACACCGCTGCCGGACGCCCTTCGCGACTGGTTAACCAGCCGTCAGACGTAGTCGGACGCTACCGTCGCATCCAAATGCCGGTCGGATGCCACCGCGTTCAGGATCAGCGACAGCACCGTCGTTACCACAAGATTAAGGATTAGCGTCGCCAGCGCGATGTAGCAAGGCACCGCCGTGCCGAAGATGCTGAATGGATAGACCGGAGCGAAGTTGTTCTGGATCACCAGCCAGGTCCCCACACCGAACCCGCTCACCCAGCCCAACACCAGCGCCCAGCCGTTGAAGAACCGCGTGTACAACCCCAGTATCACCGACGGCAGGGTCTGCACCATCCACACCCCGCCCAGCAGCTGCAACCAAAGCGCGTATTGCAGCGGCACGAAGAAGATGAACACCAGCGCGCCCGCCTTGATGATAAGCGAGACGAGCTTCGCCATCTGGCTCTCTTGCTGGTCGGTGCAACCGGGGTTGATGAACTCCCGGTAGATGTTGCGCGTGTAGGTGTTGGCGGTGGCGATGGACATGATCGCCGCCGGCACCAGGGCCCCAATGGCAATCGCCGCGAACGCCACACCCACGAACCAGCTCGGGAACATCGCGATGATCAGCGCGGGGACCGAGAAGTTGTTGGAGTAGCGCTTAAACCCATCCGCCATCTCCGGCATCGCGGCCACGCCCACGGCCACCGCCATGAAGCCCACCAGCGCCAGCAGCCCCAGCAGCAGCGAATACGCCGGCAGCATCGCGGCGTTGCGCCGCACCACCCGCCCGCTGGAGGAGCTGAGTATCCCCGTGATCGAGTGCGGATAAAGGAACAGCGCGCAGGCCGATCCCAGCGCCAGCGACCCATAGGCCGCGTAGCTGCCCATCGTTCCGGCACCCGGCGGCGCCAGCAGCAGCTTGGCCTTGGGGATCGCCGCGAACACCGGTCCGAATCCGCCCAAATGCATGGGCACGGCAATGATGATGGCGAACACGGTCAGATAGATCAGCGAATCCTTCACCACCGCGATCATCGCCGGTGCCCGCAGGCCGGAGCTGTAGGTGAACGCCGCCAGCACCACGAAGGCGATGACCAGCGGCAAATCGCCCACCCAGCCGGTGGTCTCCACCCCCATGGCGCCGATCACCACCTGCATGCCGACGAGTTGCAGCGCGATATACGGCATGGTCGCCACGATGCCCGTCAGCGCCACGACCAGCGCCAGCCAGCGGTTGCCGAACCGCCCCCGCACGAAATCCGCCGAGGTCACGTAGCCATGCTTGTGCGCCACCGACCACAGCCGGGGGAACACGAGATACAGCAAGGGGTAGATCATCACCGTGTATGGCACCGCGAAGAACCCGATGGCCCCCGCTCCGAACAACAGCGCTGGCACGGCGATGAACGTGTAGGCGGTGTAAAGATCGCCGCCTATCAGGAACCAGATGACGATGGTGCCGAAACGGCGCCCGCCCAGGCCCCACTCATGCAATTGGTCCAGGTCGCCTCGGCGCCAGCGCCCGGCGAAGAACCCCAGGAAGGTGATCAGCAGGAAAAGCGCGATGAAGACGATCAGTGCCGTCCAATTGAGGGCCATGGCTCAGCGCTCCACCCGGTAAACGATGGCGATCAGCACGGCGGCGATCAGGATCCAGAGGAGCTGGTACCAGTAGAAGAAGGGGATACCGGCAATCATCGGTTCGATGCGATTATAGGATGACACCCACAGCATCGCGATGAATGGCAACACGAACAGCAGTCTGGCCCAAAGGACCGGCCGCATGGGTTTATGATCGTCGTGGTTGTCCGACATCGATTCCCTCCACCGGATACCATTGCGGGTTAGCGCGGTTCGTGGAGGAGGTAAAGGATTGGTAATATAGGGGGATGACTGGCGGACCACGCCCGACGAAGATGAGTACTATGTCTACGCTATAGCCCTATAACCATGGCATGATTGGGGAAGGAAGACGCCTCGAGGGAATCCGAATGCCAAGGCCATACGCTCCCACCCCCATATCGCCGCTGCCTGTGGCGGAACCCTTCCCGATCGGCGATCGAGGGAAGGCTGACCTCGCCCGTGTCCTGAAGCTGAAGTATCTTCCGCCCGCGCTTTGCGACGCGATCAGCCAGGCGATCGGATGCTATCGAACTACGGAGGCGGGCTCGGGCGATACGACGGTTGCGAACGTCCTGGTCGCTCTTGACGAACTGTCCAAATCCGGTCGCGCCTACGATAAAGCCGTCAATCGCCTCGCCGATGACCATAGCGGAGTCGATTATACGACGCAGGAGATGTTGCAGCCGCTGGCCAAAGCAGTGCTGCAGAAGGTCGTATCCCGAGATGCGCTTGTCCAAGCCGCGGCCAAACGGGCGGAGGAGCTACGAGCTCACAAACGCGTTGCGCCTCCGACTGAGTCTCTGCGCTTTTTCTGCGGTGTTCTGCGCCTGATCTTCAACCAGTCCGGCTCTCCCGCGCTACAGGACGGTCGCGACGATAGCTGGCGTCAATGTCGAAAGTTCGCCATCGAGGTTTTCACGATCGCGGGCATCAACCATGCTGACTTTGAGGCACACCCCGAGCGGTTGACGGAATATCTCGGGACTGACGTCAGCTTCGGCTGACCACCGCATGTCGGCCTAATGTACCTTCGATGGAGAGACTTTCTGTGCCGCATCCAGCAAGTTGGCGTCGTCCATAGCAAGGAGTACACGCCAGTGAGTGCCGACTTTCTGTCCGAATGGCTTGATCGTCATATCTGGCCGCAGGTTCAGACCATGATGCTGAACGACGCCTATTTCAAACTGATGGGCCGTGCCCGAGAACTTACAGGAGAGTTCAACGGGCCGATCGCGGGGCTCATTGGGGTCGGATACGTCACCTCGCAGACGCTGGCCATTCGTCGCTTATGTGATGGCGGACGAGATGTGATTTCGCTTCGACGAGTACTCCATGAGGCCAAGGCGAAAAGTCTCGCTCCAGCCGCTCAAATTGATCAACTCTTGGGCCGACTTGATTCCTGCGACCACGTCTGCGGGCTCGTGAATAACTATATCGCCCACACCGCGAATCCTCTTCGCAGGCCAAATTCCAAGGAATGGAATTTGCAGACTGGGCATTTGATCGAGGCGCAAAAGGCGATTTGTCAGGTTGCTATTACGCTTGACCGCGACCTGTTACATCGAAAGAATTTTGTGCAGATCATACCAGTGCCACAATTTGACATCATGCAAGAATTTAGGCGGTGGGTGTCGGATACAGACGTGAAAGAGCTTTGGAAATTCTGGCACGCCCATAATGACACGGTGAATATCTGGCTATAGATGCAGCTGAGTGCCGCATCATGGGATCGAAGGGCGATTTGCTCAGAACCCTCGCCGCCGCTTCGGGCGTAAAATCGGGTACGCCCGGCGTTCGCAGTTCTGTTCCGAGTTGGCGGAGGGGATGAGATTCGAACTCACGGTACGGGTTGACCCCGTACGGCGGTTTAGCAAACCGCTGCCTTCAGCCACTCGGCCACCCCTCCGCCTGGAGAGTCATACCCGGGCGAACCCGGACACAGCGTTTGCGGAACCGCTTCTACGCATGTGCCGCCGTCCGGTCAAATGGAACGGCGGCACCAACGCAAAACGTCAGTTCAAGGCAACTTCGAAGCCCTTCTTCGTTCCCGGACGGGCCATGATCGTCTCGTACCAGCGCTTCACGTTGGGGAAATCGGCCAGATCCACCTGATGCCGCTCATGCCGCCAGGCCCAGCCCAGGATGGCGAAGTCGGCGATGGAGCATTCCCCGGCGACGTATGCCTTGCCCTCCAGCTGCTTGTTCAGCACGCCATACAGCCGGCGGGTTTCCTTGGAATAGCGCTCCAACCCGTATTTCTGGTCCACGGGATCGGCGACCTGCAGGAAGTGATGCACCTGCCCGGGCATCGGGCCGAAGCCGCCCATCTGCCACATCAGCCATTCCAGCACCGGCACCTTGGCGCGGGTATCCATCGGCAGGAACTTGCCGGTCTTCTCGGCGAGGTAGATCAGAATCGCGCCGGACTCGAACACGCTGATCGGCTTGCCGCCCGGCCCGTCGGTATCGACGATGGCGGGGATGCGGTTGTTTGGGCTGATGGCCAGGAACGACGGTGCGAATTGCTCGTTCTTGCCGATGTTCACGGGGTGGACGTTGTACGCCAGCCCCATTTCCTCCAACGCGACGCTGATCTTACGGCCGTTGGGGGTGTTCCAGGTGTAGAATTCGATCATGGGCGGTCCTTTGCCTCCGGGAGGCGCGCACTTTGGCCGCGACGCCCCATGCCGGCAAGCGCCCCTTGCCGGCACCGGCGCGGGACGCCACCATGCCCGGCATGAAAATCGCCACCTGGAACGTGAACTCCATCCGCCAGCGGGAAAGCCACGTCGCGCGCTGGCTGGAGCGTCGCCAGCCCGATTTGCTGTTCCTGCAGGAGATCAAGTGCGAGACCCCTACCTTCCCCGCTTTGACCTTCCAGGGCCTGGGCTACCAAGCGGAAATCGTCGGCCAGAAGTCCTATAACGGCGTCGCCGTCCTGTCCCGGATTCCCATCCAGGTCGTGCACAGGGCGTTGCCCGGCCTTCCCACCGACGACCCCCAGGCCCGCTATATCGAGGTCCAGGCTGGAGGAATTACCGCCATTGGCATTTATTTGCCCAACGGCAACTCCCGCGGCGACGAGGGTTTCGCCTATAAGCTGAACTGGATGGACCGCCTCGCCGACCGGGTCGAGACCTTGCTGGCCGCCGACACCCCCCTGATCGTCACCGGCGACTTCAACGTCGCCCCGACCGATGAGGATTACGCGAAAGGCGCCCTGTCCCCCACTGACGCCCTGGTTCGGCCGGAAAGCCGAGCGCGGTTCCGGCGGATGATCTGGGCCGGCATGACGGACGCGATCCGGGCGATCACGCCGGAAGGGCCAGTATACACCTTCTGGGACTATCAGGCCGCGGCGTGGGAGCGGGATTCCGGCCTGCGCATCGACCACGCGCTGCTATCGCCCGACCTCGCGGAGCGGCTGGTGTCCGCCGAACCCGACCGGATGGAGAGGGAACAGCCGCAGCCATCCGATCATGTGCCGGTGATGGTGGAGATCGCCTAATCCCAGTGGCTGGGCACCCACTGGTAGCGGCCCCAGCGCGGCGACCATGCCCAGTGGCCTTCAACCCAATGATGGTAGTGGGGCCGCCGCTCGATATAGACGCCGGGATACCAGACGTAGCGGTACCCATTCCAGTGCCAGTGGCCGGGTTGCCATACAAAACGGTCCCCGCGTGGCGGCGGCACCGCCTCATAACGCGGCGGCGGGATGGGCGCGTAGTTCGGCGGCGGCTGCGCGACGGCGGTGCCGATGCCAAGCGTCAGTACCAAAGCGAGCGCGGGAAGGCGGCGCATGAGCTTAGTCCTCCAAAGCGGAGGATAGCTTAATACCGCAATCCCCCACCCGGAAATCACAAGTCCGCGTAGCAATGCGTCTCCGCCGCGGCACCCGGATGGGTCAGAGCACCCAAGTACGCCGGGCCCACCAACTGGGCGTATTTCCAGATCGCGCCGGAGTTGTAGTCGGTCTGCCGCGGCTTCCAGGCGGCGCGGCGGGCGGCGATCTCATCCTCGGGGATCATCATGTCGATGGTGCCGGCGGCGGCATCGATCACAATCTTGTCGCCGTTCTTCAGCAGCGCGATCGGCCCGCCGACCGCCGCCTCCGGCCCCACATGCCCGACGCAGAAGCCGCGCGTCGCGCCGGAGAACCGCCCATCGGTGATCAGTGCTACTTCTTTGCCGCCACTCTGGCTCTGGCCGTAGATCGCGGCGGTGGTGGACAGCATCTCCCGCATGCCCGGGCCACCCTTCGGCCCCTCGTAGCGGATGACGATCACGTCGCCGGCCTTGTAGGCGCGCAGGTTCACCGCCTCGAACGCTTCTTCTTCCGAGTCGAAACAAAGCGCCGTGCCCTCGAACCGCAAATTATGCGGGTCCATGCCGGCGATCTTCACGATCGCCCCGTCCGGCGCCAGATTGCCCTTCAGCCCGACCACGCCGCCGGTGGGGGACAGCGCCTGCGACACCGGGAACACCACATCCTGATCTTGCGGGAACACCACGTCCTTGTGGTTCTCGGCCAGGGTCTTGCCGGTCACCGTCATGCAGTCGCCGTGCAGCAAGCCGGCATCCAGCAGCGCCTTGATCACCACCGGCACGCCGCCGATCTTGTGCACGTCGTAGGCCACGTAGCGCCCACCCGGCTTGAGGTCGGCGATGTACGGCGTCTTGCGCATGATCTCCAGCACGTCGTCCATGGTGAAGACGATGCCGGCTTCGTGCGCGATGGCCGGCAGATGCAGGCCGGCGTTGGTTGAGCCACCCGTCGCGCCCACGATCACGGCGGCATTTTCCAGCGACTTGCGCGTCACGATGTCGCGCGGCCGCAGGTTCATTTCGATCAGCTTCATTACCGCGCGCCCCGATTCGATGGCGAACCGGTCGCGGTCCTCGTCGATCGCCGGCGCCCCCGCGGAACCGGGCAGCGCCAAGCCGATCACCTCGGAAACCATCGCCATCGTGTTGGCGGTGAACTGCCCGCCGCACGCCCCGGCGCTCGGGCACGCCACGCATTCCAGTTCGGTCAATTCCGCCTCGGTGATCTTGCCGGCGGAATACTGGCCCACCGCCTCGAACACATCCACCACGGTCACGTCCTTGCCGTCGTGATGCCCCGGCATGATCGAGCCGCCATACATGAACACGCTGGGCACGTTCAGGCGCAGCATGGCCATCATCATGCCCGGTAGCGACTTGTCGCACCCGGCCAGACCCACCAGCCCGTCGTAGCAATGGCCGCGCATGGTCAGCTCCACGCTGTCGGCGATCAGGTCGCGCGACACGAGGGAGGACTTCATCCCCTGATGCCCCATCGCGATGCCGTCGGTCACGGTGATGGTGGTGAACTCGCGCGGAGCGCCCTCCCCTTCTTTCACGCCGATTTTCACCGACTGAGCCTGCCGGGACAGCGCGATGTTGCACGGCGCGGCCTCGTTCCAGCAGGTGGCGACGCCGACCAGTGGCTGGGCGATCTCCTCGGCGTTCATGCCCATCGCATAATAGTAGCTGCGGTGCGGCGCACGGGTCGGTCCCATCGTCACGTGCCGCGACGGCATCCGCGATTTGTCCCAGATTTTCGGCATCGGTTGGGTTCCCCAAGCTATTCGGTGGCGCGGTTATAGCGCGGTGGGGCAGGACGCCAAGCCGGGCGGTGGCGCCTAGCGGAAAGCGCATAACCTCACGAAAACGTGAGCATCGCGTTAACCTTGTATTAACCATTCCTGGAAGATGGTCGGCCGGTTCCCGAAAGGTTCCCGTCATGCCCCCATTCCGATTGTCATTGTATGTAGCTGCCGCGTTTCTCCTGTGCGCCAGCCCGGCCTCCGCGCTCGACGTGCGGGAAACCGATATCCTGAACCTCCGCCTCGGGATGCGGCTGGAGGAGGTCGAGATGGTCCTGCGGGTCCAGGGCATCGACGCCCATCGGTGGGAGCGGCACACGCAACCCTGCCCGATAGCCCCGGCATCGTCCTGCCTGACGGCACTGCTCGCACCCACCCGCGACGGCAGGCTGGCGATCGGCTTCTCCGCGGCCAGCGGGGCGGTGCGCCGGATCGACTACGTTTTCAAGGCCAATGGTCCCGGCGAGCCGGACATGATTCGCGCCTCGGTGATGCGCCGGTTCGGCGATCCATCGGACGTGACGGACACGATCTGGTGCCTCCGTATCTCCGCGAAAGGCACCTGCCCGACCGACCAGCCGCATTTACGGTTCCAGCCCGGACCGGGGGTAACGCTGATTCTGAGCCTGAGCGACGGGTCGCCCGGCTAACCCGCCTTGCGCCACTTATGCAGCGACCGCAGGTTTTCCGGCCGGGGCTGGTCGGGGTAGAGCTGCGGCCATTGGGTCCAGGAGACCTCACCCACGTAGATGTCGCCCCGACTGTCCACGCACAGCCCGTGCGGCGCCATGAACTCGGTCGGCCCCAGGCCCGGGCCGGACCCGCCAAGCCGCCCAATCCGCTTGCCGGTGTTGTCCACGATCGTCACCCGAGGCCCCAGATTCGGCATAAACCGGTTCACCGGCTGCACCGGCCCAAGCTCCCCGATATAGCATACCGGGCACTTGCCGGCCGGCATGTACAGCCCGCAGGGGCGGTGCAGGTTGTTCCACTGCGTCTCGTATTTGCCGTTGCCGTCGAACACCTGCACCCGGTGGTTCTCCCGGTCCGCGACGTACACCCAGCCATCGGCGTCGCAGGTGATGTTATGGGTGATATTGAACTCGCCGGGGTCCGTGCCGGGTCCGCCCCAGGACAGCAGCAGCTTTCCGTCCGGCGAATATTTATGCACCCGCGAATTGCCGTAGCCGTCGGACACGTAAATGTCCCCGTTCGGCGCCATCGCGGTGTGGGTGCAGCGGTGGAAGGGCAGCCCGCTCATGTAGGGCGACGGCTTGCCGGACACGCCGAGGGTCAGCAGCACTTTGCCTTCCAATGTGCACTGCCGCACCGTGTGATCGCCGTCGTCGGTCAGCCAAACCGTGTCGTCCGGCGCCATGAACACGCCGTGCGCTCGGGGGTAAACGCCCTCGCCCCAGGCGCGCAGGAAATTGCCGTCCCGGTCGAACACGATCATCGGGTGTTCGCCGCGATTGAAGACGTAGACGTTGTCCCTGGCGTCCACGCCAATGCCGCCGATTTCCTTGAACGACCAGCCCGGCGGGAGTTTCGCCCAGTTCTCCACCGGCTCGTAGGTGTATTCGCCCGATCCCTGCGTGACCATGGTTGCTTCCTCCTTGTTCCCTGGCGGGAAGCTTGTCATGAAGCGGTTGGTTCAGCCAGAGCCGCGGGGAGGATTGACGATACCGATGCCCGATATTCACGCTTCCATGCGCGGCATCACCCGCGTCTACCCCGGTGCCAAACCGGTTCACGCCCTGGGACCTTTGGACCTCGACATCGCGAAGGGGGAATTCTTCGCCGTCGTGGGGCCGAGCGGTTGCGGCAAGTCCACGCTGCTGGACGTGCTGGCGGGGCTGAGCGCCCCCAGCGAGGGCACCATTACATTTGAAGGAAAACCGGTCGCCGGCCAGGTGCCGGATGGCATCGGTGTGGTCTTCCAGGAGGACGCCAGCTTCCCCTGGCTGTCCGTGCACGACAACGTCGCCTTTGGACTACGCCGCGCCGGCGTGGACGCCGCCGAAATCGCCCGCCGGGTCGAATACGCCATCGGCTTCATGGGCTTGCGCGATTTCGCCAATGCCTACCCCGCACAGCTCTCCGGCGGCATGCGCCAACGCGTCTGCATTGCCCGCACGCTGGTGCTGCAACCCCGCATGATCCTGCTGGATGAGCCGTTCGGCGCGCTCGACCAGCAAACCCGCCTGCTGATGGGCGATGAGTTGCTGCGCCTATGGCGGGAAACCGGCGCCACCGTGCTGCTGATCACCCACGCGCTGGACGAAGCCTCCATGCTGTCCGACCGCGTCGGCGTTATGTCCGCCCGACCGGGCATCTTCATCGACCTGGTGGAAACCGGCTGGCCGAGGGACAGAGACAGCCGCATCGTCTCCGACCCAGCCTTCGGGGCGGTGACCGCGCGGTTGTGGTCGTCGTTGCGGGTGGAGTCGATGAAGGCGATCGGGCGGTAATACCGGCTGGCGGCCACACCGGTCACGATGCGGAAGTCGCACCGGCAAACGGTTGCCCGAACTGTCGTGCCGCCAGGTCCAGAGTGTCAACGGACACTTTGATCTGCGTCAAACTCCCCGAGGTGGATGGCCGCGTAACGTCCCGAATGAAACCAACAGGAGCGACCCGTATGACCGCCATTCCCAGGCAGGCCGTTACCTCCGTCGGGCTGAACCACATCGTGCTCAACGTCCGCGACATGGATGTATCGCACGCGTTCTGGACGGAAATTCTTGGGTTCAAACAGGTCGGCGAACTGAAGCCCCGCCCCGACCGGCCCAATCCGCCGCGCATGCGCTTCTACAGCTACGACCACGGCGACGGGGGCATGAGCCACCACGATCTGGCGCTGGTGGAGAACCCCAACCTGCCGCCGCCACCGAAGGATTGGTCAATGTTCGGGATGCCGGTCGCGGTCAATCACGTCGCGGTGGCGATGCCGTCGCGGGAGGCGTGGCTGAGGCAACTGGCGTTCATGCAAAGCCGCGGCGTAAAATTCGACCGACGGGTGGAGCATGGCATGACCCACAGCCTGTACGTGCACGACCCCAACGGTTACGGCGTGGAGATACTCTACGAATTGCCGAGGGATATCTGGGCTGGAGACATCGACGCCGCGCTGAATTGGTCGATCACTCTGCCAACGGAGGGCCAGGAAGCGCTGGCGGACCGGACGGAAGGACTGCCGGTGTTCGGTTAGGCCAACGCGGCCAGACCCCGGCGTTCCACCAGGTCGAGCAGCTTCAGCGCCGGGCCGGAGGGCGTTTTCAACCCCTGCTCCCAGGCGCAGACAGTGGCTTTGCCGACGTTCAGTACCGCCGCGAACACGGCCTGGCTAACATTGGCTTCCTGCCGGATGCGCCGCACGTCTTCCGCGGAGCGCGCGGGCACCGGCGGCAGGCACAGCACGTCGAACCGGCGCATGGTCAGGGCGTCGATCGCACCCGCGCCATGCAGGTCGGCGGCTGCTTCGTGCACCGCGGCGAGGATGGAACTGGCGGCCGTTGCTTTGGCCATTATCGTATCTCCTGTAAGATGCCCAAGGCGATCAGGGCATTCATCCGTTCCGTCGTCAGGCCCATGTATTCGTCGCCGAGTTCCGAGAGCGCCTGCTGCTCCGCGGCGGTGATATTGTCGCGATCGGCTTTACCGAACACGTAGAGAAAAACCACGCGGCTGGCTTGGCGGTATGCCAAAATGGTCCGTAACCCGCCGCTTTTACCCCGCCCATCGATCCCGATGCGCTTCTTCAGCAGGAACCCGCCGAGGCGCGCATCGACCAGCCCGTCTTCGATTTCCCGCACGGCGTTTACCAGCGCCGCGTCGGTCAATCCCAGCTTCCGAGCCGCCTTGGCGAAGGGGCGGTTCATCAGCATCCGTGGCATCATCTATATTACTCCGTCATATGGTACGTCAAGCGCCATCCACTGGCGCCCAACCACCCTGACAGAGAAAGATTGACGAACCGTTAACGCCGCCCATGAAAACGCCGCCGCCCTTCCCCCAACGCAGTGAACGCGGCTAAGCTCCCGTACCAACGCAGCAAGACGGAGGAAACCATGCGCGGCGTCGTGTTTACCGGTGAAAAAGACCTGGAAATCATGACCTTTCCCGACCCCACCCCGGGGCCTGGAGAAGTCGTGCTGGAGATGAAAGCCTCGGGCATGTGCGGGTCGGACCTGCACCAGTACCGCCGACCCAAGGGCGTGGCGCGCAATGCCACCGGCCTGCCGGCCAATCCCGATCCGGTGATTGCCGGCCACGAACCGTGCGGCGTGGTCGTCGCGGTCGGCTCCGGCGTTCCCGCCATCCAGGCCAAAATCGGCGACCGCATGATGTGCCACCACTATCAGGGCTGCACTCAGTGCGGGCATTGCCGGTCCGGCTGGCAGCAGCTCTGTCAGGAAGTCCCCGTGAAGGTCTACGGCAGCAACTCGCATGGCGGGCATGCCAAGTACCTGAAGGTGCCAGCCAACACGATGGTGCCGCTTCACGAGGAATTGTCGTTCAGTGCCGGCGCGGCGATCGCCTGCGGGTCGGGCACCGCCTATGGCGCGCTGCGGCGGATGAATATATCCGGACGCGACACCATCGCGATCTACGGCCAAGGGCCGGTCGGCCTGTCAGCCACCCAATTCGCCAAGGCGATGGGCGCGCGCGTGATCGCGCTCGATATCAGCCCGCAACGGCTGGAGCGCGCGAAGGAATTCGGTGCCGATGAAATCATCAACCCCGGCTCCAACGATCCCGTCGCTGCCATCAAGGATCTGACGCACGGCAAATACGCCGATCTGTCGCTCGATACCTCGTCCAACCCGGAAGCGCGCGCCAACGCCATTAAATCCACCAAGGTGTGGGGCACGATGTGCTTCGTGGGCGAGGGCGGCCGCGTCGACATCGACGTCAGCCCAATGCTGCTGCGCCGGCAAATGACGATGGTGGCGTCCTGGACCTTCTCCAGCATCATCCAGGCGGAGTGCGCGCAGTTCTGCGTCGATCGCAAGGTCGATGTGGACAAGCTGTTCACCCACAAATGGACGCTGGATCAGGCCGAGGAAGCCTACAAACTGTTCGACAAACAGTCGGACGGCAAAGGCGTCTTCCTCATTTGAAGACCGCCGATGCTCGGGTCGCGGTGGCCGCGGCGTACCGCGACCTCGGGCGGATGGGGCTGATTGTCGGCAGTTCCGGCAATGTCAGCGTGCGGACCCGCAAGGGCATGGCGATCACCCCGTCCGGGGGCGACCCGGATGGGGCGGAGCCCGCCGACATCGTGGCGATGGCGCTGGACGGCACTGTGTCCGGCAACGCTACCCCGTCCAGCGAGTGGTCGATGCACGCGGCGATCTACAAGATGAAGCCCGAGGCCGCCTGCATCGTGCATGCCCACGCCGATGCCTGCACCGCTTTGGCGTGTCTCAATGAAGGCTTACCCGGATTTCACTACATGGTGGTGCGGTTCGGCGGCAACGACGTGCCTTGCGCGCCCTACGTCACCTTCGGCACGCCGGCGCTCGCCGATCTCGCGGCCGAAACCCTGACAAGCCGCACCGCCTGTTTGCTGGCCAATCACGGGATGATCCTGCATGCGAGCGGTGTCGCGGCCGCGGTGTCCGATGCCGTGCTGCTGGAGAGCCTTTGCCGGCAATATCTGCTGGCGCGATCCGCCGGCACGCCCCGACTGCTGACCGACGCGGAAATGGCGGCGGCGCGGGAGCGGTTCAAAACCTACGGACCAGCACGCGGGAGGTAACCGATGGATGGACGCCCCTTCTACCACGACGGCATGCGAGACCTGCAAGATCGCTTCGACGGGCGGCGTGTGGCGGAGACACTGGAAAAGCACCGCATCCGGCACGATTTCTGGGACGCCGACCGGGACCTGATCGTCAACACGCCGTTCTTCTTCATCGCGACATCGTATGGAGAATTCACCGACTGCAGCCTGAAATCCGGCGTGCCGGGCTTCGTGAGAATCGTCGGTCCCGGCACCATCGAATACCCGGAATACGACGGCAATTCGATGTACCGCACGCTCGGCAACATCGCCCGCAACCCCAATGTCGGCCTGCTGTTCGTGAAATTCGATGGCATGACGTTGCGGGTACGCGCCAGCGGCAAGGCAACGATCCTGGACGACCCGGAAGCCCTGGCGCGCCACCATGGCGCCAAGCTGGTTATCCGGATTGTGTGCGAGTTATATAGCAACTGCGTCCGTTCGGTGCACGACCTGACCACCGGCACGATTTCGCCGTACATGCCCGCATTTGGCTACGAACCACCAGCACCCGAATGGAAAAGCCGGGACTATATCCGCGACATCCTGCCAAAAAACGACCCACACAAAAGCAAACAGGGAGAATGAATACCATGCACGTATCATTAAGACGACGTTCCGTTCTTGGCGCCAGCCTGGCAGCGGCAGCCTTGCCGCGACGGGCCTTTGCGCAACAAAAACCCATCCGTATCGGCGTGTTGACCGACATGGCCGGCCCCTATGCCGCCAACACCGGCAAGGGTTCGGTGGCCGGCGCGCAACTCGCGATCGAGGACTTCGCCAAATCCCATCCCGCCATCAAGGTGGAGCTGGTCTCGGCCGACCTGCAACTGAAACCCGACGTGGCGCTGGCGATCTCGTCGGGCTGGTACGACAACGATGGTGTCGATTTGATCACCGACGTGCCGCTGTCATCGGCCGCGTTCGCGATCGGCGACCTGGCGAAGAACAAGGACAAGGCGGCGATCTTCACCGGCGGGGCCTCAGCCGATATCACCGGATCGAAATGCGGTCCCAATCATCTGCACTGGTGCTACGACACGTGGTCCATGCCGCACGGCGTGGTCGCGGCAACGGTGAAAGAAGGCGGCGATACCTGGTACTTCATCACCGCCGACTACGCCTTTGGGCATTCGTTGCAAAAGGACGCTGCCAGCTTCGTTACCGGAGCAGGCGGGAAGGTGCTTGGTCAGGCGTTGGCCCCGTTCCCAGGCACGACCGATTTCTCGTCCTTCCTGGTCCAGGCCCAGGCCAGCGGGGCGAAGGTTCTTGGCCTCGCCAATGGCGGCGGCGATACCGTCAACTGCATCAAGCAGGCGGCGGAATTTGGCCTGATCAAGGGTGGCATGAAAGTCGCCGGCATGCTGGTGCTGACACACGACGTGCACGGCATGGGGCTGCAAGCGGCACAGGGTGTATCGCTGACCGAACCGTTCTACTGGAACACGAACGACGGCACGCGTGCCTTCGCGAACCGCTACGCGAAGCTGATGCCGGGGGATATGCCGGGGTCGGTGCATGCCGCGCAGTATTCGGGGATTATGCACTACCTCAAAGCCGTCGCGGCGGTCGGCGCGGACAAGGCCAAAGCCAGCGGCAAGGCGGTTATCGACCAGATGAAGGCGATGCCCACCGAGGATCCGTTGTTCGGAAAAGGTCTGGTCAGGGCCGACGGACGCAAAATCCACGACATGCATCTGTTCGAGGTCAAGTCCCCCGAACAATCCAAACAGCCCTGGGACTACTACATCCACAAACGGGTCATCCCCGCCGCCGAGGCCTTCCGCCCACTGAACGAAGGCGGTTGTCCCCTGATAAAGGCCTGAACCGATGCGCAAGCTGCTCGTTCTGCTGTTGCTGCTGACAGCCGGACGAGCGGCCGCGTTCGAACCGGTCCAGTTCCTGGTGTACGGCGACCTGCCTTACAGCATGGAAGGCAAGCCCGTGCTGCTGACCGATGGACGATCGGACCAGGAGGTGTTCGATCAGGACATCCGCCCGATGATCCACGACCACCCGGCGCCGTTCATCATCCATGTCGGCGACCTCGGCCGACCGGAAACCTCGTGCAGCGATGCCGATTTGAAACGGCATCTGGGCTATTGGCAGGGCTTCGAAAAGCCGGTGTTTTACACCATCGGCGACAACGACTGGATCGACTGCATCCGCAAATCCATCCCTGGCGGTCCCCAGCACCCGCTGGAACGGCTGGCCCATATCCGATCGCTGCTATTGTCCGATGGCGCCCTGGCCTCCTACCAGCCCGCGCGCCCTGGCTGGACCGTCCGCCACGATCTTGCTGGCCTGCCGGAGGATACCGCCTGGACCACCGACAATCCGGCGTTCGCCTTCCTGGAGTTGCATATCGTCAGTTCCTGCAACGGCCGCGACACTTTCGCGAAGCAGCCGTGCAAGATGGCTCCCGAGCCCGGTATGGACGCCGAAACCAAAGCGTTAGTCGAAGATGCCGCCGACCGCGACCGGCGCAATCTGGTTGCACTGCGAGAGGCTTATGCCAACGCCGAAGCGCAACACCGAACGATGCTGATCATCGCCATTCAGGCGGACATGTTCGGCGAACCGGCAGACGACGCCAAACACCCCGCCGACATCTGGGAGCGTTGCAAAACCCAACTCGAATTCAAACCGTACTGCGATGTGCTTCCCGAATTGGCGGGCACTTTTCCCGGCAGCACGCTGCTGATCCATGGCGACACCAGCGCGTATTGCCTGGAGGAACTGCCGATCCCCGCGAAAGCAGGCCACAAGTTCTGGCGGCTGAACGCACCGGGGGATTTCGGGGAGACCGATGCCGATGTGGTGATGATCGCGGCCGGCGTGGACGGTCTGCCGAATGTGACCGCGACCGGGCTGTTGTCGGGTCAACCCGCCCCGCCGAAATGCGACAAGGCGCAGTATGCCTGGAAGGAAAACGGAACGTCGAAGGCGTATCCGCGTAGGAAGTAAGAAAAGACCTCTTCCTCCCCGAAGGGAGGAGGGAGGGCTTTTTTTTCTACGCCGCCTTGTGACGCTCCCGCAGGAACTGGAAGAACTCCACGCCCTCCCGCAGCCGCCGCCGCATCATCTGCGGGGACCGCACCATCTCGCCGACGATGGAGGCGATCTTCGGCGCACGGAAGTAGAACCGTTTATAGAACGTCTCCACGTTGTCGAATATTTCGGTGTGCGATAGATGCGGGTAGTGCAGCGGGGCGATCTGAACGCCGTGATCGTCCACCAGTTCGGCGTGATCGGCGTCCAGCCAGCCGTTTTCCAGCGCCTGCTTGTACAGGAACGTGCCGGGATACGGCGCGGCCAGCGACACCTGGATCGTGTGCGGGTTGATCTCGGTGGCGAACTTGATCGTCTCCTCGATCGTCTCTTTGGTCTCACCCGGCAGGCCCATGATGAAGGTGCCGTGGATCTTGATGCCGAGGTCGTGGCAGTCCTTGGTGAATTTCTTCGCCACTTCGATCCGCATGCCCTTCTTGATGTTATGCAGGATTTGCTGGTTGCCGCTTTCGTAGCCGACCAGCAACAGGCGCAACCCGTTGTCCCGCAGCACCTTCAGGGTTTCGTAGGGCACGTTCGCCTTGGCATTGCAGGACCACGTCACGCCCATCTTGCCCAGTTCGCGCGCGATCGCCTCGGCACGGGGCAGGTTATCCGTGAAAGTGTCGTCGTCGAAGAAGATCTCCCGCACCTGCGGCCAATACGACTTCGCCAGCCGGATTTCCTCGGCGACATGACCCGGCGAGCGGACGCGGTAGTTGTGCCCGCCGACGGTCTGCGGCCACAGGCAGAAGGTGCAGCGCGATTTGCAGCCGCGGCCGGTGTACAGCGACACATAGGGGTGCATCAGATAACCGATGAAGTAGTCCTCGATCCGAAGGTCGCGCTTATAGACCTCGGTCACGAAGGGCAGCTGGTCCATGTCCTCCAGGATCGTACGATCCTTGTTGTGGACGATCACGCCGGCGTTGTTGCGGTAGGATATGCCGTCGATGCCGCTCAGGTCGCGGCCTTCCGCCACTTCCTTGACGGTGAAGTCGAACTCGTTGCGCGCCACGAAGTCGATGGGTGCGCCCTGCGCCAGGCTTTCTGCCGGCTGCACCGCGACCTTCGCCCCGACCATGCCGATCTTCAGCGACGGGTTGGCGGCCTTCATCGCCGCGGCGACCTTCACGTCCGAAGCGAAAGAGGGGGTGGAAGTGTGGATCACGCACAGCTCGAAATCTTTCGCCTGCTTCGTCACCGTCTCCAGCCCAATACGGGCCGGCGGGGCGTCGATCAGCTTGCTTCCCGGCACCAGCGCGGCGGGCTGCGCCAGCCAGGTGGGGAACCAGAAAGACTTGATCTCCCGCTTTGCCTGGTAGCGCGAGCCAGCGCCGCCATCGAACCCGTCGAAGGAGGGTGGCTGCAGGAACAGGGTCTTCATCATCGCGAGTGCAATCCCTTGGGGGAGTGAGAAGAGGGCGAATTAGCGTCGTAGCCGGCCGCATGCATCGTATGCCCACGCCAGTCCACCCGTCTTCCGGCATGGCTGGCCAGCATGACGCAGACCGACAGCAACTCTCGCAGCGGGAGAAGCCCGACCGGCGCGGGAAATGCAAGCGTTTCCAGCTTTTCTCCCAATGCACGATCGACGCCTGTGGCCGCCAGACCACGGCAGAGCCAGGCCAGGAGGAATAATCCTACCGCCCACATGGCGCCGAGAGATGTCAATACGGCCACGAGTGCCCAGAAGATCGGGTATTGCAGCACGGATAAGGCGAACGCACCTGGCACCAGCGCCCGGATAGTGCGTGCCCAGCGCAGTTCGTGACGGAACAGGGCACCGAACGTCGCCTCGGGCACGGTGGTTGCCACGACCGTGCTGGCCAGTCTCACCTCAAGGCCAAGAGAGCGCACCAGTTGGCCAAGGACATTGTCGTCGGCCAGATGGTCCACCAGGGCGTGCAGGCCGCCGATTCGCATCAGCGTCTCCCGCCGCAGACACATCGTGGCACCCAGGCAGTCCTGCCGGCCCATCGCACGCGCCAGCAGGGCGCCCGGCAGGAAGCCATGGGTGATCTGCGTGGCGCCCAGCAGCGCGGGGAAACACCGGGAGGCCGGCAGGCCGGCGTAAAGCGTGGTCACCAAGCCGGTGCCGGGGATCGTCAGCGACGCGACCAGATCGGAAAGATAACCCGGCCGCACATGCAGGTCGGAATCCGCGATCGCCAGCATCGCGTACTTCGCTGCTGGCAGCATATTGATCAGGTTGCCGATCTTACGGTTCGGGCCGTGCTCGGTTGGATCGACCACCAGCGCGATGTCTCGCTGAGGAAACGCGGACCTCAAGCGCTCGACCACTGGAATGGCGGTATCGGTCGGGTCCTGCACGCCAAACACGATCTGGTACTCGGGATAGTCCTGCACGCACAGGGTACTCAGGGCCTGCTCCAGCAGCGGCTCGTCGCCATGCAACGGTTTCAGGACGGTGATGCCTGACCGCGCCGCCGGCGGTGCCGGCGGACGTTGCGCGAAGCGGACGGAGGCGACCCAGCCAGCCAGGGCTTGCACGATCCCGATGACGGACAGGATAGCCGCGACAACCCCCACAACCGTCATGGCCGGCCTCGGGCTTGACCCCAGGATTGTCCCGGCCACCTATTCCCGCACCTTGCCGCGATAGATGGCAGGGACAAGCCCTGCCATGACGCGGGTAAAATGGACTTAAGCCCCAATCGTACCGCCGGACAAATGCGCGACCTTTCGCCGCAGGCTCGCTATCAGGGCCGAGGCATCGCCGTGCGCCAGAAGGGCCCGGAAGTCGGAACGCTGCACCGCCACGCGGCTGATCGTGCCGTCCAGCAGCACGTCGGTGACGCGCCAGCCGGCGTCGGAGGGCTGCATCACATAGTCCAGCCGGATTGGTTCCCCGGTTTGCGACACGATGCGGGTCTGTACCACCTGATCGGCGCCGGCGATGCGAATATCGGGTAGGACCTCGAACTTCTCGCCTTCGTACTTGTCGAAATTCGCGACGAAGCTGGCGATGGTGAATGCCCGGAAGGCATCCATCAGCTCGGCCCGCGCCGCATCGTTGAAGTTGGGCCAGCGCAGCCCGACCGAAACCCGCAGCACGGTCGTCAGGTCGTAAACGCGGTCGATGACCGGGGCCAAGGTTTGGAACCTGTCAGGGAACGGCGTTGCCTGTCCGGTGCGCATCAACGCCTCCAGCGCGGCATACAGGTCGATGATCGGCTTGCGGATCGCGGCGGAATCCTGCGCCCAGGCGCGCAACGGCAGCGCGACAGCAACCGCCGCCAGCAGGCCACGACGGGAAAGAACCAACGTCACGCCGTCACCACCTGCTTCACCGCCGCGATTCCCAATGCGGTCAGCGCCGTTGTCACGATATCCCGCGCCGTCAAACCGGCCACGGCAAGCTGCTTCGCCTGCGAGTCGTGATCCAGATACACATCCGGCAAAACCATCGGCCGCACCTTCAAGCCGTGATCCAGCAGGCCCTTCCAGGCGAGATGGTGCAGCACCGCCGTGCCGAAGCCGCCGATGGAGCCTTCCTCGATGGTGATCAGCACTTCATGGTGCCTGGCGAGTTGCTCGACCATCGCGGTATCCAGCGGCTTGACGAAGCGGGCATCGGCGACGGTGCAGGTCAGGCCACGCGCGGCCAGTTCGTCCGCCGCCTTCATGGCATCCGCCAGGCGCGGGCCCAGCGACAGGATGGCGATGCTCGTACCTTCCCGCACGATGCGGCCTTTGCCGAGGGTCAGAACCTCCCCCCGGGTCGGCAGCACCACGCCGGTCCCCTCCCCGCGCGGAAAGCGGAAGGCGCTGGGCCGGTCGTCGATCGCGGTGGCCGTGGTCACGGCGTGCATCAGTTCCGCCTCATCGGACGGGGCCATGATGACCATGCCCGGCAGGCAGTTCAGGAAGGCGATATCGAAACTGCCGGCGTGGGTGGCGCCGTCGTACCCGACCGGCCCGGCCCGATCCAGTGCGAACCGCACCGGCAGGTTCTGGATGGACACGTCGTGCACCAGCTGGTCGTAGCCGCGCTGCAGGAAGGTCGAGTAGATGGCACAGAACGGCTTCAACCCCTCGGTCGCCATGCCGGCGGCGAAGGTCACCGCGTGCTGTTCGGCGATGCCGACGTCGAAGGTGCGGTCGGGGAAGCGCTTGCCGAAGCGGTCCAGCCCGGTGCCAGCGGGCATGGCGGCGGTCACGGCGACGACGTTGGGATCGCGTTCGGCTTCCCCGATCAGCGCATCCGCGAACACCCTGGTGTAAGACGGCGGCCCCGGCGGGGACTTGGCCTGCTCGCCCGTGATGACGTTAAACTTCGACACGGCGTGGTGCTTGTCGGCCGACGCCTCGGCGTGAACGTAGCCTTTGCCCTTCTGGGTGATCACATGCACCAGGATGGGTCCGGTTTCGTCGGCTTCGCGCACGTTGCGCAGCACCGGCAGCAAGTGGTCCAGGTTATGCCCGTCGATCGGGCCGACGTAGTAGAACCCCAGCTCCTCGAACAACGTACCGCCGGTCAGGATGCCACGGGCATATTCTTCCGCTCGGCCCAGCGTGCGCTCGATGCCGCGCGGGAAGCGCTTGGCCATTTTGGAGCCAAGCTCGCGCAGGGTCAGGAAGCTACGGGACGACATCAGCCGCGACAGATAGGCGCTCATGGCGCCCACCGGCCGGGCGATCGACATGTCGTTGTCGTTGAGCACGACGATCAGGCGGGAGTGGCGCGCGCCGGCGTTGTTCATCGCCTCGTACGCCATGCCGGCGCTCATGGCGCCGTCGCCAATCACGGCGATCACGTTGCGGTCGTCCTTCTCGCCGCGCGCGGTCTTTAGGTCGCGGGCGACCGCCATGCCGAGGCCGGCGGAGATAGAGGTCGATGAATGCGCCGTGCCGAACGGGTCGTATTCGCTCTCGCCGCGGCGGGTGAAACCCGACAGCCCGCCCGCCTGACGCAAGGTGCGGATGCGATCGCGCCGCCCCGTCAGAATCTTATGCGGATAGGCCTGATGCCCGACGTCCCAGATCAGGCGGTCGCGCGGGGTGTCGAAGATCGCGTGAATGGCGACCGTCAGCTCCACCACGCCCAACGACGCGCCCAGATGGCCACCGGTGACCGAGACCGCATCGATGGTCTCCGCCCGCAATTCGTCGGCCAGCTGACGCAGCTGATCGGGCGAGAAATTTCGCATATCTGCCGGAAAGCGCACGCGATCCAGCAGAGGGGTCTGCACCGGGCTCATCTGTTTTCGCTCACCAATTTAGCTTCGCCGCTGCACGACATAAGCCGCCAGATCCCGCAGCAGGCCTGCTTTTTCCCCAAATCCGTCCAGGTGCTCCGCTGCCTGCTTCGCCAGAGCATCGGCATGCGCCCGCGCCAATTCGACGCCAAGCACGGCCACCATCGTCGCTTTACCGGCTGCCGCGTCCTTACCGGCGGTCTTACCGATCTCGGCCGAGTCGCCTTCTACATCGAGCAGATCGTCGGCTATTTGAAAGGCGGCGCCAAGATCGCGCCCGTAGGCCGCCAGCAAATGCCGCTGATGAGCTTGTGCGCGCCCCAGAATGGCGCCCGCCTCGCAGCTAAATTGGATCAGACGACCGGTTTTCAACGCCTGTAGCCGCGTCACCGCCGGGCCATCCAGCGTCTGGCCTTCCGTCACCATGTCGATCATCTGCCCGCCAGCCATGCCGCGCGCCCCAGCGGCGGCGCCCAGCGCCACGACCAGCTCGCAGCGCGCCAAGGGATCGGAATGGGTGTCAGTTTCCGCCAGGACCTCGAACGCGCGGCATTGCAGCGCGTCGCCGGCCAGGATCGCCGTGGCCTCATCGAAGGCCTTATGCGTGCTGGGTTTGCCGCGGCGGAGGTCGTCGTCGTCCATCGCCGGCAAGTCGTCGTGCACCAGCGAATAGGCATGCAACATCTCGATCGAAGCCGCGACACGGGCGGCGCAGGTTTCGGAAACCGAGAACAGCGACGCGGTCTGCATGACCAGGAACGCGCGGAGTCGCTTGCCGCCGCCGAGGGCGGCGTAACGCATGGCCTCGGCCAGCCGAGCCTCCGCCCCTTCGGGGGTGGGGAGCAGGTATTCCAGCGTGGATTCAACCACTTCCGCCGAATCCGCGAGTGCTCGGGTTAAGCCGGAACCCGCCTTCACCGCGACTATGCCATCCGATGTCACTGCCAGCCTCGTATCATGGTACCCCTGGTAGCCGGGGCGTAATCCCCAGGCCGTTAGCATGAAGCGGACAGCCTTGCATGATTAAACGCAAGAAGCGAGCGCCTCTGTGTCAAAACCGCCACACCGAATTTGTCCCTCGTGGGCAGGCTTTACCGCAACGTCGCGGCATGGGCCAGAGCACTGCCATGCGTTCATGGCGAAGAGATGGCGTTGCGACGGAAGCCCCGTTCTGCCATATCCCGATCCGTTATATCCAGACCGGCCCGGTCCGGTATAATGAGCCGGCCGTTGTTTGGCGCGGCCCCTTGGGGGCACCACAGGAGAGTTAGCCGCATGATTCGTGTCGTCCTGGCCCAGCCGCGCGGTTTTTGCGCCGGCGTCGAACGGGCCATTGAGATCGTGGAACGCGCGCTGAAGAAGTATGGCCCGCCGATCTACGTGCGCCACGAGATCGTACATAACCGCCATGTGGTGGAAGATCTGCGCACCCGCGGCGCGGTGTTCGTGGACGAGTTGGACGAAATCCCGCCGGGCGCGATGACCGTATTTTCCGCCCACGGCGTGGCGAAGCGGGTCGAGGAACTCGCGGCCGACCGCGGTCTGCCGGTAATCGACGCGACATGCCCCCTGGTCGCCAAGGTGCACAACGAAGGCCGCCGCTACGCCAGGCAGGGCCGCGAGATCGTGCTGGTCGGGCATGCCGGTCATGCGGAGGTCGAGGGCACGATCGGACAGGTTCCCGCCAAAATTCATCTGGTGCAGACCGTCGAGGACGTGCCGGGGTTACAGGTCGCCGACCCGGAAAAGCTCGCCTACATCACCCAAACCACGCTGTCGGTGGACGACACGCGCGGCATCATCGCCGCGTTGAAGACACGTTTCCCGGCGATCGTCGGACCGGATGTACGCGATATCTGTTACGCCACGCAGAACCGCCAGACGGCGGTGAGAGAGCTTGCGGCGGTCGTCGACATGATCCTGGTGGTGGGATCGCGCAACTCCTCCAACTCCAACCGGCTGCGCGAAATCGGGGAAGAATTGGGCAAACCGGCCTTCCTGATCGACGATGCCGACGCGCAGGTGCCCGCGTGGTTCAAGGGAGTGGGGTCGGTCGGCGTGCCCGCCGGCGCCTCC
>CAIYDT010000175.1 GCA_903924985.1 uncultured Acetobacteraceae bacterium
CCCGAGGATGACGGTTTGGTGGAAACGTTTGCATGATCATGTCCAACGCCGTTCTGCTGGCGATCATGACCACGCTGTTCCTGTCGCTCGGCTACCTCGGGGTCCCCGTGGCCTTCGCGCTGATCGCGGGGGTGCTGGTAGGCACGATCTTCACCCCCATCACCCTGCAATCGATGATCGCGCAGCTGTTCAACGGCATCGACGCCGAAGCCCTGATGGCGATTCCGTTCTTCCTGCTGGTGGGAGAGCTGATGACCTCCGCCAACGTGGTCATCCGTATCGCCGATTTGTCGCAGGCCTTGGTGGGCCACATCCGCGGCGGTTTGGCGCAGGTCACCACGGTGTTTTCGATGTTCTTCTCCGGCATGTCCGGCTCGTCATCGGCCGACGTCGCGGTGCTGTCCCGCACCATGGCCGGCCCGATGGCGCGGGAGGGCTACCGGCCTGAGTTCACCGCCGCGCTGATCGCCGCTGCCTCGACGATCGCCGCTTTGGTCCCGCCGTCGATCATGGCCGTAGTCTATGGCGCGATCGGCAACGTTTCTATCGCCGGTCTGTTTCTGGGCGGCATCGTGCCGGGGTTGTTCATCGGCATCGGGCTGATGATCTACTGCTACTTCTTCGGCCCCGCCGGGTTTCGCCGGCCGCGTTCCACATTCGGGCAGTTGGCGACGGCGGGGCGCGCCGCCGCGCTGCCGATGATGATTCCGGTCATCTTGCTGGGCGGCATTCTGACCGGCTGGTTCACGCCCACCGAGGCGGGCGTGATCGCTATCGCCTACATCCTGCTGATCGTCATTCCCTTCCTGAACCCGGGTCACCTGAAGAGCGTGCCGCGCGATTTCGTGCATGCCGGGATGATCTACTCATTGCCGATGATCACTATCGCGGCCGCTTCCGCGTTCGGCTGGCTGCTGGCCTATCTGCGCGGGCCGATCGTGGTGGCGGGCTGGATCAGCGGCTTCGCGGGCGACGACATGCATATGGTCATGTTCGCACTAGTGCTGGTGTTCGTCATTGTCGGTGACTTCATCGAGCCGGTGCCGGCCATTATAATCTTCATGCCGGTCGTGAACGTGTTGACCGAGCAGGCGTCGATCAACTCGGTCCATATGGGCGTTGTGCTGATCGTCACGCTAGCGTTCGGATTGATCACGCCACCATACGGGCTGGCGCTGCTGATGGCGTCGAAATTCCTGAACGTGAAGTTTTCCACCGCGCTGAAAGCCAGCCTGCCGATCTACATCATCTTCTTCGCGGCGATCGCGTTCACGATTTTCGTGCCGGAGGCGGTGTTGTGGTTGCCCAAGCATGTGTTCCCGGAGTCGGTGGGGTGCTTCAAGGCACCGGGAGGAACGGGCTATATTTGCCCGTGAAGCCGAAGGGGCGGATGTCATGGGCGACCGCATAGCCATCGTCGTGCCGGTGTTGGACGACTGGGAGTCGTTCGCGATGCTGGTGCGGCGCATCGGAGACGCATTTGTCGGGTCCGATGCTCACGTCCAGGTGGTCGCCGTCGACGACGGATCCTTGAGGAGGATGCCCGCTGAATTCATGACCGGCGGCGTCGCGGTGCTGCGGCTCGCGACGAATCTGGGACATCAACGGGCGATCGCCGCCGGCTTGGCGGCCTTGGCAAATCGCGACGAGACCGATTTCGTCCTCCACCAGCCGGCAGCGCGGGTCGCTGGATACGGCGCGATCGTTCTGGCAGGGCTGCTGAAATTCTACCCGGCGGTACTGCTGGGCCTGGTACTGCGGGAGCGTTTGAACGCCACCATCGCGATCGGCGGCGTCGCCTACCCGTTGCATGGGTCGCTTGCGCTTTACACGGTATGGCTGGTGCAGGAATTGGCCTGGTGGTGGCTGGCAACCGTTTTTCTCACGGTCTTGTTTCGTTTTTATCTGGATTCCGCTGCCCGGCGCGACCTTGTTGGCGCCCCGGTTGTCCCGGCGACCGGCGCACCCTAAACTCGCTCGCACATAAGGGAGAAACGCATATGACCGAACCTGTCACCGGGGCGGAGTATCTCGCCCGCAGCTTGGCTGCCAACGGCACCAGCCACGTCTTCTTCATCGACGCCGTGCTGCGCCGCACGCTGATCGAACTCGGCACCCTCGGCGTGCAGCGGGTGCTGGGCCACAGCGAGAAAGCCGTCGCCTACATGGCCGACGGCTACGCCCGCATCGCCGGCAAACCCGGCATCTGCTTCGCCCAATCGGTGGGCGCGGCGAACCTCGCCTCCGGCTTGCAGGATGCGTATCTCGGCCGAGCGCCGGTGATCGCCATGACCGGCCACAAGCAGCCGTCCATGCAGCATCGCAATGCGTATCAGGAAATCCCGCACCAGCCGATGTTCTCGTCCGTGACGAAGTTCTCGGCGCGGGTGGACGCCGCGTCGGACCTGCCGCGGCTGATGCGGCAGGCGTGGCGGGAAGCGATGACCGGCACGCCTCGCCCAGCGCATTTGGATCTCAACGGCTTGCAGGCGGAGGTGATTGAGGCCGGGATGGTCAATGAAGCCCCCGTCGCCGATCCAGCGTTCCAACTGACCATTCCGCCGCATCGCCCCACCCCGTCCGACGACGACATTCAGCGCGTGGCCTCCGCGCTGCTGGCATCCGGAAAAATCTGCATCGTGGCGGGGGAAGGGGCGATGGCCTCCAAAGCCGGCCCCGAATTGCTGGCGGTTGCCGAACTGCTGGGCGCGCCCATTGCAACCTCGTTGGGGGCGCGCGGCATTGTTCCCACCCGCCACCGTCTGTCGGTCGGCTGTTCCGGCAACTACGCGGCACCGCCCACGAACAAGATCGTGCATGCGGCGGAGATGGTGTTCTTCGTCGGCTGCGACACCGGGGATCAGACGACGCACACTTGGCGCGTCCCGGCGATCGACACGAAGTGCGTGCAGATTGACCTCGATCCGACGGAACTGGGCCGTTCCTACCCCAACACGCTCGGCATCATGGGCGACCCGAAGGCCACGCTGGCCAAGCTGGAGGTTGCCTTGGCGGGCGCCAAACGCGACAAGTCGTTCGCCGACTGGGCCGCCGGCATGATGGCGGCATGGCGCGCCGAACGGGCGCCGGCTTTGGCCAGCAACGCGGTGGGCATCTGGCCCGACCGCTTGTGCGCGGAAATCACCGCTGCCCTGCCGCATGACGGCATCCTGGTCGCCGATACCGGGTATTCGTCCATCTGGACCAGCTCGCTGGTGGAACTGAACGGGAAGGGGCAGACCTACCTCCGCGCCGCCGGTTCGCTCGGTTGGTCGTTCCCGGCGGCGCTCGGCGCCAAATGCGCGGCCCCGCACCGCAAGGTGATCTGCTGGTCCGGCGACGGGGCGCTGTATTATCACCTGACGGAGCTGGAAACCGCCAAGCGGCGCGGCATCGCGGTGGTGCTGGTGGTCAACAACAACTCCGGCTTCGGCCAGGGCTGGCCGAACATCCAGCGCCAGCAGGGCAACAAGCCCGGCGACGTGCGGGAACTGGTGCGGTTTGGGCCCACCAACTTCTCCGACGTGGCGAAGGTATTCGGGCTGCGGGGCATCCGGGTCGAGGACCCGTCGCAGATCGGGCCAGCGTTGAAGGAGGCTCTGGCGTCGGATGAGACCGTGATCGTGGATGTGAACACCGACATCGATTGCCGGGCACCGGAGCCTTGGCTGCCTGAAGGAGTATAAGGATATGGCGGAAGTCGCGGTTGTCGGCGCGGGTTTGATGGGCCATGCGCTGGCGTTGGTGTTTGCCATTGGCGGGCACCAGGTGCGCCTGACGGACAACAACCCGGAGTCGCTGGAACGCGCCCCCGGCCTGATGGCCACGGCTCTGGCGACGCTCACCGAAAATGGGGAGGTCGATCCCGGCAAGGACCGGCAATGGCTGTCCTCCGCCGTGCGGTGCGTGCCGTCGCTGGCCGATACGGTGAAGGGCGCCAGGGTCGTGGTCGAAGCGGTGGTCGAGCGGCCGGACATCAAACGTCTGGTTTACGGGCAGCTTGAGACGCTGATGGACCCCGATGCCATTCTGGCGAGCAACACCTCCAACCTCGATATTTTTCCCCTGGTGCCGCCGGGCTTGGCCAGGCGGACGATCATCGCGCATTGGTATACGCCGCCGTACCTGTGCGATCTGGTCGATCTGTGTCCGGGGCCGGAGACCGACCCGTCCGCTGTGACCACCGTGCGCGACATGGTCGCCGCGATGGGCAAGGCGCCCGTGGTGTTCAAGCAGATGGTGCAGGGCTACGTCGCCAACCGCCTGCAAGCGGCGATGCAGTTGGAGGTCTACCGGATGCTCGACGAGGGGTTGGTCACCCCCAAGGACATCGACGATTCCGTGCTGCACGGGCTGGCGCTGCGCATCCCCATCCTCGGCATCATGGCCAAGGCCGACTTTACCGGGCTGCTGCTGATGCAGCAGGGGATGAAGAACCGGTCCTACACCCCGCCCGAACCGCGCGACCATAGCGAGACGCTGGACGCTCTGATCGCCGCCGGGCGCACCGGCGTCATGTCCGGCAAGGGCTACTTCGACTGGGGCGACTCCAGCCCCGAGGACCTGTTCCGCGAACGCGACCGCAAGCTGCTGGCGCTAAAACAGGCATTGCGCAAAATCGGACCCATGGAGGGCAAATGATCTCTTATGACCTCGCCGGCAAAACGGCGCTCGTAACCGGGGGTGCCTCCGGCATTGGCTTCGCCACGGCTTCCATGCTGGCGAAGTTCGGCTGCACCGTCGCCATTAATTTCCTGCCCGACGATCCCCGTGGGCCAGAGGCGGTGGACAAGATCGTGGACGCCGGCGGCAAGGCCGTCATGGCCCCAGGCAGCGTCGGCGACGCCGCGGACGCGCCGCGCATGGTGGAGCAGGCGGTCAAGGACCTCGGCCGGTTGGACTTGCTGTTCGCCAACGCCGGCACGCCCGGCACGCGGCACCGCATCGTGCCGGCACAGCTCGAACTGATCACCGAGGAGCTGTGGCAGACCCTGCTGCAGGTCAACCTGCTGGGTGTATTCCGCTGTGCCAAGGCCGCGGCGCCCGCTTTGAGGGCGTCGCATGGGGCGATCGTCAGCACCGCCTCCATCGCTGGCCTGGGACGCGCCGGCAGCAGCCTGGCCTATGGCGCGACCAAGGCGGGGGTGGTGAGCCTGACGCAGAATCTGGCGCGCGCGCTGGCGCCCGAGGTCCGCGTGAATGCCATCGCGCCGGGGGCCGTCGATAGCTCCTGGATGGTCGAATGGACCAACGAGGAACGCCAGCAATCGATCGAGCGCGCCTTGCTGAAGCGCCGCTGCACGACCGACGATCTGGCCGAGGTCGTGCTGTTCCTGGGCTTTGGCGCGGCGATGGTGACCGGGCAAACAATCACCGTCGATGGTGGATTAACCCTGTAGTGTTGACGTTTCGTTAACCTTTTTGTGCCCATGATGGGGGAGGCATCACCGCCAAAAACCTTAGATGGGTACAATAGTATGAGCGAGAGTCCGAAACACGCACCGATTCACCGGCTTGGTGGTGGGCATCCACCGAAACCACTTGAATCCGGGGGCGGGGGGCCTCATGATCCCGGCATGGAGGTTCGCATGGCGACGATCGAAGCACGGATGGACGGCGTGGATAACCGGATCGGCCGGCTGGAAAACAGCGTGGACCGGGTCGAACTCCGCCTGGGCGCCCTCGAGCAGAAGATGGCCGAGATGAACGGCAAGCTGGACGTTCTCGTGTCCCATGTCGTGTCGAAGCTGCCGAGCTGGTGGCAGATGCCGGTAGTAATCGGTTCTACGGTGGCGTTGCTGGGCGGTCTTCTGGCGGCCGCGCAAAAACTGCATCTGCCCGGGTGAAATGGCAACGGGCCGGGAATCGCTCCCCGGCCCGTTCACGTCGCCTTGGCGTCAGATGCGGCGAGCCGTACTCCATAAGAACACGACTCGCCCTGTTTTCCCGACGTCCTTTCAACCTTCGACGCGTCCGGTCGGGGTTGCCGGGGTTAGTTCTTGAAGATGGTGAAGATCATGGACGGTACGGCGGGCATGTTCGCCGGCTTCGTCGCGATCAGGCCGAGTCCGGGGGCGCTCGCCTGATACATGACTTCCACCACGTCACCGGCCTTTAAGGTCATCTCGCCCTGCGACACCAGAACCGTGGTGAAGTCCTTCGACGGGATGTTCTGGATCGAGTTGGAGTCGGGCACATCCTTGCCGTTCAGCCGCGTCCACAGCCAGATATTGCCGGGGCCGCTACCGCCGAGCTGCGCGGCCGCGATCAGGAAATAATCGCCGCCCTTCAGGACCGTCAACTTCGACCCCTCAAGCTTGTAGCCAGGCGCGGGATCGGACTTCATGGTAACGGCATAGGCCGTGTTCGGGGCGGCGGCGACCTGGCTATCGCTGCTGATCGGCCCCATATAGGAGGCCGCCATTACGCCTGACGAACACAGGCTGATCAATCCGGCAGCAATGATCGCTGTTAATTTACGCATCGTGGTTGCTCCTTGGCATTTGTCGCTATTCGTGTGGTCATCCGTGGCGCTTGGCGCCATGGCATTAATCAATATGCAATGCGCGGGCCAAACCGATGTGCGATGAACGATAATTTCATCGATTGACTTGAAAGATGTCCCCGAAACGAAAACGGGCCGGGGATTGCTCCCCGGCCCGCCGTTTCGTTGGGTTGCTTTGGATCAGAACGTCAGGACGAAGTCCGTTCCGAACGTGAAAGCGCCGTTATCCTTGCCGCCGTTGAAGGGCTTCTTGCCGTTCAAGGAGGCATCGTAGCGGATTTCCGGCCGGATCAGCAACACGGTGCTAACAGGGAACCAATCCATCTTCGGCTTGTAGGTCGCACCCAGGGTGATTGCCCCATACGTGGTGCCGCTGTTACCCGACACACTGTAGGCGTTGGTCAGGGCATAACCCGATTCCACGGCGTTGAACGCATTGTTGCCCGGGAATGCGGCCACGAAGAAGTTCTTGGTGTCGGAGAACACTTCCGCGCGGGCGTTCAGCGTCACCTCATCGGTGATCGAATACCCGAAATACTGCGCGATGCCGTACGCCGAGGCACCGTTAGCCGGGCTGCCGTTCGCCGTTGTGATGAACGGGTTGTCGTCGTGGATGTAGTTCAGCTCGGTGATCAACGTCAGAGACCCGGTCGCCTTCCAGGTCACCACGATGTCGCCGATCTCTCGGTTGTACTTGTTGGCATCCTGCACCGCGCCAGGGCCCATGCTCGGGTTTTCCGGCCCGATATGGGCCAGTGCCAGGACGGTCAGGTCGCCGCCCATCAGGTTCAACCCGACGCCGCCCATGAACGCGGCGGTGCCGTTGTTGTCGCCGCTGCCAACTCCGACCGTGGTGTTCACGCCAGTGTCCACGCCGGCATACAGATCGAGCACGCTGGTCACATGCGCGGTCGCCAGGAGGCCGGTGTGCTTGTACGGCAGGCCGAAGTTGAAAATGTAGGACTTCGAGTAGAAGGAGTTGGTGGACGGATCGATCGTCTCCGCCCCCATCGGTGTGGAATACATGCCGGCCTTGAAGTCGATGCCTCCCTCGGTCAGCCAGGGCGTGTGCAGCAGCACATTGGCTTCGACGATATCGCCCTGGACGCGGCTGCCGGACTGCCCCTGTCCGAAATAGGTCCAGCGGGTGTAGCGCGCGTCCGTTCCGCCCAGGGCTTGCAGCTTGAAGCCGAAGTCATAGCCGGTGGCTTTCGGATCGAGCGGCCGAGTCACGGTGGCCAGGATCTGATTGAGCGCGAAATCGTTCGACTTGTCCGTGAACGATTGCCCGAAATTAATGCCGTTCCTGGGGCTCGCGGCGTTGCCGATGATGCCGCCCTCGATCTGTAGACCGAACGTTATTGCATCGGTCCACTGATCGCTTTTCGACGGCGGGGCGGGGGTCGAGGTTTGGGCCTGCGCCGGCAGCAGTGCCGAGGTAGCCAAGGTTGCGGCGGCGGCCAGCCAAGGGGCCGTGCGGCGCGCTGAACGACGTTTCATGCGACAAACTCCAATTTAATTCTGTACGGTGTCCGTACTGTATGGATGGAAGAAACGGGCACCCCTCGTAAGATGCCCATTCCAGCTTCGTCTTTAGAGGACCTGTTCGCCGTGCAACGAAATGTCCAGGCCTTCCCGCTCTTCCTCGTCGGTCACCCGCAGACCGACCAGGGCCTTGACGATGTAGAGGATGATCAGAGTGCCCACGCCGCTGTAGACGATGGTCGCGGCGACGCCTTTGCACTGGATGATCAGCTGCGCGAGGCCGCCGGGGCTGCCGTCTGGGCTCGCATCGGTTGCCGACAGCGGGGCGAAGGAGAACACCCCCGTCAGCAGCGCGCCGACGATACCGCCGATGCCATGCACACCGAAGGCATCCAGGGAGTCGTCGTAACCAAGCATGTGCTTCAGGGCGGTGGCCGACCAGAAGCAGACCACGCCGGCCGCCAGGCCGATTACGATCGAAGCGCCGGGCAGCACGAAGCCCGAGGCCGGGGTGATCGCAACCAGACCGGCAACCGCACCAGAGATCGCGCCGAGAACCGAAGGCTTACCCTTGGTGATCCACTCCGCGAACATCCAGCCCAGCGCCGCGGTTGCCGTCGCGATCTGCGTCACCGTCATCGCCATGGCCGCACGGCCGTTGGCGCCAACCGCGGAACCCGCGTTGAACCCGAACCAGCCCACCCACAGCAGGGAGGCGCCGATGAAGGCGTAACCCAGATTGTAAGGGGACATGTTGATCGTGCCGTAACCCTGACGCTTGCCGAGAACCAGACAGCAAACCAGGCCAGCAACACCCGCGTTGATATGCACGACGGTGCCGCCGGCGAAGTCGAGCACGCCCATGACCGAGGCCCAACCCGTCGGCGCCCACACCCAATGCGCGACCGGCGCATAGATGAACAGCGACCATAGGGTCATGAAGATGCACATGGCGGAGAACTTCATACGATCGGCGAAGGCCCCGCAGATCAGCGCCGGCGTAATGATCGCGAAGGTCATCTGATACATCATGTACAGCGACTCGGAGATCGTCTGTTGCGCCTCGGCCGGGCTGCCGGCGCCAAGCAGGAACGGCACGTCGCCGCCTTTGCTGATGCCGTCGGCGATGCCTTTCAGCATGATGCGGGAGAAGTCGCCCATGAACGCGTTGCCGTTGGTGAAGGCGATGCTGTAGCCGGCAACGACCCATACCAGCGTCACGATGCAGGTAATCGCGAAGGACTGCATCATGGTGGCAAGCACGTTCTTCTTACGCACCATGCCGGCGTAGAACAGCGCCAAACCGGGAATCGTCATCATCAGCACCAGCGCGGTGCTGGTAAGCATCCAGGCTTGATCGCCGGTGTCGATCTGCGGTTCGGCGAAGGCCGGGGCCGCGGCCAGAAGCATCGGCACAAAAGCGGCCAATCCCCAGTTGAGGCGGGGTTTCATCATCGTCCTGTTTCCCTATCGTTTGGATTAGAGCGCTTCGCCGTCGGTTTCCCCGGTGCGGATCCGCATGGCACGCTCGATGTCGAGAACAAAAATCTTGCCGTCACCGATCTTCCCGGTGTGGGCGGACTTGGCGATCGCTTCGATGACCTGATCGGCGAGGTCGTCGTTGACGACCACTTCGATCTTGATCTTGGGCAGGAAGCTCACGTGGTACTCGGCGCCACGATAGATTTCCGTTTGCCCCTTCTGCCGCCCAAAGCCTTTGACTTCGGTGACCGTCAGACCCTGAACCCCGAGGGGCGTGAGGGCTTCGCGGACATCGTCCAGTTTGAACGGCTTAATGATGGCCATGATGAGTTTCATGTCGATGTATCCCCGTTGAACGTGAGCGGCATTGTCCCTCTCCGGTGCCACCGCATCGGAGTGAGCGGCGGATCGAGATGAGATATTCAAGATGCGTGCCAAGTCTTAGGGGAAACCGAGATTCTGGCGGAATGAGCCAGGGATAGGCCAACCTGCGGGGTATCCGCCCATTCTGTCCTTCCGGCGTCGCGGAAGCCCCGACACGATCTGCCTATTATCCAGGCAAATGCTTTTCAATTGCTATCAAATCAATGACATCGGTCAATTTCCTGCCGACGCAAAAAAAAGCCCCGCCATCCTCAGAGGGATGGCGGGGCGCTTGGTAAGCTCGGGAAAAACCCCGGATCAGACCGAGTAGTACATCTCGAACTCGACCGGGTGCGGGGTGTGTTCGAAGCGGTACACCTCGGACCACTTCAGCTCGATGTAGCTCTCGATCTGGTCCTTGGAGAACACATCGCCGGCCAGCAGGAAGTCATGGTCCGCGGCGAGGGCGCCGAGGGCTTCACGCAGGCTGCCGCACACCGTCGGGATGTCCTTCAGCTCTTCCGGGGGAAGATCGTACAGGTCCTTGTCCATCGGGTCACCGGGGTGGATCTTGTTCTTGATGCCATCCAGGCCGGCCATCAGCATGGCCGAGAACGCCAGGTACGGGTTGGCGGCGGCGTCGGGGAAGCGGACTTCCACGCGCTTGGCCTTTGGGTTGGTCGCATACGGGATGCGGCACGACGCGGAGCGGTTACGGGCGGAATAAGCCAACAGCACCGGCGCTTCGAACCCGGGGATCAATCGCTTGTAGCTGTTGGTCGAGGGGTTGGTGAACGCATTCAGCGCCTTGGCATGCTTGATGATGCCGCCGATGTAATATAGGCAGGTTTCCGACAGGTCGGCGTAGCGGTTGCCCGCGAACAGCGGCTTGCCAGCCTTCCAGATCGACTGGTGGACATGCATGCCCGAGCCGTTGTCGCCATAGATCGGCTTCGGCATGAAGGTGGCGGTCTTGCCGTAGCTGTGGGCCACGTTGTGCACGCAGTATTTGTAGATCTGCATGTGGTCGGCCTGACGGGTCAGGGGGCCGAACTTGGTGCCCAGCTCGTGCTGGCTCTGCGCGACTTCGTGGTGGTGCTTTTCGATCGCGAGGCCCATCTCACCCATGGTGGACAGCATCTCGGCGCGCAGGTCGACTTCGCTATCGACCGGCGGGACGGGGAAGTAGCCGCCCTTGACGACCGGGCGATGGCCCATGTTGCCCTCGGGGTAGTCCTTCATGGACGCCTGCGGGCCTTCCTGGCTGTCGATCTGGTAGGTGCCGTAGTTGCCGCCGGTGCCGAACTTCACGCTGTCGAAGATGAAGAACTCGGCTTCCGGGCCGAAATAGCAGGCGTCGCCGATGCCGGAGGTCTTCACATAGGCTTCTGCCTTCTTCGCCGTGCTGCGCGGATCGCGCGCGTATGACTGGCCGGTGGACGGCTCGATAATGTCGCAGATGATGATCATCTGGGGCTTCGCCGAGAACGGGTCCATCACCGCGGTGTCCGGATCCAGCATCAGGATCATGTCGGACTCGTTGATCGCCTTCCAGCCCGCGATGGACGATCCGTCGAACATGATACCATCACGGAACACGTCTTCGTCGATGGTCGAGACGTGCTGCGCGGTGTGCTGCCACTTGCCGCGCGGGTCGGTGAACCGCAGGTCCACATATTCGACGGAATGCTCCTTGAGCATATCCAGCACGTTTTGCACGCTGGAGTTCGTCGTTGTCGGCTTTTTCACCATACCTGAAAATCCCCGTTCTAGGTCTCTGGAAACCGCCTGGGTCGTGCCCGTCGCGAGATCGCGGCGGAGGCGGCGTTTTGATGGGTCCGCACCACGCGGACCCCGATGGGCCGGCCCCTCTACTCGTTTCCGCCAGGGGCCGAAAGCGGTATTCTTGTTGGTCGTCTCGCGGCTCCGCCGGGCTGAGATCAGATCGCGGCTCCGCCGCGCTGAGATCAGATCGCGGCTCCGCCGCGCTGAGATCAGATCGCGTCTTCGCCCCGTTCGCCGGTGCGGATGCGGATCACTTCCTCGACGGCGGAAATGAAGATCTTGCCGTCGCCGATTCGGCCGGTGCGGGCGGCGTTCACGATCGCCTCCACGGCCCGTTCGACAACGGCATCCTCGCAGATGACCTCGATCTTCACCTTCGGCAGAAAGTCTACCACGTACTCGGCACCGCGGTATAACTCGGTATGCCCTTTCTGGCGTCCGAATCCCTTGGCTTCCACCACGGTGATGCCTTGCAGACCGACTTCGTGCAGAGCCTCCTTCACTTCGTCCAGTTTGAACGGCTTGATGACAGCCTCGATCTTCTTCATGCGCCTCTAGCCCGGTCTCGCCGGGCTCTCCCATACTTGCTGGCTGCCCGGGTTGCCACCTGGATGAGGCGACGTGGACAGCAACCTAAGTTTGCACGCGGCGTGCCAAGCTTCAATGCGGGGTACGCGTTAAAGTGTTTTTCGTTGATTTGGCGGGGGTTCGGCGTTCTCCGGCAGCCGCTCGCCGCCGAAAGGTCACGGGTTAGGCAATAGCCGTGAAGCCCGCCTTTAGCAGATGCCTGCTTCCTAAGCAGGTTGTGGGGTTTTTTTCATCCTGAACGCGGAGACGCGGGGCTAACGCTTACGCGCCCTTTGCAAGATGGCTGGCACGCTTTAGTCCTGCGACCCACTGCATCATCTATATGCCGATCATCCGAATGGTCGGGGCGATCCCGCGCAACGTGCGCCTCACGCCGCCGCGGTGGGAACTGCTGCGTGAGCAAGAGGCATTTCGGGTAAAGGACCATGAACCGAATATGGCGAGACCGGCGTGAACGAAGGGCTTGACCCGAGGACCGCCACGAACGCCGGCGGTGCGAGAACACCATGATGAACCTGGCAAGTGCCACGGGCGGTCCTCGGGCCAAGCCCGAGGATGACGGAAGGGGGCGGTCCGATCCAAGTGCAATTCTCCTGGGTGTTCGTCTGACAGCTCCGATTTCCGGTAAGCCGATCATTGACGTGCCCCCCCCGGCCGTCCTACACCGCGCGCCCTGGGTGGCGGACGTAGCTCAGTTGGTAGAGCGCCAGGTTGTGGTCTTGGATGTCGTGGGTTCGAAACCCATCGTTCGCCCCAGGTTTTCCCTCTGATGGACAGGATTGCCGCGCTGGTCTTGGCTGGCGGGTCGGCGCGCCGGATGGGCGGCGGCGATAAGCCGCTGCTGGACCTCGGCGGCCAGCCCATGCTGGCGCGCGTTATCGCACGCCTCGGGCTTTCGGATGCCGCGATCAGTGCCAACGGCGATCCGGCCCGTTTCGCGGCGTTCGGCCTGCCGGTGCTGGATGACGGCGCTTTCTCGGGGGAGGGGCCTCTGGCCGGCCTGTTGGCCGGACTGGACTGGGCGGCGGGACTCGGCGCGACCGCGCTTCTGACCGTCCCAGGCGATACGCCGTTCATCCCCCTCGGCCTTGCCGCGGCTCTGATGCCGCCGCCGGCCTGTGCCGCGAGCCTCGGGCAACCCCATCATCTGGTCGCGCTTTGGCCCATCGCCTGCCGCTACTTGCTCCGAACGCTGCTTTCCGCCCCGGGAAGGCGGGATATCCACTACTTTACCTCGACCATAGGCATGCGGCGGGTTGATTTCCCCTTGGGGAAATGGGACCCGTTCATCAATATCAACACACCGGAGGAACTCGCGATGGCGCGGGGCATTCTGGACGGGCAAGGGACGGAGGGCGCGGCATGACCATGACTGTGGGGATCGCGGGCCTGGGAGCGATTGGCTTACCGCTGGCCCGGGCACTGGACGCCGGAGTGGATGGTTTGAGCCTGATCGCAATCGCGGTCCGCGATCAGACCAAGGCGCTGGCGAATTTGGCGGGCTTCCGCCATCCGCCCAGGCTGGTGGAACTACCCGATCTCGCCGCCGCCGACATCGTCGTGGAGTGCGTTCCGGCCTCTCAATTCGAGCGTGTCGCTCTGCCGGCGATCGACGCCGGACGGATCCTGGTGGTCCTGTCGGCCGGCGCGCTGCTGCCCCGCATGCACCTGATGCGCCGAGCCCTGTCGGCTGGGGCCCGGGTCATTGTGCCCACGGGGGCCTTGCTTGGGTTGGACGCGGTGCGCGCCGCCGCCGAGGGACCGGTGGAAAGCGTCACGATCGAAACCCGCAAGCCGCCGAGCGGGCTGGAAGGCGCACCCTATCTGGAGAAGAACAGCATTTCGATCAGCGGCCTGACCAAGCCGCTACTGGTCTTTGACGGCAATGCGCTGGACGCGGCGGCGGGCTTCCCCGCCAATGTGAACGTGGCGGCGGCGCTGGCGCTGGCGGGCATCGGGCCGGTACGCACGAAGGTGCGGATCTGGGCCGATCCCAATGTCGACCGCAACGTGCACACCATCCAGGTGGAAGCCGATGCCGCCCGCTTCACCATGAAGATCGAGAACGTGCCCTCCGACGATAATCCCCGCACAGGTAAGCTGGTGGCGCTGTCAGTGCTCGCCTGCCTGCGCGGCCTGGTGTCGCCGCTGAAGGTCGGGAGTTAGGCGCATCGGGCACGTCGCCATCCTGGAGCTTCTGGTCTATGGCCTGGCGCTGATGCTGTTTGGGTTCGTGATTTGCGCCGCCGCGCGGATGAAGCACGATCTGATCGTGGTCGCCTGCATCCCGCCGGTGTTCGTCGCGATGGTAATGGGGTTCGTCATGGCGATTTACGCCGGGGATACCTATGGGATCGCGGTGCCTATCGTGGCACTGATCCCCGGTGCGGTGGGTGCATGGCAATTGCCCAAACGCTATGCACCGCGCGACCAGTTGATCGCCATCTATCTGGCCTGGGTGGTCGGGATGGTGTTCGCGCTGATCGGCGTGGGGATGCCCGATACGGCATAGCCGATCCCGCTATCCGCGCGGTTTATAGTTGTCCCGCGGGCCTTTGGCTCATCCGGCTTTTTTCCTTGGCGCGAAAAATTGGTCCGGGTCAATGGACAAAGCATGAACCCAATCCTTCCTTTCAGCTCAACCATTTCAGTCCCCATTTTCGGGGGAGAGCGAACCGCATTATGAAATCCGTTCAGGAGTACCCCATGAACAGCGGAGAGAAGGGTCTCGACCCCCCCGATTTCAGCGCGTCGGAGGGGGGCGGCGAACCGGGCGGAGCCCCGTCGTTCCAACACCATGCCGTGGCTCGGCCTCTCCCAGCGCATCCAGCTCTCGGGTAACGATTGTCTTGCCGCCTATTGGGAAACCGGGTCTAAGCTGCGCGCCATGTCACTGATCGTCGACCTCCGCATCGCTTTTCCACAGCCCCATCCGGCCGGGCGCCCCTTCATCCTGGGGGGCATCGTCGCGCTGGTGGCCGGTCTGTTCCTTGGCGACTGGCTGTTCTGGCTCGGCGCCGCGTTCACCCTGTTCTGCTTCTTCTTTTTCCGCGATCCCGAACGGGTGCCGCCGACTCGCCCAGGGGTATTCGTCGCGCCGGCCGATGGGCGGATCGTGGCCGTCGCGCAGGTTTCGCCGCCGGATTAATTGGGCCTGGGACCCGCCCAGCTGTGGCGGGTGTCGATTTTCCTGTCGGTGCTCGATGTGCACGTGAACCGCATGCCGATCGACGCCACGGTGACCCGCATCGCCTACCATCACGGTGCTTTCGTCAGCGCCAGCCTGGACAAGGCCAGCGAATCGAATGAGCGCAATGCCGTCGGGTTGCGCCTGTCCGACGGGCGGGAATTCGCCGTGGTGCAGATCGCCGGCCTGATCGCCCGCCGCATCCTGTGCGATGCGCATGAGGGCCAGTCCGTCCAAACCGGCGCCCGCTTCGGCATCATCCGCTTCGGCAGCCGCACCGACCTCTATTTGCCGGAAGGCGTCAGCCCGCTGGTGGCCGTCGGCCAGAAAATGGTCGGTGGGGAGACGGTGATCGCCGAGATCGCACCCGGTTCGGAGCCGTGAGCGACTCCCCGTTCCGCTCGCCGATCGGGCGGCTGCGGCGGTTTCGGCCTCGCCGACATCCCCGCTACACCGGGCCGTCGTTCAACCGGATCATCCCCAATTTGATGACCATGGCCGGCTTGTGCGCCGGCCTGACATCCATGCGGTTCGCGTTGGAGGGGCGGTTCGGCTCCGCCGCCGCCGCCATCACCGCTGCCGCGGTCATCGACGGGCTGGATGGGCGGCTGGCGCGGCTGCTTAATGCGACGTCCCGCTTCGGGGCGGAGTTCGACAGCCTGTCGGATTTTTTGTGCTTCGGGGTGGCGCCGGGCTTCACACTGTACCTTTGGTCGCTGCAACGCGCCGGGGCCTATGGCTACACCCCCTGCCTGATGTTCGCCGTTTGCATGGCGCTGCGCCTGGCGCGGTTCAACGCGGCCATCGATGGCGTGCCGAAGGCGGCGTACTCCAACAACTTTTTCACCGGCGTGCCGGCGCCGGCCGGGGCGGGGCTGGTGCTGTTCCCGCTGTTCCTGGGGCTGGAGGCCAAGTCTCTGGGTTTGGACCGGTTGGTCGCGTTTACCCAGCATCCGCTGTTCTGCGCGGTCATGCTGATCGGTACCGCAGTTCTGCTGGTGTCCACCCTACCGGTCTGGAGTTTCAAAAATTTCCGCGTTCCCGCCCGATTCGTGCTGCCGCTCTTGCTGGGCACGGGTTTCTACGTGGCGCTGCTGATCGCCGATCCCTGGGCGGCACTCGCGGCGGGCGGGATGATTTACCTCGGCATGATTCCGCTGAGCGTCCGCAGCTTCCGCCGGTTGCAACGAGAAGCCGAAGCGCTGCGGACTAGGGAAGCAGAGTTATCCCAGGAAGGTCCGTAGCACATCGGTCATCCAGCCGGGCTGTTCCAGCATCGGTACATGCGCGGCATGCGGCACGATGGCGAGCTTTGCCCCGGCGATGCTCTGTGCCAGCCAGTCGGCGGCCTCCCGATACGCCAGCGTGTCGCTGTCCCCCACCAGTACCAATGTGCGGGCGTAGATTTCGCCGGCGAGATCGATCAGATCGGCGGTCGCCAGTGCCTCGCAATTGAGCGCCATGCCTTCTGCGGAGCAGGCGGCGAAGCTATCCCGCATCAGGTGCAGCGCGGGCGGGTTGAGCGCCAGGAATTCCGGCGTAAACCAGTCCGGTTCCAGACTGTGCGCAATCGCGCCAGCCCCGGCCTCACGCGCCATCGCGGCGTGCTGTCGCCAAAGCGTCTGGTCATTGTCATTGAAGGTGGGCGTGGTGGCGCAAAGGACCAGCCGGCCGACCAGGCCGGGTTCGTTGGCCGCCAGATGCTGCGCGACCACCCCGCCAAGGTCGTGGCCGATGACGTGTGTTTTGCTAAGCCCGGCTTGCCTTAGGGCCGCGGCGATCAGCTCGGACAGTTCCCCGATCCCGTATGGCACGGGTGGGCTCAGCGTTTCGCCGTGGCCTGGCAGATCGCAGGACATCAGCTCGAAGCTGTCGGACAGCGCGGAGAGCCCGTTCCAGGCGCGGCGGTCGAGGCCCAGGCCGTGCAGCATTAGTAGCGGCGCGCCGTGCCCCGAGCGGTGGAAGTGGATGGTCATGCGGATTCCCAGAGGGTTGCGGCGCGCATCATGCCGGATGTTGAGGGAAAATGAACGAAGCCCTTTCGGTGGTGCGAAGCAGCGGCGTATGGTTCATCTCTCGACCAGGGAGACACAGAACCCATGACCACCGAAAAGCCCGGCTTGGGCCGTCGTACGCTTGCCGCTGCCGCGGCGTTGGCCTTGCCGCTCGTTGCCGTCGCGGGCACCGCACGCGCGCAGTCCGCCGCCGAGAGCACGTTCGATCGCATCCGCCGCACCAAGGTGCTGCGCTGCGCGGCATACCCGGGCGCGCTGCCCTATTTCCAGAAGGACCTCGCTTCGGGCGAATGGTCCGGCGCATGCGTCGAGATGGCCAAGGATATCGCCAAGGTGTTTGACGCCAAGCTGGAGTACCTCGATTCAACCTACGGCAATGCGGTGCTGGATTTGCAGTCCAACAAGGTGGATCTCGCCTTCGCATTGAATCCGACACCGGCCCGCGCGCTGTCGATCGGGTTTACCCACCCGATGATCATTCATCCGTTCGGTTGCCTGTCGTCCAAAGCCTTGAACCCGAAGACCTGGGACGATTTGAACAAGCCCGAGATCAAAATCGTCTTCGATCTGGGCAGTCTGCACGAAACCGCCGCTCGGCGGTACTGCCCGAAGGCGCAGTTGACCGGCTTCAAGACCACCGACGAGTGCACGCTGGCGCTGCAATCCGGGCACGCGGACGCGCATATCCTGGCCGCGATCCTGGGCCTCGCCGCCGCCGGCAAGAATCCGTCGCTAGGGCCGTATCACCTGCTGGGTGAGCCGACCGTCGCGCTGCCAAGCTGCCTGGGCGTGCAGCGGGAGCCGGATACGCGGTTCAAGGAAGTCGTCGATGCCTGGTTGGACATGAACCGCGGCACCGGTCAGATCCGCGAGTGGCTGCTGGAGGGGCTGGCAAAGTTCGGCGTGACGCGCGACCAGGTGCCTTCGACGTTGAGTTTCTGAGCGGTTAACGGGGGACGGGTCCCATGCACTACCAGTGGGACTTCGTCTTCCTGTTGCGTTACGCGCCGCTATTCTGGCGCGGGATTTTGGTCACCCTGGGTTATACGGCGGGGACGATTACCCTCGGGCTGATCATCGGCCTGCTGGTCGGGATGGGCCGGCTGTCGAAGTCCAAACTTCTGAATTTCCCGCTGATCGCCTTCATCGAGGCATTCCGCTGTACTCCGTTGCTTGTTCAGATCGTATGGTTTTATTACGCGCTGCCGGTGCTGATCGGCATCCAAATCCCGGCCATCGTCGCGGCGATCCTGACATTGTCGTGCTACACGGGCGCGTTCTACGCCGAGATATTCCGTGGTGGCATTATTTCGATCGAACGCGGGCAGTGGGATGCGGCCCGAGCACTGGGATTGCGGCCGTGGACGATGATGCGGCAGGTGATTTTACCGCAGGCGATCAGGCGGATGATTCCGCCCTTCGTCAACCAATCCATTACACAGTTGAAGAATACCTCGCTGGTGTCCACCATCGCGGTTCCGGATTTGTTGTATAACGGCTCGCTGATCACCGCCGACACGTACAGACCGTTGGAGGTCTATACGGTCGTGGCGCTGATCTATTTCGCGCTGCTGTTTCCCAGCACCATGCTGGCGCAGTGGTATGAGCGTCGGATGGAGCGGGGGCGGTAATTACCCCGCGTCCACCAGCACGATTTCCGCGTCATCGATGGCTGTGACGCGCAATACGTCCTCATCGGCGATGGCCATTCCGTCCCTCGCGGAAGCGTGCACGCCGTTGACTTCGATCGAACCGCGCGCCGCGACCAGATAGGCGTAACGGCCAGCGCCGAGTTTATATTCCGTCGTTTCGCCGGCTTTCAATGTTGCCCCAGCGACGCGGGCATCGGAACGAATGGGCAGGGCGTCCGTATCGTTCGCCAATCCGCTCGCCAGTGTGACGAATTGTCCGGCGCGTGCATCTTTGGGGAAGGGACGGGCACCCCAGGACGGGGTGCCGCCACGACGATCGGGGAGAATCCAGATCTGGAACAGCTTGGTGGTCTCTTTCTCCAGATTGTATTCCGAGTGCTGGATACCCGTCCCGGCGCTCATGACCTGGACGTCGCCGGCCTCGGTGCGGCCGGTGTTGCCCAGGCTGTCTTTGTGGGTGATGGCGCCCTGGGTGACGTAGGTGATGATTTCCATGTTGGCGTGCGGGTGGGTGGGGAAGCCGCTGCCAGCGGCGATCTCGTCGTCGTTCCACACCCGCAGCCGGCCCCAGTGCATGCGTTCGTCGTCGTGGTAGTTGGCGAAGGAGAAGTGGAATTTGGACTCCAGCCAGCCGTGGTTTCCGCCGCCCAGGCGGCCGAAGGGGCGCAGTTCGATCATGGGTGTTACTCCGGTGCGGGTGGCCCATTAGATCGGGTTGTCGGGGATATTTTGAAAGGGGGCAAGCGGTTGACACCAGGGCAATCGCATAGGGGCGCCGAGCCCACCCGCTCTTTCGTGAACCCTCGGAGCAAGTCCGGGGTAGGGCGGAAAAGCGAAGCGCATTCCGCCACCTCCCACCAACGCCCGCCTGGCTCGCCGGTGCCCTCGTCCTGTCGCCTTGGGTCTGGTTTCAATTTAGGAAGAATGTCAAAAAGTTCTTGTTTCGTTCCTAAAACCCTGCTACCAACAAACTCATGACCCGAACAGCCCCAACCACCCCGGCCCCCACAAAACCCCGCCCTATCCCAGGGCGCATCGGGGCTGTTCTCAACGTGCTCGCCGTCCTCATCGCCCACGCCCGCCACTTCGCCGCGACCGCCGCCACCCGCGTATCCGCCCCGGAATTCGCCACCGCCGCCGCCGTCTTCGGCACCTACGATCTCCCAACCATCCTGCACCGCATGCAACGCGGCATGCTCCGCGCGCTGGCCCTGCAGCAGTACCTGTTCGCCCGCGCCGCCAGGGGCCGCAACCTGCGATTCGCTTGGCCGCCTCGCGTCGAACTGCAACCCCACCATCGTCCTCCGGCCGGACCGGCCCGCCGCTTGCGTTCCGAACCCCTTCCCCCACGCCGTCCCGATCCCGCGCTGCTGGACCCCGGCGATCCCGATGCGTCCCGCCTGCCCACGCCCAAAGAACTCGCCGCGGAGGTACGCCGCCGCCCGGTCGGCCGGACCATCGCCTATATCTGCATGGACTTCGGCATCGCCCCCGGTCTCTGCGACGGCGACTTCTGGAATCGGGTGGAAAAGATCCTGCGGCGCTATGGCGGCAGCCTCAGCCGCCTGTACCAGGTGCGC
>CAIYDT010000176.1 GCA_903924985.1 uncultured Acetobacteraceae bacterium
CTGACCAAGAAGGAAATCCTCGAGATCACCCGCGACCAGGTGAAGCTGGAGCGTTCGCTGGGCGGCATCAAGGAAATGGGCGGCCTGCCGGACATCCTGTTCATCATCGACACCAACAAGGAAAAGCTGGCGGTCGAGGAAGCGAACAAGCTGCACATCCCCGTGGTGGCGGTGCTCGATAGCAACTCCGACCCGACCGGCGTGACCTTCCCGATCCCCGGCAACGACGATGCGATCCGTGCCATCACCCTGTACTGCGACCTGATCGCGGGTTCGGTGCTGGACGGCATCAGCGCCGAGATGGCGTCCTCGGGCGTCGATATCGGCGCCGGTGAGGAACTGCCGATCGAAGCGATGCCGGAAGCCGAACTGGCCGCCCAAGAAGCGACTGCTTGAAACCCGGCGCCTGGGGAGACCCAGGCGCAGACATTCAGGAGAAAGAACATGGCCGCGATCACCGCTGCCCTGGTGAAAGACCTGCGCGACAAGACCGGCGCGGGCATGATGGACTGCAAGAAGGCGCTCATCGAAACTGACGGTGACACCGAACAGGCGGTCGACTGGCTACGCAAGAAGGGCCTCGCCGCCGCGGCGAAGAAGTCCGGCCGCGTCGCCGCCGAGGGCTTGGTGGCCGTCGCTTCCGCCCCCGGCAAGGCCGCCGTGGTGGAAGTGAACGCCGAGACCGACTTCGTGTCGCGCAATGAGACGTTCCAGGCGTTCGTCCAGCAGGTGGCGAACACCGCTCTGGAGGTCGGCGACGACATCGCGACCATCGGCGCCCAGCCTTTCCCCGGCACCGGCCGTACGGTGGCGGAAGAGCTGACGCATCTGGTGGCCACGATCGGCGAGAACATGAACATCCGCCGTGCCAAGGTGCTGACCGTGCCGCGGGGCGTAGTCGCGACGTATATGCACTCGGCGGTTAAGCCCGGTTTGGGCAAGATCGGCGTTCTGGCAGCCCTCGAAGGTCCCGGCGAAAGCGCGGTACTGGAGACGCTGGGCCGTCAGGTCGGCATGCACGTTGCTGCTACCCGTCCGGAAGCGCTGGATGTCGATTACGTCGATCCCGCCGCGCTGGAACGCGAAAAAGCCGTGCTGACCGAGCAGGCACGTGCCTCCGGCAAGCCGGATGCCATTATCGAGAAGATGGTTGAAGGCCGCATCCGCAAGTACTACGAAGAAGTGGTGCTGCTGGAGCAGGTCTGGGTGCACGACGGCGAAAGCCGGGTGAAGGCCGTGGCCAAGAAGGCCGGCGTCAAGCTGACCGGCTTTGCCCGCTTCCAACTCGGCGAGGGTATCGAGAAGCCGAAGGAAGACTTCGCCGCCGAAGTGGCTGCCACCGCTGGGGTATAAGAGGGTCGATCGATACCCTGCCAAGGGTGCCATGGTAGTGGACAACGCCAATGTCCAACAATCATAGTGCTCTTGGAACGGCCGATCTCCGCACGGCGGTTCGGATGGTGCTTTCCCGTTGAAGCTTGGTCGGAGGAGGCCAGATGACTTCCCCTCGACCTCAGAGGATACGCGACCCAATTCACAACCTGATCGAGTTCGGGACGGAGCAGTTCGAACACACGATGTGGCAGGTCATCCAAACCCTGCCGTTTCAGCGACTGCGCCGTATTCGTCAACTCGGTTTCTCGGAATTCGTCTTTCCAGGCGCCACTCATACGCGCTTCGCCCACAGCATCGGTGTCTTCCACGTTGCTCGGCAGTTGATGTCGGTTATCGAGCGGCAAATTCGGTCATCCGGTCATCGACAGTTTCTCGACTATCAAGCGCACGTCGCACTTGCCGCGGCTTTGGTGCATGACGTGGGGCACGGAATGTTCAGCCATGCGTTCGAGGAGATTGGCGGAAAGCTCCACCTACCGCTTGCTCATCATGAAACCGTCAGCGAACGCCTTATTCGCGATAGTGAGATCACGCAGGCCATGCGGCCGTTGGGCAGCGGTTTCGCCAACGATGTGGCCGACGTTTTTAAGGGCGGTCACCCTGGCAATTTGTATGATTCGGTAGTGTCCAGTCAGTTCGATGCGGATCGCTTGGACTATATGCAACGCGACCGCCTCATGACCGGCGTGGAAAGCAGTCGCATCGATGCGACTTGGCTGTTGGCCAATCTCGAAGTTGCCTCGGTTTCGACCGGCGCCGATACAGAGGCTGCCGGCAAGATCGAGACCCTGGTCCTTGGGCCGAAGGCTTTTCAGGTTGCCGAGGGCTACATCCTCTCGCTCTTTCAGCTTTATCCAAACGTCTATTTTCATAAGGCAACACGCGCGGCGGAGAAGGTGTTTACCGCGCTCATGCTGCATCTCATCCCGATGGTACGAAACGGGCAGTCCAAATTGACCGGACTTGCGGCGGGGCACCCAATCTGTCGGTTCGCGAAGGAACCCAACAAGTTGGCGCATGCCATCGCCCTGGACGACGCGGTTTTCTGGGGGGCGGTGCCACAGATGATGGACGCGATGGACAGCGTGATAGCCGGACTTTCCCGCCGCCTATGGCATCGCGATCTTCCGAAATGCATTGATATCCGTATGAGGCTGGAACACGAACTGCCAGCCGAACCGAATGCTCTTCCCGCGTTGCGAAACGTCCGAAACGCGCAAATTCAGCAGCGATGCCAACTCATAGTCGCTGCGTTGGAAGCGTGGTCCGCCGCTCGACCTGCGTCCGCGTCACCGGTTCTAATCGATCAGGTACGCCGGGCACCCTACAAGAAGTTCCAGGATTCACGGTCCTTGCTGAACCAGATATTGATCCGCCAGGGCATGAATGACCCGGTTGATATGGCGGAAATCTCTCCCGTGGTGGCCAGCGCGGAGACATTCGAGGTATGCCGAGCCTACGTTTTTGAAGGTGACAGCGAATCCAAAGCCATGGTAGAGAACATAATCGGAACATACGACAAAGGAGGATCGGATGTCGGGCTATGACCAGCACTTGAGGGCCGCACGGGTCGTGAATGAAGCCGGCGGGCATCTGGTCGGACGTACCCGGCTTCAAAAGGTCGTCTATTTGGCCCAACTAGCGGGTTTTGGCGAGGAGTTCTCCTTCGAATACAAACACTACGGACCGTTCAGCGAAGATCTTGCGACAGGCATGGAAATCGCTGCTGGGCTCGGACTCGTGCAGGAGGAGGAGAAACGTGCTGCATGGGGCGGGCGCTATTCGACGTACGTCGCGAACGAGCGCACCCCTTCGTCGGAGAACGCCGCGCGATCCGCGTTTGTGCGGGCCGCGGCGGGAATTAGCCCAATTGAATTAGAATTGGCTGCAACGGCGGCGTTCCTGCACCTGAATGGCTGGTATGACCGGAAAGAAGGTGACGATTCCTGGATTGAGACTGAGCGACGTAAACCGGACAAAGCTGACAATGGACGGCTGGAACGCGCGAAGGTCGCCTATAAAACGCTGATGACGATGCAGACGCCCGTCGCATTGCCCCTGATTGTGTGACCGTTATCGCGTGACGGGATCGTCTTATACCCTCCTTGTCCGCCGGCCGCGCCGCCACTAGGGTGCCGCGCCAAACGCCTTCGCCTCAAGGGAATCCAATGTCGCAGAATCCGGTCTACCAGCGCGTTATGCTGAAACTGTCCGGCGAAGCGTTGATGGGCCAGCGGGAATACGGACTCGATACCGAGACCGTCAGCGGCATCGCCAAGGACATTCGCGATGTCGTGGCCATGGGCGTCGAGGTCTGCGTGGTCATCGGCGGCGGCAACATCTTCCGCGGCGTGTCGGCTGCCTCGGCCGGTATGGACCGCGCCCAGGCCGATTACATGGGTATGCTGGCGACGGTGATGAACGCGTTGGCCATGCAGGCGGCGCTGGAAAAGGTGGGCGTTCAGACCCGGGTGCAATCCGCCATCCCGATGGCCAGCGTGTGCGAGCCCTACATCCGGCGGCGCGCCATGCGGCACATGGAAAAGGGCAGGGTGGTGGTGTTCGGCGGCGGCACCGGCAACCCGTTCTTCACCACCGACACCGCCGCGGCGCTGCGCGCGACCGAGATGGGGTGCGATGCGCTGCTGAAGGGCACCCAGGTCGACGGAGTCTACAGCGCCGATCCGCGCAAGGTGCCGAATGCGACCCGCTACGAGGAACTGACCTATCTCGACGTGCTCGCGCAGGATCTCGCGGTGATGGACGCCGCCGCGATCAGCCTGGCACGGGAAAATCACCTGCCGATCCTGGTGTTCAACATCCACGCCGCCGGCGCCTTCGCGCAGGTGATGCGCGGCGAAGGTCTGTTTACCCGGATCGCCGAACCCAAATAATACAGGACGGCCATAGGAGGGCACGATCATGGCAGCCGATCTCAACACGCTGAAGCAGGACCTGACCCGCCGCATGGACGGTGCGATCGAGACTCTGAAGCGTGAATTCAACGGATTGCGCACCGGGCGCGCCCATCCCGGCCTGCTGGAGCCGGTGAAGGTGCATGCCTACGGCACCGAAATGCCGCTGGCACAGGTAGGCACCATCGGCGCGCCGGAAGCCCGCATGCTGACGGTGCAGGTGTGGGACAAATCCATGGTCAACGCCGTGGACAAAGCCATTCGGGAGGCCGGCCTGGGCCTCAACCCGATGGCGGACGGCATGATGATCCGCATCCCCATCCCGCAGCTCACCACCGACCGGCGCAACGAGTTGGTCAAGATGGCGCACAAATACGCCGAAGGCGCCAAGATCGCGGTGCGCGGCGTGCGGCGCGACGGCATGGAGCAGGTCAAGGGCTTCGAAAAGAAGAAGGACATCGGCGAGGACGTCGCCAAGACCTGGGAACATGAGGTCCAGAAGCTGACGGACCAGTACATCAAGCGCCTGGATGAGGCCTTGGCGGATAAGGAAAGGGACATCAGGCAAGTCTGAGAATCAAGGTGTCCCACGCCACGGCAGTCTTGCCCGATCCGGTCGCGGACGCGCTCGTGGCGCCGCCGCGCCATGTCGCCATCATCATGGACGGCAACGGCCGCTGGGCGGCCTCGCGCCATTTGCCCCGCGTCGCCGGCCATCGGGAAGGCGCACGGGCCGTCAAGCGAGCGGTGAGCGCGGCGATCCGCCACGGCGTGAAGTGGCTCACCATCTACGCATTCAGCAGCGAAAACTGGCGCCGGCCGGCCGTTGAGGTACTCGACCTGACCGGACTCCTGCGTCAGTATCTTCGCACGGAAATCGCCGAGCTCGCGGCTAATGGCGTGCGCATCCGGTTTATCGGCGATCGCGACCGGTTCGACACGGATATCCGGCAGGACCTCGCACAGGCGGAGCATGCGACCGCCGGCAATACCAGGCTGAACCTGACGGTCGCTTTATCCTACGGGGCACGGGCCGAAATCCTCGCAGCCGCCCGCGCCATGTGCGAAGCGATCGGGGAAGGCCGGCTGGACCCCGATACCGTAACCGAACAAGGCTTCACCCGCTTCCTGTCGACCGACGGCATACCCGACCCCGACCTGATTATCCGCACGTCCGGGGAGCAGCGGCTGTCCAACTTCCTGCTGTGGCAGGCGGCCTATGCCGAACTGGCGTTTTTGGACGTTCTCTGGCCCGACTTCGGCGAGGAACATTTCGCCGCTGCCATGGCCGATTTCTCCCGCCGCGAGCGGCGTTTCGGTGCCCGTCCTGGCTGAGATGGATTCTCCCGGCCGGCGTGACGGTGCGCGGTGGAGCGATCTGCGCAAGCGGGTGCTGTCCGCCGCCATCCTGGCGCCCGCCGTACTGCTGTGCATCTGGGCCGGCGGCGTCCCCTACAAGATCATGTTGATCGGGGCCGCGCTCGGGCTGGCCTGGGAATGGGTCGGCCTGTGCGGCGTATCGGCCATGCTGGTGCCGGGGATACTCGTCACCGTCGCCGTCGTCGCGGGCACATTCGCCGCGGCGATGGGGTATGTCGTCTCCGGCCTGGCGATTTTCGGGATCGGGGCAGTATTCACGGCCGCCTTCGCCGGAGGCACGCCGCATTGGCGCGCTTTGGCCTGCGGGATTCCCTACGCCGGCATTGGCGCGATCGCTCTGCTCTGGTTGCGCGACGATGCCGCCGTGGGGGTGACCAATTTGCTGTTCCTGTTGCTGCTGGTCTGGGCCAGCGACATCGGCGCCTATGCCACGGGGCGGCTGTTGGGCGGCCCCAAGCTGGCGCCCCGCATATCGCCCGGTAAGACCTGGGCCGGCGCGCTGGGCGGACTCGCGGCCGCCGTTTGCGCCGGGTTGCTGGTGGCCTATGTGTCGCACGGATTTGTGCAGCCCTGGCGGGCCGGTTGCATCGCCGCCGTGCTTGGGATCGTCGCGCAATGCGGCGATTTGCTGGAGAGTCTGCTGAAGCGACATTTCGGCGTCAAAGATTCCGGCAGCCTCATCCCAGGCCACGGCGGACTGCTGGATCGGCTGGATGCTCTGCTGACCGCCGCACCCGTCGCGGCTTTGCTGGCGCTGGCCGCCGGACGTGGTGTAGTCCTATGGCAATGAACGAGACAGCCCCCAAAAAACCCGAGTCCCCTGGGCCGGATTCACGGCAGCAAGCGCCACGCAGCGTTACCGTCCTGGGTAGCACCGGCAGCGTCGGAACCCAGACACTGGAACTGCTTGCGCGGGAGCCCGGCCGGTTCCAGGTCAAGGCGCTCGTCGCCGGCCGGAACACGGAGCTCCTGGCACGGCAGGCGATCGCGCTCGGCGCTGAAATGGCGGTGGTCGCCGATCCCGCCCTTTATGCCGCACTGCGAGACGCGCTTGCCGGCACCAACATCGCTGTTGGCGCGGGACCCGAGGCTGTGGTCGAAGCCGCCACGCTGGATGCCGACTGGACGATGGCGGCGATTACCGGTGCCGCCGGCCTCGCCTCGACGCTGGCGGCGATTCGCCGTGGTGCGTATGTGGCCCTCGCCAACAAGGAAGCGTTGGTCTGCGCGGGGGAGGTCATGCTGCGCGCGGTGCGCGACGCCGGCGCCACGTTGCTGCCGGTGGATTCCGAACATAACGCCATCTTTCAGTCGCTGGCCGACGGCAACCACGGCGCGGTGGAAAAGATCATCCTGACGGCGTCCGGTGGCCCGTTCCGCACCGCCACCCACGACGAAATGGCGCGCGCCACGCCGGAAGTCGCGTTACGCCATCCAGTCTGGTCGATGGGCGCCAAGATCAGCATCGACTCCGCCACCATGATGAACAAGGGCCTGGAGCTGATCGAGGCGGCGCGCCTGTTCAATCTGCATGAAACCCAGATCGGCGTGCTGATCCACCCGCAATCCGTCATTCACGGCATGGTCTGCTACTACGATGGCTCCGTCCTGGCGCAGCTCGGCTCCCCCGACATGCGGATTCCGATCTCTCATACCTTGGCCTGGCCGGAGCGGATGGAGACCCCATCGCCACGGCTCGACCTCGCGGCGGTGGCGCGGCTGGACTTCGCGGAGCCCGATCTGATCCAGTTCCCCGCTTTGCGGCTGGCCCGCTCGGCGTTGCGGGCCGGCGGCGGAACCCCGGCCATCCTGAACGCCGCGAACGAAATAGCGGTGGAGGCCTTCTTGAACCGGCGGATCGGCTTCCTTGATATAGCAGGCACCGTCGAGAGGGTGCTCGACTCCCTGGGCACCCCGCCCGCCGACACGTTGGAGGACGTCATCGCACTGGATGCCGCGGCACGCCGAGCGGCCGAACGCTTCGTAGCAGCGTCCTCTGTCACCCGGGCCGCCTGAACGACTTTAAGCGAAAGATACCCAACCGTGATCCATGCCTTCCCCGATCTTCTCCGGACCGGCGCAGCCTTCGTCGCCGTGCTCGGCGTTTTGGTGTTCGTGCATGAGTTCGGCCACTACATCGTCGCGCGCTGGTGCGGGGTGCATGTGGAGGTGTTCTCCATTGGCTTCGGCAAGTCGATCACCGAATGGACCGACAGTGTCGGGACCAAATGGAAGCTGTCCTGGCTGCCGCTGGGCGGTTACGTGAAGTTGCACGGGCAGGAACAGCCACACGACGTGTCGGAAGAAGTCCGGGCGTCATGGATCCCCGGCAAGACCTTCCACGACAAGCCGGTGTTGCCCCGGGCTTTGGTGGTGGCGGCAGGGCCCGCGGCCAATTTCCTGCTCGCATCGGTGTTGTTCGCGGGGTTGTTTCTGACGGTAGGCCGTCCGGTCACCGAACCCGTGGTGGGAGAGGTTCTGCCGGATGGTGCCGCGGCGCGCGCGGGTTTGATGGCCGAGGACCGCATTGAAGCCATCGGCGGGCAAAGCATCGGCACCTTCGAAGACATCCAGCACATCGTCGTGGCCCATCCCGGGGAACGCCTGGTTCTGACCATCCTGCGGGACCGCAAGCAGATGGAATTGCCGATCGTCACCGGCTCGCGGGAGGTCAAAGGTCGCACCGTCGGCATGTTGGGCATCAGCGGCAGCAAGGTGGGATACGTGCCTACCGGGTTGCTGGAATCCCTGACAGGCGGTTTTGTGCAGACCTGGAAGGTCACCGCCGATACGTTCGGCGGCATCGCCCAGATGCTGAACGGATCCCGCGGTACCGAGGAATTGGGTGGGCCTCTGCGGATCGCACAATTGTCCGGTCAGGTGGCGAAGCTCGGGTTTGGCAGCCTGATTTCCTTTATCGCGGTGCTGTCGGTCAATCTCGGATTGATCAATTTGTTCCCGATCCCGGTGTTGGACGGTGGGCATTTGCTGTTTTATTTTTGTGAGGCGATTCGCGGCCGGCCGCTGCCGGCCAAGGCGCAGGAATACGGTTTTCGGGCCGGTATTGCCGTGCTCGCGACGCTTTTTCTGTTTGCAACATGGAATGACCTCACGAATATCGGCCTGTTTCGCTGGGTCGCCAGCCTGATCGGCTAAAACAGAGCGTAATCTGGCAGGAGGTTAACGCGTCGGCTGGCGTCGCGCGTCGGCTGGGGCTATTGTCCGTCGCCTGCCGATCTTTGGGGCCTACCGCGGCGCGATCCTGCGATCGCGCGATTGGGGAGACCAGCCTTTTGACACCGATTCGCGCCGCGCGGTTCCTCGCCGCCTTGCTACTGCCGCTTATCTTGACCACCGCCGCCAGTGCGCAGCGACCGGCCGCTCCGCGTCCGGTCGCGGCCAGACCAGGGGCCACCGGTCCCGCGATCCAGGCAATCAAGGTGGAAGGCAACCAGCGAATCGAGGAGGGGACGATCCGGTCCTACCTGTTGCTGCGAGCCGGCGATCCCTTCGATCAGGACCGGGTCGATCGCAGCCTAAAGGTGCTGTACGCCACGGGCCTGTTCCAGGACGTGCGCCTGACCCGAGACGGCGACATCCTGACTGTACACTTGGTCGAGAATCCGATCGTCAATCGCGTCGCGTTCGAGGGCAACCACAAGCTCAGCGACGATCAGTTGAAAACGGAAACGCAGCTTCGGGCCCGCTCGGTGTTTACCGCGGCGATGGCCGATGCCGACCGTCGTCACATCCTCGATTTGTATGCCCGCCGCGGCTATTTCAACGCTTCGGTCGAGCCGAAGGTCATCCGCCTGGATCAAAATCGGGTCGATGTGGTGTTCCAGATCGACGACGGGCAGGTCACGCTGGTCAGCCGGATTACCATCGTTGGCAATAAGAATTTTTCGCAAAGCCGTCTGACGGACGTGATCGACAGCCGGGAGCAACGCTGGTGGCGCTTCCTGTCCTCCTCCGATCAGTACGACCCGGAAAGACTGAACTATGACAAGGAGTTGCTGCGCCGCTTCTACCTCAAGAAAGGCTATGCGGACTTCGAAGTGCGTGACGCCCGAGCCGAATTATCGCCCGACAGGACGTCGTTCTTCGTGACCTACACGATCTCGGAAGGGGAGCGGTATCACGTCGGCAAGGTGGCGGTGAACTCCCAGCTCCGCAATTTGACCGGCGAAGATCTGCGCGACGCGGTCCCGATGGCCGAGGGCGATTGGTATGATGGCGACGCGGTCGGCAAGACCGCCGACGCGCTCGAAGACGCGGTGCGCACCCGTGGCTATGCCTTCGTGGAAGTGAAACCCCGGGTCAGCCGCAATAGCAAGACCCACGTCGTCGATCTCGCCTTCGACATCGGCGAGGGGCCGCGCGTTTACATCGAGCGCATCGACATTAACGGCAACCAGCGCACCATGGACAAGGTGATCCGCCGCGAATTGCGGGTGGCCGAAGGCGACGCATTCAACGCGGAAGCGATCCGCCGGTCTCGCACCCGCTTGCAGGACATGGGCTATTTCACCAGCGTCGATATCGTCAACGCGCCCGGATCGGCGCCGGACAAGGCTGACCTGACCGTCAATATCGCCGAAAAGGCAACAGGCGAACTCAGCTTCGGCGGCGGCTACTCGACCGACGCCGGCGCGCTGGTCGACGTCGGTCTGGCCGAACGCAATTTGGTTGGCACCGGCATCAACGCCAGCATCAACGGCGTGTTGGCGCAGAAGCGGAGTTCGGCCACCCTATCCGTGACCGATCCGTATTTCCTCGACCGGAACCTGGTCGTGGGTGGCGACATCTTCCTGATCCAGACCAACTACCTCGGCACGCAAGTCTACGACGAACGGCGGGTCGGTTTCGCGCTGCGCACCGGCTACGAGTTTACCGAACATTTGCGGCAGGTCTGGAGCTACTCCCTCGTCAGCCGCACGGTCTTCAACGTGCAGAGTACGGCCAGTCCCTTCATCTCCAACGAGGCGGGGCAGACCACGCTCTCGCAGATCGGGCAGGTGTTGACCCTCGATTACCGCGACAGCCGGCTCTATCCGCATCGCGGGTACATCGCGGAAACCGGTGTTGACTTCGCGGGGTTGGGTGGCGATGCCAAGTTCGTGCGCGGCAACCTGAGCGGGGCCTATTATGTCCCACTCGACAGTTTCACCGGGAATAGCGACTGGAGCGTCAAGATCGCTGGGAGTGCCGGGTATCTTTACACCATCGGCGGTAAGGACCTGATCATCGATCGGTTCTTCCTCGGTGGCGACAACCTGCGCGGCTTTCAGACCGGCGGCGCCGGCCCCCACGATGCGGTGTCCGGCGATCCGGTGGGCGGGCGGTTCCTCTGGACGCAGACGACCGAATTGCAGTTTCCGTTGCCCGTCTCGGCGGACCTCGGTCTCAGCGGACGTGCCTTCATCGACGTTGGCGCGCTGACCAACGCGAACTTTAAAAACTTCGGGAATTGCATCGAATCGGATGGTTCGGCGTGCCGGATCAACCAATCGTCCGCTCCACGCGTCGGCGCTGGCGTGGGCATCTCCTGGAAGACGCAGTTCGGCCTGATTAACATCGATCTGGCGCCTTTCGTGGTCCGCCAGCCTGGCGATCAGACCCAGATATTCCGCTTTGGCTTCGGGACGAAATTCTAATGATCCAATCCAAACTCAGTCGCATTTGCGCGGTTTCGGCGGCGGTACTGTTTCCGTTGACCGCGGTCGCGCAGCAGGGGCCCGGGTGGTTTGTCCCCGGGCAGCAGCGTCCGCCCGCCGGTCAAGGCGCCCAGCCGAGCCGCGGTCCGACGCAATCCCAGCCGCCGATGCCACCGGCTTTTGGCAACGATGGAGTCGCCCAGACCGACGATCAGCAAGGCCCGCCGCGGCAGCTTCAGGTTCCGCTGCCCCCGATGCCCGAGATCCCGGAGGTGGCAAAGGGAGCGCCCCCCCCCACCGCCGTGGTTGGTATCCTGTCGGTACCCGATGTTCTCCGGATTTCGGTGGCCTATCAGGCGGCCGACAAGGAGCTGGGTGCGCGCCGTCAGAAACTGAATGAGGACGCGCAGAAGGAGCAAGTTGCCCTGCGTGAACTCGGTCAGGCCCTGGTCCGTGACCGGGCTAAGATGAAACCCGAGGAGATCCGCGCCAAGGAGCGCGAATACGAAGACCGGGTGAACGAATCCCGCCGCAAATTCGCGGAGCGGAACCGTATCATCCAGGAAGCGGGTCAGTATGTGATCGCGCAGATCGATCGCACGCTGGAGGCGATAACCCAGAAGGTGGCGATCGCCCGCGGGGTCAATCTTGTGCTCAATCGCGCGCAACTGCTGGGAACGACAGTCGATTTCGATCTGACGCCACAGGTGGCGGAAGTGCTGAATAAGATACTGCCGACCGTCACGATCCCGCCGGAAGGGGTCTCGGTGATGTCGATGGTGCAAAGCGGCGCGCCGGCGCCGGGCAGCATCACGGCACCGCCGGCACCTGTGGAACCGGCGCCGCTTGTGGTTCCGGCCGCTCCCCCGCCTGCTCCGGCTACCGTCGCGCCGAAGCCCGTGTCCCCGGCGCCGGTACAACCGCCCGCGAAGCACTGACGCGGGCTCGAGGACAGGAATGGAACGGGCGGAAATCGCGGGCGATCCGCGTTTCTTCCAAAGGACCGGACCGCATACCTTGGCGGCGGTGGTCGATGCCGCCCGGGCAGAAGCCCCGCCGCGCCGGCTGATGCTGACCGGGATTGCCCCGCTCCAAACGGCGGAGCCCGATCAGGTCAGCTTTCTGGACAACCGCAAATACCTCGCGGCGCTGGATACGACGCGCGCCGGGGCGGTGATCGTGCATCCCGATATGGCCGCACGCGTGCCGCCTGCCGCTGTTGCGATCGTCACCACCGAACCGCACGCCGCCTGGGCAAGAGCGGCCACGCTGTTTTTCCCGCTGCCGCCGGCGCAGCCCGGCATTCATCCCGCCGCGATCGTGTCTCCCGACGCCGAAATCGATCCGACCGCGGAAATCGGTCCCCTGGCCGTCGTCGGTGCACGCGTGCGAATCGGCCCGCGCTGCCGAATCGCGCCGCTGGCGGTGATCGGCGACGGCGTGATCATGGGCAGGGACTGCAGGATTGGCACGCATGTCAGCGTGTCGCACGCCCTTCTGGGCGATCGGGTCGTGCTGTATCCCGGCGCGCGTGTCGGGCAGGAGGGCTTCGGCTTTGCTGTCACACCGGAGGGGTTTGTCACCGTTCCGCAGTTGGGGCGGGCGATCTTAGAGGACGATGTGGAGATTGGGGCCAATACGACCATCGACCGCGGTTCGATGCACGATACCGTGATCGGTGCGGGTTCCCGCCTCGATAATCTGGTCCAAATCGGGCACAACGTGCGCATAGGCCGGTGCTGCGTGCTGGTCGCTCAGGTCGGTGTTTCCGGCTCGACCGTCCTGGAAGACTTCGTGATGCTCGGCGGGCAGGTGGGGCTGGCGGGCCATTTGAAGATCGGACGGGGTGCCCGCGTCGCGGCGCAGGCGGGGGTCATCGGGGACGTGCCGGCGGGGGCGGAGTATATGGGCTTTCCCGCCGAACCTTCGCGCGCTTTCTTGCGCGGGGTGGCGACGTTACGCCGTTTGGTTCGGCGCGACGCCAGGAAGGCGTGATATCAAGAACACGGGCGACACGGGATCAGGCACGGATTGAAACGCTATGGATGAAACCACGCAACACTCACCCGTTGGCCAGACCATCGCCGCGGTCGATATCCTGCGGATCATGGAGTGCATCCCGCATCGGTATCCAATGCTGCTGGTGGACCGGATGGTCGATGTCGTCCTCGGTCAGTCGGCCGTCGGGATCAAGAATGTCTCAATGAACGAGCCGTTCTTCATGGGACATTTCCCCAAACTGCCGGTGATGCCGGGTGTGCTGATCATCGAAAGCATGGCGCAAACCGCCGGTGCCCTGGTGGTGCTGACCCTGGGCAAGGAATCCACCGACAAGATCGTCTATTTCATGTCGATCGAAGGCGCCAAGTTTCGCCGGCCGGTGGTCCCGGGCGATCAGATTCGTATCCATGTCACGAAGGAGCGGAACCGCGGCCCGGTGTGGCGGTTCAGCGCCGTCGCGAAGGTGGACGATGTCGTGGTCGCCGAGGCGACTTATACGGCCATGATCCAGGATCGCGCGTAAGCGGTCGCACCGCCGCCGTAAAACCGCCCAATTTCCCTATGAAACAATAGGTTGCTGGGTGTGACGAAATATCCGGCAATAATGGTTGTGTTTCCCGGTGCATGCACGCGCCCTAGCATGGCCTGACGCCGAAGATAGTTTCCACGCCGCGTTGCCGGCGATGGCCCTGACATGGAATGCCGCATAGAATGGACGCGATGCCCGACCTGCTCCCCGAGACCAAGATGGGTACTACGATCCATCCAACCGCTATCGTCGACCGGCACGCCGAGATCGGTGCCAGCGTCACCATCGGTCCTTTTTGCACGGTCGGCGCCAATGTCGCGATCGGGGACGGTACCAATCTGGTGTCGCATGTCGTGGTCGACGGCCACACCGAGATCGGGGAGGGAGTGACCCTGTTCCCCTTCTGCAGCATCGGCCTGCAGCCGCAGGACTTTAAATACAAGGGTGAGCCCACTCGTTGTGTCATCGGTGCCCGCACTCATATCCGCGAACATTGTTCCATCCATCGTGGCACTGTCACCGGGCGCGGCATCACCTCCATCGGCACGGATTGCCTGATCATGGCCGTGGCGCATGTCGCGCATGACTGCTCCCTGGGAAATAACGTCATCGTCGCCAACAATGCGGTCATGGGCGGGCATGTCAGCATCGGCGATCACGCTGTGATCGGCGGCGCGGCGGCGATCCATCAGTTCGTACGGATCGGGCGCGCGGCGATGATCGGCGGCGTCTCCGGGGTGGAGGGCGATGTCATCCCTTTCGGCAGCGTGATCGGCAATCGTGCCCATCTGGCCGGCCTGAACGTCGTAGGCTTGAAGCGCCGGGGCTTCGATAAGGCGCAAATCCAGCGCCTGCACACAGCGTTCCGGGTCCTGTACCGGCAGGCGGGGGTTTTCGCCGAACGCCTGGCGGAAACGCGGGAGCGCTTTGGGACCGATCCGCTGGTGGCAGAGGTGCTGGCATTTATCGACGCCGACAGTCATCGCGGATTGATCAGGGCGACCGCACACAACTAAAAATCGTGTGCTTTAATGGTTTATCAACTTTTGCATGCGTGACCGCGAGTTAATCAGTCAGTAATCTTGACAGGACCAATTCAGTCCTGTATAAGCTGCCCTGTCGCCGAAGGAGGATGACCTCAGGCGACGGGAAAGTCCGGAAGTGCCGCTGCCAAATCTGGGGTGGGTTTCCGGGACTGAACGTCCCCTCCCTCATCCGGACTGGCCAGCATTAAACTGGTTAACGTCACCCGCCGATTCAAGCCTCGCGCCAAAATGGGTCGCAAGCCCGCGGGCAGGCTGGAACAGGCAGACGCTAGGAGTCTCAGATGGCTGCTGCTGTCATGAACATCGGACCCGACGGCAACCTGTCGCGGTACCTGCAAGATATTCGCAAATTCCCCATGCTGTCGCCCGAGGAGGAATTGTCGCTCGCCCAGCGCTGGCGCGACTCCGAGGATACCGAAGCCGCGCATAAGCTCGTGACATCCCATTTGCGCCTCGTCGCCAAGATTGCCATGGGCTATCGCGGCTATGGCCTGCCCATCGGCGAGCTGATCGGCGAGGGCAACGTCGGCATGATGCAGGCGGTGAAGCGCTTCGATCCCGACCGCGGCTTCCGCCTCGCGACCTACGCCATGTGGTGGATCCGCGCGGCCATTCAGGAATACATCCTGCATTCGTGGTCGCTGGTGAAAATGGGCACCACAGCTGCCCAGAAGAAGCTGTTCTTCAACCTGCGCCGCCTGAAGGGCCAGATGCAGGCCTTCGAGGACGGCGACCTGAAGCCCGAGCAGGTGACCAAGATCGCCCGCCTGCTGGATGTGCAGGAACAGGACGTGGTCAGTATGAACCGCCGCCTCGCCGCGCCGGACAACAGCCTGAACGCCCCATTGCGGCAGGAAGGCGAAGGCGAGTGGCAGGATTGGCTGGTGGACGACTCCGACAGCCAGGAAACCGTCCTGGCGGAACGGGAGGAGCGCACCGGCCGAGCGACGTTGCTGTCCAACGCTTTGAAAACGTTGAATGACCGGGAACGCCGCATCCTGGTAGAACGCCGCCTGAAGGATGAGCCCACCACGCTGGAAGCCCTGTCGCACGAGTACAACATTTCCCGCGAGCGGGTCCGGCAGATTGAGGTGCGGGCCTTCGAGCGGCTTCAGAAGGCGATGAAGCAGCAGGTCGCCGAACGCCGGGGGGCCATCCCAACCTCAGCGGTGGCGGCTCACTGATCCTCCAAGCCCCAGGCCTTCGCCAGCCTCTCCCGTTCGGCACGCAACCGAACCGCTCGGGAGAGGCTGGCGGCTTCCAAAACTCCACGGATCCCGATCGGCAGCAGCTGCGACAGCAGCCATCCGCCCGCGCAGGCGGCCCAGGCGGTGCCGACCACGCCGGGATCGCTCAGCAGTGCGAAACCGGTGCCGGGACCGGCTTGCCACATTGTCATCAGCGGACCGACGCAGGCTGCGGCTCCGCATAGCAGCACGGCCCGCGCGATTGGGCGGCCCGGCGTGCGCTCGAACAGCAGCGCCAAAATGGCGGGTGCGAGCAGCACCGCCAGCAGCCCGCACGCCGCCGGGGCCACCGCCACGCAAGTGCCGCAGGCGAGCCCCTGCATCCAGACGATGCCGCGCCCTTTGTCCTTCGCAACGGCGGTCTTGCGCGCCATCAGCCCAGCGCCATCGCGATAACCGCGGCTGCGAGTGCCGTCAGTCCGAGGCCGGCGGTCAACTCCTGCCCGTATCGGGCCGCGAGGGACGCTCGTTCGGCGCCACCCTGCGCGATGTGTGCCAGTTCCGAGGCGATGCGCGCGAGGGCAGCGTTGGCCGCGACGGCCCCAGCGGCATCGGCTTCGAGGCTGATGGGATCGTCCAGCACGGCGACAATGGGGGCGAACAGTCCCTCCTCGGCCAGCGTGTGCAAGCGCGCCCGCAGCGCGGTGCGCCGGTCCCGATTATTCCATTCCGCGGTCAGCGATTCCGATTGTGTCACTGCCCAGCGGGCCAGGGCCGGCATCGGTTTGGGCCCGTAGCGGGCCTGGAGCCGCGCAAGAATGCGCAGCCATGGCATGGCGGGAAACCCGGACCCGTGATGCGCCGCCAGCGCGTTAACCTCCATTTCCAGATCCTGAGAGGCACGCGTGGCCAGGAACGCCACGACATCGAGATCGAACGGCTGCCCGGCGCTTTGCATGACCGCCTCCATGGCGGGCGCGACCGCGTCGAGGCTGGTAACCCAATGCCCAGTCCCCAACGGGCCACCGCATGGCAACAGCGGGTTGAGGGTGTAGGTCAATCGCGCCACGCCTCCCGCGGGCGACCGAACCCGCATGAGCGCCTGGTTCGAGCGCGCCTCGGTTCGCAACGTGAAGACGTCGCAGCGGTTTTCTCGCATGGTTGCCCAGGCGCCGATCGCCTCAGTCGAGATTGCCTCCTCCAGCCGCTCCAGCAGGGCGGAGTCGTGGTGAACTGCCGTCGCCAAAGCTGGGCCGAGCCCGTCGGGCCAGAATGCGATGCCGCGCCAGCAGAGCGGTGCCAAGGGTTCCAGCGTGGCGACCACCCGCATCGCCAACATGGCATCGGCCAGCGTTTCGTCCGCCTGCGGTTCGGCCGCCCGTTGGCGCACCATGTCGTCCGTGCGGGCGCACAACGTCGCGTCACCCAGTCCCCGGCGAAGCCAGTGGGCGACGCTGCCGTCCCGAATGGCTCTCACGCCGCTTTCGGGTTCTTTACCGATCGCGTGTGCCAGCGTGCGCGCGTCCCACGCCGTCGTTCCCCCCACCGCCAGCGGGCGCGGCGCGCGTCGCGGCGGGCGTGCCGCGACGCGCCGTCCGCGTGCGGTGGCGGGGTCCAGCAACATGGCGGGGGTGGGTCGGTGATCCGGATCCTCGGCCAACATGCCGCGCGCCAGATCGGCGATCATGGTGGGCAGGCGCAGGTCCCCGGCCACGGCACCGAAGCTGCCAAGCTCCAGCTTTCGCCGCAGCACGGTCGCCGCGTCCAGGCCGGCGAGCGGGGTCGTTCCCGTCGCCAGCGCGATCAGCAGGCAGCCGAGGGCATAGATATCGTCGGCGACCGAACCGTCGCCACGCGCGGCCGGGTGGCACATCAGGCTGTAGAACGGCTCATACGCAGGGGGCTGATGGAATGCCGGTGGCGCGGCCCAGGCGCAGCCGATTGTGATAGGCTGACCGGGGGCAGGGAGAAAAATGTTGTCCGGGCGGATGGCGCGATGTGTCAGACGCCGAGCCTCGAGCTGGCGCAGGACGTGGGCTGCCGGACGGAGGACATGGGCGATCAGCGCTGTTTCGGACCAGGGTTTCGTGGCGATGCCGAGGACGGGTCCGGGCGGCGCCGGGCAAATGACGTAGTAGCCGGGGGCGTTGTTGGGGCCAGGCGCGGAACCGGAGGCGAGCGGGTTGAGCAGGTTCTCCACCGGGTCGTTCAGGTCCCGCAGCACGTTAGCGCGCACCGGTTCCGCTCGGCTGACGCTGACGGCCATGAGGTCGCGGCGGCCGGTGCGGAGGTCGGTGGCGGCGAAGGCGGGCTGGCCGCCGCCCGCGCCGGGGAGAGGGTGGGCGGGGTCTACGGTGTAGCGTCCGGCTATCGGGGGGTGGTTGGTTGGGGTTTGCATCGGGACCGCGCTGGGGTGACGCGGAGGATTGTGAGGGGGAAAGGTTAACGAAGGGTTAACGGCGGGGGGATTTTTTGGTCGCTCAGTCCTTCCCGCGGCCGGCTGGTAAAAGCGAGCGTGCGGGTCCCAACAGCCAGTGAGCCTCTCAATCCTCGAACGGATCCCGAACCATAATCGTGTCGTCCCGTTCCGGACTGGTGGACACCAGCGTCACCGGCGCCTCCACCAGTTCCTCGATCCGGCGCACGTACTTGATCGCCTGCGCCGGCAGATCGGCCCATGACCGAGCGCCGCGGGACGACCCGGACCAGCCCTCCATGGTCTCGTAGACCGGTTCGGCGGCGGCCTGAGCCCCGGGGGCGGCCGGTAAATGGTGCAGGACCTTCCCATCGATCCGGTAGCCGGTGCAGATTTTCAGTTCCGGCAGCCCGTCCAGCACGTCCAGCTTGGTCAGCACCAGCCCTTGGATGCCCGCGACCTTCACCGCCTGACGCACCATGGCGGCGTCGAACCAGCCGCAGCGGCGCGGGCGGCCGGTGACGGTGCCGAACTCGTGGCCCCGCTCGCCCAGCAGCTTGCCGATGTCGTCGCTCAACTCGGACGGAAACGGCCCCGACCCGACCCGGGTCGTGTAAGCCTTGGCGATCCCGAGCACGAACCCGACCACGTGCGGCCCAACCCCGGCGCCCGAGGCCGCCGTCGCCGCCACCGTGTTGGACGACGTCACATAGGGGTAGGTGCCGTGATCGACGTCGAGCATCACCGCCTGCGCGCCCTCGAACAGGATGCGTTTTCCCCCCTTGCGCAGGGTGTCCAGCCGCTCCCACACCGGTTCGGCGTATTGCAGGACCTGCGGGGCCAGTTCCAGCAAGCGCGCCAGGACGGTCTGCTTGTCGAAAACGGGCACCCCGAGGCTGGCCAGCAGCGTGTTGTGGTGGCGCAGCAGCTCGTCCAGTTTGGCGTCCAGCGTCTCCGGCTCCGCCAGATCGCAGACGCGAATGGCGCGGCGGGCGACTTTGTCCTCATAGGCCGGGCCGATGCCGCGGCCGGTGGTGCCGATCTTGCGGTCGCCGCGGGCGTCTTCCCGAGCACGATCCAAAGCGCCATGCATCGGCAGAATCAGAACGGCGTTGTCCGCTATGCGGAGGGTTTCCGGCGTGACCGTCAGCCCCTGCGCCTGGACGCGGGCGATTTCCGCCAGCAGCGCCTCGGGGTCGATGACCACGCCGTTGCCGATGACGCCCAGCTTGCCGCGCACCAGGCCCGAGGGCAGCAGCGACAGCTTGTAGGTCTCGTTACCGACCACCAGCGTATGCCCGGCATTATGCCCGCCCTGGTAACGCACGACCACATCGGCGCGGCTCGCGAGCCAATCGACGACCTTCCCCTTGCCCTCGTCGCCCCATTGGGCGCCGATCACGGCGACCTTGGCCATTGGCTTTAGACCTCGGTGAGGAGTGGAACGGCGGAAGCGCCGACCAGGATATGGGTGCAGCCGAGGCGGCGTGCCTCGGCTTTTTCGTCGGGTGCGGAAGCCAGGGCGGCAACCGTGGCAAAGCCTTGCGCGCGGATCGCGGCGGCGTCGTCCAGCCGAGCGGCGTGCGGGACATAAACGCGCGGACGGGCTTCCCATTTGGGGGCGGCGCGCAGCACCGCGTCGGCGAACAGGGTCAGGCCGGTGCCGGGTTCGGCTTCCCCGCCGCCGTAACGCCCGCCGCGGCCAAGTTCTTCGTGCTTGCCGGGGGCGTAGATGGTGACGGAGACGCCGGTTTCGTAGCGGAAGCCGCGGAACTCCACGGGGTCGATGGTCAGGCGCAGTGCCGGCGTTCGGGCACGGATGGCGGCAACGACGGCGGTCAGACGAGCGGCCAGTGCGCCGGCGCCGTTGGGCAACCGCGCGGCTGTCAGCGCGGCCAAGGCTCGGTCGGCCGGGCCGGCGGCAAGAAGAAGTTCGGTCAATACCGGCGCCAGCGCCCCGCCATGATCGGCCACAGCGGCGGCATCCTTGCGGTCCAGCGCGCGGGCCAAGGCGGCGCGTTCGGCACCTACGATGCCTGCCTCGTCCATCAACGTCGGCGTAAGCATCGGCAGCGTCAGGTCGAAGCTGACCCGCGTCAGGCCTACGGCGGCGAGGGCCTCGGCCGCCACCAGCACGATTTCCGCGTCGGCCTCCGGGCTGTCCTGGCCGATCAGCTCGATGCCAGCCTGGGCGATCTGCCGGTCGGGGGCGAGTTGGCTGCCGCGCACCCGCAGGCATTGCCCAGCGTACGAAAGCCGCAGCGGGCGGGGCGCTTTGGCCAGGCGCGTGGCGGCGATGCGGGCGACCTGCGGCGTGGTGTCGGCGCGCAGCCCCATCATCCGCTGGCTGTCGGGATCCATGATGCGGAAGGTCTGGTCCGCCACAGCGGAGCCGAAGCCGGCCAGGAGGGAGTCCTCGAACTCCAGCAGCGGCGGTTTGACCCGCTGGTAGCCGTGGCTGGCGAAGACATCCATGAGCGATTCTACCGCCGATGCCTCGGTCTCGGCATCGGGGGGAAGCAGGTCGCGCAGGCCGGCCGGCAGGAGGGCCAGGTTGGTTGGGGTATCGTCGGTCATGGCGTGGCGTCAGCTATCAGCAATTGGGCGGGGGGGGAACACCCTGTTTCGTGGGCTGGCGGGCGATAACGGACTGTCGCTCGGCATCCGCGGCGTCGTAGAGGTGCATGGTCCGTCCGCCGACCACCCGAGGGCCAGCGCCAGGCGGCAAGTCAACCGATTGTGATGCGGTCGGTCCCCCCGTGCGGCGTCCTCGCGAGCGTCGGCTGCGTTGTGCCACCAAGGCGTGCGACGCCTTTCGGGACAAAGTTGCGTTTGCCATACGTGTCGCCGGCGGCGATCAGCGTGCCTTTCGACCGGATCATTCCCAAATCGTCTTCTGTCTCGTTGACAAACCATAAGGCCTTCCTCCATATCACGATCTACGGAGGCCAAGAGAAGGTGGATACAATGCGATCGATTCTATTGCTCATTTCGATGTTTATGATTAGTATAAAGGCGATTGGTCCAGCGTCCGCGCTATGCCATGCTCCGAATGATGTTTGTGAGCATATCAAATATTGCGCTATCGGAAATCTAACTGATAGAAACAAAATTGATCGGGACCGCCTCAACCAGGCGATAAACAATGGTGTGGTAAGTGGGATTTATCCTCCCACCGAAGCCTGCCAACGGAACGTCGGTGATATTCATGCCTGGGAACGCGATTCATCAGGATGCCACGATAGTGAATATTTTGGAATAGCAACGCAGGCCAAGGCGATCGGTTGGCAGTGTGGGAAGCGCGTCAGGTTTTATTGCTACACACAAGGGAAAGATTATGATCTGGACGGCCTTCAATGCAAAGGCCCTCCAAATGTCGGCGCCGCATGTATGTGTAACGTTTTCGGTCAGGACAGCCCAGGTCAAGTCCAGGCATCTCAGTTCTGACCTTTCCAGGTTGGCGCCATCGCAGGCAGTCTGCATGAATATCGACAAAATGGCCGCACCGGCGCGGCTACCTGCTGACAGCCGTGTGGCGGATTCTAGCCCGATTTGGTGTGCGGGCTCTCGCCGGTTGTCTACACCCCCACCGGGGCCACGGCCCCGGTGATCCGTTGATACAACACCTTGGTCTCGTCCGTCACCGCCACCGTGTCCTCCTGCAAATTGCGCGGCGTGATGGCGATAAACGCGATCTCCCAGTCCTCTGGCACCGGCTTGCCCACCTTCGGCAGGAACGCGTGCGGCGCGCCGGGGGCGTTGTGGAAATGCCCGCCGCCGGTCACCGGGGTCAGCACCGGTTCGCCCGCGTCGCTGACCGAAAACGCATCGGCCTCCCCGCGCACATACATCGCGAACTGGTCGGTTCGGCTGAACGGATGCCGGTGCAGTTCGACCCGAGGCAGGAACACGCCCGCCACGTTCCGCCCATGCCTGTTACGCCCGCCGCGCCATATGCCATTGCCGGTCAGGTCCATCGGGGTCTCCAACCCGAATTCCGGCCTCCCGAGCACCGCCCTCAGCGCCTCGCGCGGATCGTCGTGGGACGCGCGCGCGGCGTCGAACGCGGCGTAGACGTCGCGCATCCAGTCGAGTTCGTCCTGCGCCAATTCGTGGTCCAGCAGCGGAATGGTCATGGGCCTGTCTTTCACTGGATATTGTAAAGCCTGGCGGCGTTGTCGTGCACGATCTTGGCACGGACCGACGGCGAAATCGCCGCCAGATTGCGGCCGATCACCGCATGGGAGTCGGGCCACAGGCAGTCCGGGTGCGGATAGTCCGATCCCCACATGATGTTATCCTCCCCAATCAGGGGAATAATCGGCTCCAGGAACTGGTCCTGCTGGTAGGTCACGAACCCCTGTCGGCGGAAATAGTCGCTCGGTTTCATGCTGAAGCCCAGGCTGCGGGCGCGGTCGTGATATTCGGTGTCCAGCCGGTCGAAGATATAGGGCAGCCAGGTCACGCCGGACTCGCCCAGCACGAACTTGAAATCCGGGTATTTCTCGCAGGCGCCGGACGCCAGCAGCGACACCAGCACCTCCATCGTATCGGTCTGGAACAACGCCGAGCGCACGAGGCGCCATTGGGTGAAGTATTCCTTCTCCATTTCGGGATTGTTCGGCGCGCGCGGCGACTGCGATCCGGTGGAATGGAAGGAAATCGGGAAGTGGCACTCCGCCGCCGCTTCCCACAGCACGTACCAGTCGTGGTGCCACAGCGGCACGACCGAGTGCTTGAACGCCATGTCGCCGCCACGCAGGCCCATCTTGGCGCAACGCCGCACCTCGGCCGCCGCTTCCTTCGGGTCGTGGTTGGGCACGATGGCCAGGGGGAACACCCGGTTCGGGTCGGCCCGTTTGGCGAAATCCGCCACCCAGTCGTTGTAGACGCCGTCGGCCCAGCCGCGCATCGCCTTGTCGGCGATCATGTGGTTGATCATCAGGCAGCCGTAGACGATCTCGGCCTTCACCCCGTCGCGGTCGAGGTCGGCGACCCGCAGATCCGGCGTGGTGGGGCGGGGATTGGCGCCGGGGAAATAGTTCCACTCGAACCCCGCGTCCTTCATCTCATCGACGTGGGTGAACGAACCCTTTTGGTATTTGGTGAAGCCGGGGCCGACCCCATTCCACATACCCTTGTCGTCGCCATCGACGATCCAGTGCAGGCCGTCGTCGCGCTGTTCGGTGCGCGGCGCGGTGGCCTTCCACCTGGCCGGAGCCGCCGCCGACCACAGGTCGGCCGGGCAGTAGGTCATGTCGATATGGTTGTCGGCGGAGATCAGCTGTTCAGCCATTGGACGCTCCTGTTTGTTTTGCCCAGCGGGATCTTGCCCAGCAGGATTATGCCTGACGGTAAGCCCGGGATGGCGATTGTGGCAAGCTTCCGGGTTTTTTTGCTGGCGTTTACCTTTGGTTAACGTTTGGCCGGCACAATGCGCGCCGCCATGCTGTTCCACGCGCCAATTTTCATCCTGGGTTTTCTCCCATTGTGCCTGACCGGGTTCTTCCTGTCGGGGCGCTGGGCGTTGCACTGGCTGATCGCGGCCAGCCTGGTGTTCTACGGCTGGTGGAATGTCGCCCATGTGCCGCTTCTGGTGGCTTCCATTTTGATGAACCACGCGGTCGGTTCGCGCATCCATCGGTCCGCCGGACGGGGTTGGCTGATTGCCGGGGTGGCGGGCAACCTGGCGGTGCTGGGGTGGTTCAAATACGCGGACTTCCTGCTGGGGATCGCCGTGCCGGACGCACGGCCGCTGGGCATCGCGCTGCCGCTGGCGATCAGCTTCTTCACGTTCCAGCAGATCATGTTCCTGGTGGATTGTGGGGAGGGCGCTCCCACGTCCGCCAATTTTTGGTCGCGGGAACGCGGGCTGCGTCCCACCCCCGCCATCCTCGAGGATGACGGGGACAGAAGCCTGTGCGCTCAACGTAAGCCTTCAACGTTAGCGCTTGCGGGGCCGACACAAGCGCCGCCGTCCCTTCTCCACTACGCCGCCTTCGTCGCATTCTTCCCGCATTTGATCGCCGGTCCTTTGGTGCGGCCGCGCGACATTATCCCGCAATTATCGGTTCTTACCCGAACCAAACCAAGCAGCGAAAGCCTCAGCGCCGGCCTGACCCTGTTCCTGTTGGGCCTCGCCAAGAAGCTCGTGCTGGCGGACCTGTTCGGGGGTTTTGCCGATACTGGCTTCGATGCCGCCGCGCGCGGCGAAACGCTGACCCTGTTGGAGGCCTGGCCAGCTACATTGTCCTACGCGCTACAGATCTACTTCGACTTCTCCGCCTACTCTGACATGGCGACGGGTCTGGCGCGCATGATCGGGGTGCGCTTTCCGCTGAATTTCGACAGCCCCTACCAGGCCCGCGACATCGCCGCGTTCTGGCGCCGCTGGCACATCACGCTGGGGCTGTTTCTGAGAGATCATGTCTACATCCCCCTGGGTGGTAACAGGAGCGGGCAGGCGTTGAACCTGATGGCGACGATGCTGCTGGCCGGTCTGTGGCACGGGGCGGCGTGGCGTTTCGTGCTGTGGGGCGGGCTGCACGGGGCAATGCTGGTGGGGCACCGGCTTTACCGGCGCATCGGCCCGCCGCTGCCCCCGAAACTGGCGCAGGCGCTGACCCTGTTGCTCGTCTGCCTCGCCTGGGTGCCCTTCCGAGCGGATGGCATGCCGGCGGCCTGGGCGATGATGCGGGGGTTGCTGGGTCTGAACGGCCTCGCTGTTCCCGCCATGATTGTCGGCGCCTTCCCCGTGCTGAACGCCATCGCGACGCCGGTGCCGCTTCTGCGCTTCCTCGGCGATGCCCGCACTTTAAGCCTGCCCGAAGTCGCGGCCTGCCTGTTGCTCGGTTGGACTATCGTCCTGGCCTTTCCGCACGCGCAGGCCTTGTCCGACCGTGCCAGGGGCTGGGCGATTGCCGCCAGCTTCGCCTTCACCGTCCGGGCGCTGAGCTTCGCCCCGCATGTCGCGCCCTTTCTGTATTTCCAGTTCTGATGCGCAGCTTGCTGCTGTCCTGTGCCGCGTCCCTTCTGCTGTATGGGGCGGCGTTTGGCTTCGTCCTCGACCGCCCGCTATCGCTCGGCCTGCCAAGGGCGCAACTGGACGCCAAGCTGGCCCGGGGGGCGGCGATTTCAGGGCGCAAGCTGGTCATCCTGGCGGGTTCCAACGGCCCCTATTCGCACCGCTGCGAGGTAATCGAACCGATCCTTGGGCTGCCCTGCGTCAACGCCGGCGTGGCCGTGGGCATCGGGTTGGACTATCTGTTCACCCGCTGGCAGCCGCTGCTGCACCCCGGCGACATCGTCTATTTGCCGCTGGAGGAAGCGCAATACAGCGTTGCACCCGCATCCAGCCGCCTGGGTCCCGACGCCGCGATCATGGCCCGCCACGATTGGTCCACCCTGGCAAGTTTGCCCCCGCAACGCTGGGTCGCCGCGTTATTCGCCTTCGACCCGCGGGCTGGTGTCATGAGCGTTATCGAAACCGCTCTGGTCGCCGGAAGCTTCCACGATCCACGTGCCGAGGCGAACGGTTCCACCAACATCTGGGGCGATCGCATCGGCCACACCGCGACACTGGCGGCGGCCAGCCAAAGCATGCTGGCGACCGTTAACCCCGAGCATGTCAGCGCCGAACAGGTACGGACCAAGGTTGCGAGTCAGCAGGTCGGGGATTTCCTGCATTGGGCGGGGGATCATCGGATCCGCGTGATCGGCGGGCTACCGACAGGCTTCGATGACTCCCCCATTCCGCCGGAAACCCTGGCGGCGATCAGGAGCTTGTTCGAGTCCCACGGTGCCGCTTTTCTGGATCCGCCGAACCATAGCCGCTATCCCCGCCGAGACTTCTTCGACACTGCCGATCACCTGAACGAGTCAGCGCAGATCGCCCATTCCATCATGATCGCAAATGCGCTGCGCGCGCTTGTCCCCGCGGTTATTGCGGCGGCAGAATCGCCACCGCGCCGGTGATTTCGCAACGCTTTTGTTGCTTCACCTCGCACCGGCCTCGCGCCAGATCGCGCGCCTCCTGCTCGGTGTTGCCGCAGGCGACGTTGCAGACATCCCGGTCGCCTGTGTTCCAGCAGGCGATGCCGATGTAACTCGCGAGGTCGGAGGCGCAGCGCGACGTATTCTCGGCCGTTTGGCGTGCATCGGGCCGGTTTTCGAACCCGCGCGCCATGTCGCCGAATACGCAGAGCTTCAAATCGGCCGCTCGGGCCAGGCAGGGCTCCAACGCGCGTGTCGCGACACGCGCGGGAACTTGGGTTGGGCACGCATAGCGGCCACGGGTGGCGGTTTCATCCTGTGCCGGCGCCACCTGCTGGCGGGACACGAACATGTCGTTGCTCCCGGCATCCGTCACCAGGTAGGCAATAACGCACTGGCGCGGCTTGGTAGTGTCCGTCACCACCGCCGGCACCGATTCGTCGTTGGAAAACGTCACTGGCGCGGCCAGCGCGGCCGAGGCCATAAGCAGCGCCGCGAACAGCGCGAGGAGCGGGCGGGCGATCATGCTACTCCGCACGGGGTTGCCACCGTGTTGCCAACAGATAGCCGGCGGTGGAGTCGGTCACATCGACGACCTCCATCGGGCCCGCTTTGTAATGCACGCTCAACGCGATGTCCGTCGTGATCGCGACATAGCGCCCAAAAATTTCAGCCGTGGCATCGGCCGGTCGCGGGCATGCGGCGCTCGGCATCAGCCGATAGGAAATGCGAAACAGCCCGCTCGGCCGGAACAAGAACACGATGTAGCTTTCGTCCCCGACGCAGGCGGTGGCGCCCATCTGCAAATCCCGGGCGTCTTCGAACCTTACCCAGAAATAGCGGATATCGTCCTGAAATTCCGTCGCTTGCGGCATCGCGACCCAACTCACGCCTTTCGCGGGGGAGGGCATGTGCGCATTGACCTCCCCAGGTCCCATGCCGAAGGTGATGCCGCCGGTGATCGCGGTGAAATCCGTGATTGTTTGGCCCAGCAGCGCTCGGCCGGACAACATTTGGCGATCCCACTGCGAAGGGGGCGGCGCGAGGATGGGCTTGTTGGCCTTTGTCGGTTGGGCGGCGGCGGGCGACATGGCACCGCCCCCAACCGGCGACGCCAGTAAGGCCATGAGAAAAATCGTAAGGCACCGCCAGGATGGGGCCGCAATGGCCGGCATCGTCGTCCTCGGGTGAGTATGCACACGATATATAGGGGCCAGCCCTCGAGGACGTCGAGGTCCGTTCAGAACGCCAGCGGTGTCGCCTGCACCACAAGCGGCAGGGTCCGAACCATTTCCAACACGGCTTCCGGCACCGGTTCGTCCACCGACACCAGGCAGATCGCGTCGCCCCCTTGCTCGGAACGGCCGAGGTGGAAGGTCGCGATGTTGATGCCGGCACCGGCCAGTGTCGCGCCGAAGCGGCCGATGAAGCCGGGTCTGTCCTGATTGGTCACATACAGCATGTGCGGGGCGAAATCGGCCTCCACCTTGATGCCCTTGATCTCCACGATGCGCGGGCGGGAGCCGGCGAACAGCGTGCCGGCGACAGAGCGGCTCAGTGTGTCCGTCTGGATCGTTATCCGCACCAGCGTCAGATATTCGCTCGGGCGGTCATGCGCGGTTTCCGCAACGTCGATTCCGTGATCGCGCGCGGCGACGGAGGCGTTGACCATGTTCACCCCCTCCATCATCGGCTGCATCAGGCCGGCGAGGGCGGCGGCCGTCAGGGGACGCGTGTTCAGGGATGCGACCTGGCCCTCGTATTCGACCGAGACGCGGCGGATCACGCCCTCCTGCGCCTGGGTCAACTGGCCGGCGAAGGCGCCGAGCAGACGGCAGAGTTCGAGGTAGGGCTTGAGGCGCGGGGCTTCCTCGGCGGTAACCGAGGCCATGTTGATGGCGTTGGAGACGGCGCCCGTGAGCAGGAAATCGCTCATTTGTTCGGCGACCTGCAGTGCCACGTTTTCCTGCGCCTCGGCCGTCGCGGCGCCGAGGTGCGGGGTGCAAACGACGTTGTCCAGGGCGAACAAAGGCGAGTCGATGGCGGGTTCGGTTTCGAACACATCTAGCGCCGCGCCGGCGACGTGACCGGATTTCAGGGCGTCGGCCAGGGCCGCTTCGTCCACCAGACCGCCGCGGGCGCAGTTGATGATGCGCACGCCTTTTTTGGTTTTGGCGATGGCCTCGCGGGAGAGAATGTTACGGGTCGCATCGGTCAGCGGCGTGTGCACGGTGATGAAGTCGGCGCGAGCCAGCAGCGTGTCGAGGTCGGATTTCTCCACGCCAAGGTCGAGGGCTTTCTTTTCCGACAAGTACGGGTCGTAGGCGACGACCTTCATCTTCAGCGCCACCGCGCGATCGGCCACGATGGAGCCGATGTTGCCGCAGCCGATCAGACCCAGCGTCTTGCCGGTCAGCTCGACGCCCATGAAACGGTTTTTCTCCCACTTGCCGGCGCGGGTGGAGGCGGAGGCCTCGGGGATTTGCCGAGCGAGTGCGAACATCATGGCGATGGCGTGTTCGGCGGTGGTGATGGTGTTGCCGTGCGGGGTGTTCATCACCACCACGCCGCGCGCCGTGGCCGATTTCACATCCACGTTGTCCACGCCGATCCCGGCTCGGCCTACGACTTTCAGGTTGGGCGCGGCGTCGAGCAGCTCCCGCGTGACCTTGGTGGCGGAACGAACGGCAAGGCCGTCGTATTGCCCGATGATGGCGCGCAGATCGGCGGGGGAAAGGCCGGGCTTGAAGTCGGTTTCGATCCCGCGCTGGCGGAAGATTTCGACGGCGGCGGGCGACAGCTTGTCGCTGATCAGGACTTTGGGCATGGGTCGGGTCCCTTTATTGGAAGGTCGCGGCGACGGCGGCATGCGCCCAGTCGAGCCACGGCAGAAGTGCTTCGATGTCGGCGGTTTCCACGGTGGCGCCACCCCAGATGCGTAGGCCCGGCGGCGCGTCGCGGTAGGCGCCAATGTCGTAGGCCACGCCTTTCTTTTCCAGGTTTCCGGCGATCTGTTTTGCCGCTTTGGCCTGGTTTTCCGCCGATAGCGCGGTGAACCAGGGGGCGGTGATTTTCAGGCAGATCGAGGTGCAGGAGCGGGTGGCCGGGTCTTTTGCCAGGAAATCCGCCCAGTTGGATTGCGCAGCCCAATCGGCGACGGCTTTCAGGTTGGCTTCGGAACGGGCGATCAGGGCCGGCAGGCCGCCGATTTGTTCCGCCCAGCGCAGGCCATCCACCGCGTCTTCCACGCAGAGCATGGAGGGGGTGTTGATGGTTTCGCCTTTGAAGACGCCCTCATTGATCTTGCCTTTGGACGTCAGGCGGAACAGTTTCGGCAGCGGCCAGGGTGGGGTGTAGGATTCAAGCCGGGCCACGGCGCGGGGTGAGAGCGCCAGCATGCCGTGCGCGGCTTCGCCGCCCAGCACTTTCTGCCACGACCAGGTGACGACATCGAGTTTGGACCAGGGGAGTTCCATGGCGAACGCCGCGGACGTGGCGTCGCAGATCGTCAGGCCCTGCCGGTCGTCGGCGATCCAATCGGCGCCGGTCAGCCGCACGCCGGAGGTGGTGCCGTTCCAGGGGAAGACCACGTCATGCGCGGGGTTCACTTTGGTCAGGTCGGGCAATTCGCCATAGGGCGCGGACAGCACGCGCGCGTCGGGCAGTTTCAGGTGTTTGACGATATCGGTGGCCCAGCCTTCGCCGAAGCTCTCGAAGGTCAGGATATCGACGGGGCGGGCGCCCAGCATGGACCACAGGGAAATTTCAACGGCGCCGGTGTCGGAACCGGGAACGATCCCGAGGCGCCAACCGTCGGGCATGCCGAGGATGGCTTTCGACCGGACGATGACTTCGTTGAGGCGGGCTTTGGGTTCGGCGGCGCGATGGCTGCGACCGAGGAAGGCGCCGGAGAGCCCTTCCAGGGTGAACCCCGGGCGCTTGGCGCAGGGGCCGGAGGAGAAATTGGGGTTGTTCGGACGGAGGTCGGGTGTCGGCGTGATGCTCATGTTTGCTCTCCCTTTCAGAAGAGAAGCACCCCGGTGGGGGGGTGTGGCCCGGGCGGGGCTTTAGCGGGGGAGAGGGGAATGGGTCAAGGGGATTTTGGGCTGTACGGATTACCGTTAATTTATCGTATAAAAAATCCCCCGCCATGACGGCGGGGGGGCTTACCCCATCCAATCCTTCCCCAGCCGCAAAGCCTCCCCCACCAGCGCCGCCGTCAGCGGCGTCATCGGCTCCCGTCGCGGATACACCAGCCCCACCGTCGGCGCCGGTTCGGGGTCCAGGATCGGGATCGCCCGAATCGGATCCCGCAGCCCCATCGTCTCCGCCAGCACCGCCGGCATCACGCTCGCCCATTGCCCGGTCCGCACGTGGGAGAACAGGACCACCATCGAATTCGATTGCAGCGTCGGCGCCGGTTCCACCCCTGCCTCCGCCAGCCGCCAGCCGCCGGTCGATGATGCGGCGGTTCTGCATGTCGGGGGTCAGCAGGCACAGCGGGATGCCGCCGACCTCCGCCCAGCTCACGCTGTCGCGGGACCCCAACGGGTGATCGGCCGCGATCAGCAGCCGGTAATGCTCGAAATACAGGGGCACCGAGCGGACACGGCCGAGGGGTTCGTTGTCGACATAGGTGAGGCCGGCATCGACCTCCAGATTGTCCAGCAGGCTCAGGACTTCGATGGATGTACGGGACAGGATGGTGAACACGACTTCCGGATGGGCAGTGTGCAGCGGCGTGGTCAGCGCCGCCACGATCGGCAGCGCGGTAGGAATCGCCGCGATGCGCAAATGCCCGGCCAGCCCCCGCTTAAGCGCCTGGATTTCCTGCCGCATGGCCCGTGTGTCGCTGACGATACGCCGAGCCCAATCGAGCACCCGCACGCCCTCCGGCGTGAAGCCGATGAAGCGGGAGCGGCGGCGGACCAGCAGCACGCCCAGGCTTTCCTCCAATTGTTTCAACCCGGCCGACAGCGTGGGCTGGGTCACCCCGCACGCCTCGGCCGCGCGCCCGAAGTGCTGCTCCCGCGCCAAGGCCAGCATCATTTCCAGCTTGTCGATCATGCGTGCGAAAGGGCAGGCAGAGGCACCACGGTGTCAACCGTCCCGGCGAAGATAGCTCTCCTGCCGTGGGGCTACCGCTCCCCGTCCAATGGCGCTAGCGTCCCCGTCGAACACCCTGAACCGTCACAGCGGCGGGCCTGACATAGAGGGAAACGCGCATGGACATCGTCACCGGAGGCCAGAATTGCCTCGCCGGCGTGCGGATTCTGGATTTCACCCAGTTCGAGGCCGGTCCCTCCTGCACCGAAGCCCTGGCTTGGTTGGGAGCGGAAGTCGTCAAGGTCGAGAACCCCGGCGGCGGCGATCCCGGCCGCGCGCTCGGTGGCAAGCCCGGTATCGACGACCCGTATTTCCTGCTGTTCAACGCCAACAAGAAATCCATCACGGTCAATCTGAAGGACCCCAAGGGCCTGCAACTGGTGAAGGACCTCGCGGCGAAAGCCGATGTGATGACCGAGAATTTCGCCCCCGGCGCGATCGAGCGGCTGGGCCTGGGCTACGACGTCATCAAGGCGATCAACCCCGGCATCATTTATTGCCAGGTGAAGGGTTTCGGCGAGGGCAGCCCGTACGAAAAGAACCTCGCCTTCGACATGATCGCGCAGGCCTGCGGCGGCACCATGTCCATCACCGGGGAGAAGGACGGCCGCCCGCTGAAGCCCGGCCCGTCGTTGGGCGATACCGGCACGGGGATGCTGCTGGCGGTGTCCATCCTGGGCGCGCTCTACCGGCGCAAGGGCACGGGGCAGGGGGATCACCTGCAGGTCGCGATGCAGGACGCCATGCTGCACTACATCCGCATCGCCTTCGCCGCCCAGTACCGCACCGGCCTGCCGGCCCAGCGCGCCGGCGACAGCTCGGTTTCCGCCACCACGCCGCCAATGGGCACCTATCCCTGCAAGGGCGGCGGGTTGAACGATTACGTCTACATCTTCACCAGTCGCGCCAATCCGGAACATTGGCGCCGGCTGCTGGGGGTGATCGGGCGGAAGGATCTGGATGGCGACCCGCGCTACGACACTCCAGCCGCGCGCGTCGAACATGCCGATGAGGTCAACGGCATGATCGCCGCATGGACCCGCCAGCACGAGAAGAAAGAGGCGATGGAAATCATCGGTGCTGCCGGTATTCCGGCGGGGGCCGTGCTCGATACGATGGAACTCAGTTCGGATCCGACGTTCGAAATGCGCGGCATCATGCCGGTGATCGATCACCCGAAGGTCGGGAAATTCAAAATGGTATCCTGGCCGGTGCGGCATGGCGGCAAGCCGCCGGCCGTGACCCCCGCTCCGTTGCTCGGGGCCAACAACGACGACGTGCTGGCCAGCTGGCTGGGCCTCGCTGCGACCGACATCGGCGGCCTGCGGGCTGGCGGGGTCATTGGCTAACGACATTCACCAAGGAGACGAAACACATGGCGGAACTAACCGGTTCGGAGATCATCGCGAAATGCCTCGCGCGGGAAGGGATCAAGGATCTCTTCTACATCATGGGCGGACCGATGCTATTGGCGGAAGCTACCTGCATCCAGGAAGGCATTCGCATGATCGACGTGCGGCATGAGCAGGCGGCGGCTTTCGCCTGCCAGGCCTATAGCCGTCTGAAACAGGTCCCCTCGGTCTGCATGGCCGCGTCGGGCCCCGGCGTGACCAACCTGGTGACGGGCATGGCCAACGCGCTGGTCGATTGCTGCCCCGTCGTGGCCTTCGGCGGATCGAGCCCGTTGAGCCAGTTCGGCCGGCAGGTGTTCCAGGAAATCGACCAGGTCGAGATCATGCGCGGCTGCTGCAAGTATGTGGACCGGCTGATCAACCTCAAGCGCATCCCGCAGCAGATCAACTTCGCGCTGCAAAAGGCGATGACCGGCAAGCCCGGCCCCGTCTACATCGATTGCCCCGGTGACATGCTGTACCAAAAGATCGATGAGAATCTGGTCGACTGGTCCTATGCCGGCCGTCCGCTGGTGGACTCCCGCCCGCTCGGCGATCCGCGTCAGGTCGACGCGTTGGTGGCCGCGTTGCAGAAAGCCGAACGCCCGCTGATCGTGTCCGGCTCGGGCGTGATCTGGTCGCGCGCGTGGGGCGAGATGCAACAGTTCGTCGAAACCTCGGGCGTGCCGTTCTATACGACTCCGCAAGGCCGTGGCGTGGTGCCGGACGATCACGAGTATTCGTATCTCGCGATGCGGTCTTCCGCCTTCCGCGACGCCGACCTGATCGTGGTGTTGGGCACCCGCATGAACTACATCATCGGGCATGCCTCCCCGCCGCGCTTTGGGCCTAACGCGACGATCGCTCGAATCGATATCGACTCGGCCGAAATCGCGACGGCGGCGCGCTATGTCGACATCCCCATCGTCGGGGATTGCAAGGCGGTGCTGGAGCAGTTGCTGGCCGGCATCAAAGGCAAGCTGAAGCCGGAACGGTTCGCTCCGTGGCGCAAGAAGCTGCACGACGGCGAAATGGCCAAACGCAGCGCGGCCGGTGCCAACCGTCCGGCGGAAGACGGGGACATCCACCCCGTCCGCATGCTCGAAGCGGTGCGCGACTTCGCCAAGCGCGATGCCATCCTGTGCGTTGATGGGCAGGAAACCCTGAATTTCGGCCGCCAGACGATGCCGACGTTCAGCCCGGCGCATCGTTTGAACTCCGGCCCGTTCGGGACGATGGGCGTGGGCCTGCCGTTCGGCGTGGGGGCGAAAGTCGCCTGCCCGGATAAGCAGGTGATCGTGGTGCACGGCGACGGCTCCATGGGCTTGAACGCCATGGAGATGGACACCGCCATCCGGCACAAAATCCCGCTGTTGATCGTCATCAGCCTGAACGGCGGCTGGACCGGCGATCCGAAGCGGGAAAAACCGGGCCGCGACCTCGGTTACATGCGGTACGACCTGATGTGCGAGGCGCTGGGCGGTTACGGCCAGTACGTGACCAAGCCGGAAGACATCACGCCGGCCCTGGAACGGGCGCAGGCGGAAGTCGACAAGGGCCGGGTCGCGCTGGTCAACGTGCGCACCGACTACCGGGCGCGTTTCGCGGGGGCTTCGTTCTCCGACTACTCGACCTAACGGCTTTTCTGGCCAGGGCATGGGGGCGCGCCCCCGTGTCCTGGCCGTCTTGCGTCGCCGCTCGTGCTGTACGCGGTAAAGTAAGAATGTCTCGCAGAGGACACCGAGAAAGACAAAACCGCGGAGACCGCTGAGCGCGGTTGCACCGGCTGTTTTCAAAATAGATATGCGGCGTGGCTGATGGCATGGGATCGATAACGGGACTCAGTGCCCTCTGCGGCTTTATTTTTCTCGGCGACCTCTGCGAGAAATAACGGACCATACGACCACTCGTTAACCGAATATTAACCCTCCAAGCGTAAACCAGTCTCCTGACAAACCATCGCAGGAGCATACCAAAATGACCGACGACCCTCGCACGCGCCAAGTCATAGGCCTGGCCATGAACATCCATCGCGCCTTCGGCCCTGGCCTGCTGGAATCCGCCTACAAAGAATTCATGTGCATCGAACTCGAAGACGCCGGCATTCTTGCGTCGCCGCTCGTGCTGTAC
>CAIYDT010000177.1 GCA_903924985.1 uncultured Acetobacteraceae bacterium
CGACAATGTTCCGGAGGCCGGGCCGACGTTACCGGCGACATCCGTGGCGACGGCGTCGACCGCGTGTACGCCATTCGCCAGCGCCGTCGCCACGGTGATCGACCAGCTTCCGTTGGCCGCCGCCACGCCGGTCCCGATTGCGTTCGTGTCGTCGTAAAGCGTGACCGTGATGCCCGCTACCGCCGTGCCCACGAAGATCGGCGTCACTACATTGGTGATGTTGTCGGTGTTGGATATGCCGCTGTCGCTGGCGGCCGTCAGGTCCGGTGTCGACGGCGCTGCCGGCGGCGTCACGTCATAGGTCACGGCCTGGGTGGCCAGAGGACCGATGTTGCCGGCGAGGTCCATGACCTCCGCCTCGATCGTCCAGTTCGTGGTATGGCTCGTGGTGTCGGTTACGCTCCAGGTGGTGCCGGTCACCGAGGCCGCCGTCCAGGATGTGCCGCCGTTGAAACTGACTTTCAAGGTCTCGTTCGTGTTGAGCACGCTGGACAACGTGCCCGAGACAACGCGCCCGGCCGCGCCATTGTTGGTGATGAAGTCGCCGGCCACGCCGCTGTCATCGGTCATGGCGACCACGGCGACCGTCTCGATCGGGGACACCTGGTCGAGGACATAGGCATGCGAGAAGGCCTGGCTTGGTGTGCCCGGGGATTTGACGACCTCGGCGATCAGCGTGCCGCTACCGGTCAGCGTGACGCCGGCCAGCGAGAACGTCGTCGCGCCGACGGCGGCCGTCGCGGTCTGCCAGGTGACACCATTGTCCAGCGACACCTTCACCGTGTCTCCCGCGGCCAGAGCCGCGTTGATTGTGCCCGTAATCGTCTGGCTGGCGACGTTGGTCACGAAGTCGGTGGCGCTGGCCCCGCTGTCGGCGGAGAACGCAACCGTACTGACCGCTTCAACCGGGGGAGGATTTAGAAACTGGACGGTGACGGTGTTTAGGCCGGATGAGGCCAGTGTCAGATCGAGCACGTTTCCGACGTAGCTGGCGATGGTCGCGCCCGTGACAGTTGGCGTCGCGCTTCCGACGGCGCCCACGGCGATCTCGACGGTGCCCGAGCCAAGCGCGGAGAAGTTGAGATTATACAGCCCGTCGCCCGACACCGAAACCAGCTCAGCGCGCATCGGCAGGAGGTCGATATGGGTCACCACGTCGGCGGTCGCGCCCACGGTGACGGCGTAGGTGGTGTTGGTGTCCGAGAGGAACACGTCGGTGCTGTCGTAGGCGTAATAGTTGGCCACGTTCTGGATGACGTTGGTGCCCTGATTGGCGATGGTGAGGCCGAATTGGCCAGCCTGCGGCGCAGTGACCGTCGCGGTGACGACGTTGCCGGAGACGGCCGTCGTGACGCCTGATGCCGCGAAATCCGCGGTGCGCTGGGCAATTTCCTCAAGGGTTAGGAATTCATAGCCCTGACTGTAAGCATAAGAGATAATATCCGAGAACATTTGCGTCGTGAAGGGCGACGTCACAGTCGAGCCGGGCGTCTCCCATGCCGTGACGCCATAATCGTGAATGGGCAACACGTCGATCGGCGTGCCGGCGGAATTGGCCGCGTTCGTGGCAAACTGTGCCAACCAGTCCGCCTCGGCCTGCGCGGGCGTCTTGCCTTCGTATAGGATCTCTGAGAAGTCGAAGGTCATATTCGGCGCGATGTAGACCGAACCGGGCTGCGACGGGTCCAACCCAATCGCGCTGGGATAACCCGACCCGATGCCGGTCCAGCCGCCGGTCACGTAGCCGGTGTACCCCGGGCTCGTCGCGGTCGCGGCAACCGATGGAAAGTAGGGAAGGATGTTGGCGGCCGTCGCGACGGTTTCGCTCGCTCCCGGGACCGCGGCGCCGTAGATCGGCACTCCGAGTTTTGACGAAAGGAGCGCCGCGGACTGGCCGAATTCGTAAGCGTAGGTGAAGGGGTTGAGATCGCCGGACAGGGTCGTGCCGGTCCCGGTCTCCAGGAAGTTGGTGTTTTCCGGGGGCAGCGAGAAGTCCAAGATCGTACCGACCGGTACATCGCCGAGTACGCCGATGTTGGACGTGCCGTACCCGCCGGGCATGTACTGTATGGTAACGGTGTTGCCGGATACCGCTGTGACGAAGGTGTTCGTGGTGAAACCGGCCTCACCGGCGACCCCGGGCAACAGCACGGTGGGGCCGATGTTGAGGCCCGAGACGACCATGCCGACCGTCACGCCGTAGAACGACGGCACGTTGGCCAGCGTGATCTGAATAGAGCCGGCTGGCGTGTCGGTTGTTGTCGCGGCGGTGAAGATCGTGGTCGGCGGGTTGATCAGATGGCTGTACGAATGGGTGCCGATTTCACCCCCCAAGGCTTCAATCGCCTGCATGTATGGCAGGGTGGCCGACCAGTTGGTGGTTGTCGGATCGGCGGCCGTGGGGTTGTCGCCAATATTGAAATAGTAGGAGCCGGTGAAGTCGTACTGTTGGTACCACTGCTGGAGGATCGGGATCAACTGGTCGTAAATACCTGTTGCACCCGCCGGGGATACGTCGGACACGAACTGCGACTGGTCCATATCCATGCGTACGGCGAAGATGCCTTTGAACCGGCTCATGTCGAGCTTGACCGTCAGCCCGGCGGGTTGGGCCACATAGTCGATTGCTTCGCCGAGCAGGTTGCTGTCGGCCATGACTCCGTTGGAGGAGAAGAGTACGTTCTTGCCGCCGGTTGTCGTTGCCAACGCCGCGGTGTAGGTCTGACCATTAACGGTTTCAGTCGCAATGGTCTGACCGGTGCCGCTGACACTTTGGTACGCCGTCCATGCGACGCCGGTGTAGCTTTGGATCAGTGCGCCGGGTGCGACCTCCTTGAACACGGTTTGGGTCGCGTCGCTGGAGTTGATGGTGACGTTCGCCGAGTTGCCTCCGGTGACGCGAAACGCATCGAACAGAGTATTCATCGCGGCGTACGGGTTGCCAGGGAGCGCGGCCCCGGTCTGATCGTTGGTCATGAAATCACCGGAGGTGATCAGACCCACGCCATACTGCTTGGACGCCTCCAACAAGGTATCGGTGATGGCGGTGACCTGACTCGCCTGTACGTCGGTGAACGACGGGAACACGATCGCGGAGTAGTTAACGAGCTTGGAAAGATTGGTCAGGTCGGATTCAGAGATCAGGTCGTACGGGACGCCCGCCTGCATTGCCTGGTCCTCCGCCGCCAGGACCAGGTCGGTATATGCCGTCTGGGAGAAATAATTGGCTGCGGTCGTGGCCGAGTAGACGATGGCGATGCGGGTCGCGGTGGTGGTGGGCTCCACGCTGGTGTTCGCGAACGCCACGTAGGGTGCATTAGTATAAGCGGACGGACCGTAAACGGCGCCGTTCACCCAGTAAAGCGTATCGATGGCTGTTGGGCTGCCGAGCGCGGCTGCCGGGACGGCGAACTCGACCGCCTGCTTGTTGGGCGAATAGGCGATCGGGATGTTGGCGAGTACGAGGGTCTGGCCCGCGCCTCCGGTGTAGAGGGAGGCCGTGCCGTCGGCCGCGATCGTTAGATTGTACTCCGCGCCGCCGGCATAATCAAAAATCTGATACCCGGTGGCGGTATTCTGATCGGTATTGAACCAGAAGGTTGTATTCGCGCCGATCGCCACGTTGCCGGACAGCGCGAAGTAAAAGGAGCCGTTCTGCTCGGTTGCGTACAGGCTGAAG
>CAIYDT010000178.1 GCA_903924985.1 uncultured Acetobacteraceae bacterium
GAGCCAGCCCCCAGCGCCGGCAATTGGCAACCCCGGCGCGCCGGCCAGGCCCTCGTGGCCGCGTGCCTGCTGCTTCCGATCGCGCTGTTCATTGCAAAAACTCTCGACGATCGAGCCACGATCCTTGCCCAGGCAGAGCGTGACGTGGAAAGCACCACGAGTATCTTTGAGCAACACGCGCATAACAATTTCGAAACCGCCCAACTCGTCGCCCAAGTGGCGGACGAGCGTGTCCGCGGTCTGAGTTGGCGGGAAATTGAAACGTCAGGCGGCGTGCACGACTATCTCGCGGGCCTGGTGCGGGACTATCCCCAGATCCATGGCGTGTTCGTGATCGATCGTGATGGCAACGCGCGCGCGAGCAGTTTCCCCCCGGATCTCCGGCTGCCGAATTTTGCCGACCGACCTTATTTCACCGCATTAAAGGCCGGGCATGAGGGGACGTGGATTGGCCCCCGCCTGCGCTCCCGGCTGCACCCCACTTCAGAGGTGATCGCGATCGCCCGGCGGCGGACGGTGCCGGACGGCGGCTTCGATGGCATCGTCGTCGTGTCCGCGCTTCCATCGTCCTTCGAACAGATTTGGCAAGCGGCGGCACCGGCCGGAATTACGGCGGTGTTCGACGGCGATGGCATGCTGCTGGCACGCTCTCCGAAGCCACCGGGCGGTATTCTTCAAACCCGCGTCAGCGAAGAACTGCTCAACGCGACCCGCGCGCATGATCGCGGCATACTGCACCTCGTCTCCGCTGTCGAAGGTGTACCGATCATTTTGGCCTACCACAAGCTGGCCGGCTATCCGATTTTTAGCGCCCATGCGCTCAGGACGGCTGAAATCCTTCAGCCCTGGCGCCGGACCCTGCTGCGCGATTCCGGATTGTTTGCCACCGCGGACGTCGGCCTCGTGCTTCTGGCCCTCCTGGTCAACCGTCGCGCCCGCCGCGAGGAGATTGCGTTGGCGATCCGGACAGACGAACTCGCCGTCGAAATCCACCAGCGTTTGGTAGCCGAGGCAGAACTCGAAGACGTGCTGCGCGATACCGTTGAGCGGCAGGAGGCCCACCGAAGCCGCATCGCCCGGGATCTGCACGATGGGCTCGGGCAGCATGTCGTCACGCTGCATTTCGGTCTCGACGATATATATCGTAACGCGGACAACGCCGGTGCCGTTCGCGAAAAGGCGCAAGGGCTGCAAAGCGTCGCGACGGCGGTGAGCCACGAAATCGGCCGGATCGCCTGGGAACTCCGGCCCGTGGCTCTGGACGACCTCGGTCTTCAAACCGCCATACAAACCCTTGTTGAAACCATTGCCACCCATTCGGGCTTGACGTTCGACCTGCACATCACGTTGGGCGATCGCCGCCTGGATTCGGCGAAAGAGACCGCGTTGTACCGTGTCGTTCAGGAAGGCTTGGCCAACACCATCAAACATGCGGATGCAACGTGCGTTGGTATCTCTCTGGAGGCGACGGAGAACGAGGTGCGTCTGATCATAGAGGATGATGGAAAAGGGTTCGCCTGGGACGAGTCCGCGGTGCCGAGGAAGTACGGCGGCGGTTCCGGCCTTCTGAGCATGCGGGAAAGGCTGGCGTTGGTGGGGGGAACTCTGGAGATCGAGACCGCGGTCGGCCAGGGCACCGCGTTGCTCATTCGTGTTCCGGTGGGAGAGTAGCATGAGGACGACAAATCCACTTCGTGTCATGCTCGCGGACGACCATCCCGTCGTCCTGGCCGGCATCCAGGCCTTGCTCGCCGTGGATCCGGACCTCGTTATCGTCGGATCGGCCTCCGACGGGCTGGAGGCCATGCGGATGGCCATCGAATTGCACCCCGATGTCCTCGTGCTCGACATGTCGATGCCCGGCCTGAACGGCGTTACCGTCGCCCGCCGGCTGCGCGACAGCGGGGCGTCCTGCAAGATCATCGCCCTGACCGTGCATGAGGAAGCCGCCTACCTCCGGCAATTGCTGGAGTTGGGCATGGGCGGGTATGTACTCAAACGCTCGGCAGCGGACGCGTTGGTGCGGGCGATCCGCACCGTCGCCGATGGAGGCGTGTATCTCGATCCCGCGATCGCCGGTCAGATCGTCGACACCACGATGCGGCGTGCCCACGACAATGCGTCGGCGAAGACGGCGGACCTGAGCGAGCGCGAGGAAGACGTGCTGCGCATGACTGCCATGGGCCATAGCAACAAGGTGATCGCCCGCGAACTGGCGATCGGGGTCAAGACGGTGGAGAGCTATAAAGCACGGGCGACGGAAAAATTGGGCTTCAAGAGCCGCGTCGACGTCATCCGCTACGCGCTCGGCAAGGGCTGGCTGGAC
>CAIYDT010000179.1 GCA_903924985.1 uncultured Acetobacteraceae bacterium
CGGCCCATGTGTCTGACTCGACCGATCAGCCATTGGGGCCACCGACCGACGCCCTTCTGCTGGATCAGCCGCACCAGCACTTGCCGGCCAGCGGAAGCAGCATGACACCCACCGCGTCCGCGTATCTGCCCCTTGCCGGCACGACGGCAGTGGATGCGGCGCCGTCGCTCGTCGTAGCCGCGCGCGATGCGCCGCCGCCATCGGCCAGCCTGATTACGCCGGACTCGCATGCCCAGCCGCTGTTCGATGCACCGACAACCTTGACCCCGCCTTCCGCGACGGCGGTCGATCTGACCGTTAGTGTGCCACATGTACCGCTGTCCGCGGTGTCCAGCATTCCGCAGGCAGACCAAGCGTTTTTGCAAGCCGTGGGCGTGACTGGCGCTAATGCGTTCTCTTCCTCGCCGCCGGCCGTTTTCTCCGAGGTCATCCATACCGGCAGCCACATCGAAGCGGGAAACGCGCAAGATACGCACGCGTCATCCGCCGAAACGGCCACGACCGCTTCGGCCCCCGCGGTGCCCAGTTCGGGCACCTCTGCCGCACCGGCGCTTGACCTGTCCGCGGTGATGGCCAGTGTGTTGCTGTTCCAGGCCGTCGAGGTTCAACCGGTTGTGCTGCTCACCAGCAACGGCGCCATCTTCTACGACGCGTATGCCATGGCTACGCAACTGAGCCAGGTCCGGTCCGTGACCTACGACTTCCCGGATGGGTTCTCCATCAGCCTCGTTGGCCTACCGGCCGAGTTGGCGCATGCTCACTTAGCCGTGTAACGCCGGCAATCAGAAGCGTTGACAGGTACACCCGCGTGACTGATAAACTCGCGGGGCTAATAAGGTGTGCATCTATGTGATTCGAAAATGTTAGGGATTTGGCTTGCAGGAGCAAGACGGCTAGCCTCTCATCACCGGCAGGCTGCAAAACGTGCGTCACAAGGACATTGAGATGTGGAACAAGCCCTTGGGTAACCTTCGATGAGAGCGAACCGCCTCACGGCCGCGGCCATTACCGCCTCTCTGCAGCCTCTGAGAACGGGCTTGCGCGCGGCCCAGCCCACGGTACGCAGCGTCGTGTTCTTCAGCCTGTTTATCAACCTGCTGATGTTAGTCAGCCCACTTTACATGTTGCAGGTCTATGATCGGGTTTTGAGCAGCCGCAGTATCGGGACCTTGGTCGCGATCACGGTCATCTCGGGCGTTCTGCTGGTCGTTGCCGGCCTTTTGGAAATGCTGCGGACTCGTGTGTTGGTTCGCGCCGGCATCATGTTCGATGATAAAATCGCGGAGCCGGTGTTCGACGCGATTCATCGTGGCATGCTGCGTAAACAGGGGGGAGGCCTCAGCCAGGCTTTGCGCGACGTGGACACGTTGCGTGAGTTTCTGACGGGTTCCGGGTTGCTTTCGTTCTGCGACGCGCCGTGGTTTCCTGCGTTCGTCTTTTTGGCGTTTTTGTTGCACCCTTGGTACGGCTGGATCGCGGTCGTCGGTAGCCTGGTCATCTTGAGCCTGACACTGGTAAATGAGATTCTGACGAGACGCGATCTCACGGAAGCTACGAACGCGGGCATTGCCGCCGGGCAGCATGCCGCCACGACGTTTCGCAATATCGAAGTGCTGCAGGCGATGGGGATGCTTGGCGCTCTCCGTTCGATTTGGTCTGGCATACACTTACGTCAAATTGGATGGCAGGCGCGAGCCAGCGATCGCGCCGGCACGCTGATCGCCTGCACGAAGTTCTTCCGCATGTTCCTGCAAATCATCATCCTGGGGACTGGCGCCTTCCTCGTTATCCAACGAGAAATTTCGCCGGGCGGGATCATTGCCGGTTCGATTATTATTGGCCGGGCCCTGCAGCCAATGGAACTGGCGGTCGGCAACTGGAAAGGCTTCGTGGCGGCGCGAGGTGCCTACCGGCGCGTGAGGGAGCTATTCGAGCTGGCTGGCGTCGCGGCGTCGCGTATGTCGCTGCCGCGGCCCGAGGGAAAGATAAGTGTCGAAAACGTGTACGCTGGGGCACCTGGGCAGAATAGACCGATCCTGAGTGGTATGACCTTCGCGCTGGAGGCCGGAGAGACGCTTTGCATCGTTGGGCCGAGCGGCGCGGGCAAGACCACGCTGGCCCGCGTCCTGGTCGGTATCTGGCCTATCGCCAGCGGCGCTCTTCGGTTGGACGGCTACGACTTATCGCAGTGGGATTCGCAGGAACTCGGTCAGTATATTGGCTATCTGCCGCAGGATGTTGAGCTGTTTTCGGGCACGGTGTCGGAGAACATCAGCCGGTTCCGGGACGGCGCCGATCCCAAGGAAATCGTTGCGGCCTCCATGCTTGCTGGCTGCCATGAGGTGATCCAGCACTTGGCGGATGGTTACAACACGCAGATCGGTGAAGGCGGCCAGGCGCTATCAGGTGGTCAGCGGCAGCGGGTGGCGCTGGCCCGCGCACTCTATGGCAATCCGAGCCTGGTGGTGCTGGACGAACCCAACTCCAACCTGGATGCCGCCGGCGAGGAAGCGTTGACCGGGGCGATCCGGGCTTTAAAGGAGCGCGGGACCACCGTCGTGCTGATCACGCATAAGATCAACATCCTGGCCACTGCTAGCAAAATCCTGGTAATGGTCGCGGGGACAGTCCAGGACTACGGTTCTCGCGACAAGATCCTCGGCAAGCTCGCGGCTTTACACGCGGTGCCCACTCCAGGCCAGGCCGTGGCACCGCTCAGCGGTGACGACACGGCGGCCGGCGCAACTTCGCGGGTGGTCGCGCATATCGCTCCTGGAGGCAACCGATGAGCGTGACAGTTGCCTACGCTCCGAAGAAAGCCAGCAACTGGCACCATCCGGCCCGGCTGGGTTATCTCGTGATCTTTCTGGCATTTGGCGTCGGCGGCGCCTGGACGGTGCTGGCCAAGGTCAGCAGCGCGGTGGTGGCCCCGGCCTTCGTCGCGATCGCAACCAACAGCAAAACGGTGCAGCATCTGGAGGGCGGCATCGTTGGCGAGATCCTGGTGCGGGAAAATCAAGGTGTGAGCCAGGGTGATGTCATATTACGATTGAGCGATATACAGGCGAAGGCCGCCCTGATGACGGCGCAGAACCAACTAGTCGCCGCGCAGATGCAGGAGGCGCGGCTGACCGCCGAGCGTGATCAGAAGCCGGATATCGAGCTTCCCCCGGCAATCCTCCGCAGGATGAACGATCCGATCGTGGCGCACGCTATCGCTGACCAGCGGGCGGCGTTCGTGGACCGGCGGCGGTCTTTGCAAGGGCAGGTCAGCGTTTTAGAATCACGCATCGAGGGTCTCAAGAGCGAGATCCAAGGCCTCAATGTCGAAGAAATGGCGACCCGGCGCGAAGTTCAATTGATCGAACGGGAATTGGTTGGATATCATGACCTTCTGGACCGCCATCTCATACAACTGACGCAGGTACTGGAGAAGGAGCGTGACCGAACGCGCCTGGAGGGCATCATTGGACGCTCAATGGCCGAGCAGGGGAAGGCAAAGATTGCGATTTCCGAAGCCAACCTCAACATTGAGGCGTTGCGCCACAAGTTCCAGGAGGAAACGGCGGCGTCCATTCTTGAGGTTCGTCAGAAGATCGGAGATCTGACCGAAAGAATGTCCGTGACCACCGATATTATGCATCGGATTGATATTCGCGCGCCAGTGTCGGGACACGTGCTGGGGCTCACGGTGCACAGCGTCGGTCAGGTAATCCGGGGAGGCGAGCCGCTAATGCAGATTGTGCCCGATGATGAAGAACTCGTCGTCAATGCCCATTTTGTACCAACCGATATCGATCGGGTCCATAGGGCGTCGCAGACCGAGGTTCGCTTTCCTGAGTTCCATACACGTACCACACCGGTGATTCTTGGCGAAATATCATCGATTTCGTCTGACCGGCTGACCGATGAGGCGACGCATCAGCCGTACTATCTTGGTGTGGTTTTAGTGAAAAAGCTGGATATCCCCGAAGAACTGCGCGAACGCATCCGCGCGGGCATGCCGGCTGAGGTAATCGCCCCATTCGGCGATCGCACCGTCCTGAGCTATCTAATGTCCCCGCTTCTAGAGGCATGGCACAAGTCCTTGCGCGAGGAGTAGATGCTGGCTATGGGCGTGATTCAATATGACCATACAGCCAGCCGCGGAATTTGGCTTCGGTGCCAGAGACTTCTTAGGCGAGACGCATCAGTGCGTCGGTCTTCTTTTCGGTATTCTGTGGGATATCATATCGTGAACAGCCCGAGTTCCCATTGTCGAAGCGGATTGGAGGAGCCGGTTGTTCATTAAAAATAACGACAAGATCGATTTCGCCATACTGGAACGCCGTGCTTTATTGGAACTCGCGAGACTTTCACGCTCCACGGCGCCGTTGGCGCGAAGAGTACCAACAAGGGAAGCAGTTTCACCGCCCAGTGCCGGAACGCCGACCACAGCTGCGACCGGGGATATAGATATGGCATCGGAATTAAAATCCCGCCGGTCGACCCGGCGCACTCTGTCGAATTTTCTATGGGGTATTTTGCATCTGCCGACAGTACTGCGGTGCGCCATATCGGGCTATTTCGCCGCGGAATATGCGCAATCGCATGTGGTGCAGCTTGAGCAGGCCACGGACCTGATTCAGGTCCGCCTATTGGCCGCCGAAAAGTCCCTGGCGGCTCTCATCGGGCCAGCCGCGGGACGTACAACGCAAACCATACCCCTTACGCAACAAGTGGCCATGATCAAGCAGGAGGTGATGTCTCAACAACGGCAACTGGCACGATTGGCTTCTCCCGTCGCGGGCGAGTCCCAGGGAGCCGCCGCTGCGGCAGTGCCAACCCCGAGCCTCGACTCGCTTTACGCGGCCTTGGAAGATGTCTTCCGTGGCAGTCGCGAAGACATCATCCAGCGCCTGAGTCCTTACGCCGATCGGTTGGCTGCGGCGGGCGTCGGGCAGCCAGGCAAGCCGGCCGTTGATATCGGTTGTGGCCGCGGGGAATGGCTGGAGTTGCTGCGAAACCGGGGGGTTGCCGCGTACGGCATCGATATCAATACAAACATGGTGGAACGTAGCGTTGCGCTTGGCCTGGATGCGCGTCATGCCGACCTGATCACCCATCTTCGTAGCCTGGAAGATAACAGCCGCAGTGCCGTGACAGCGTTTCATGTCGTGGAACACCTGCCGTTCGAAACCGTGGTCGCCTTCTTCGATGAAGCGTTCCGGGTCTTGATCCCCGGGGGAATTTTGATCCTGGAGACTCCCAACCCTGAAACCATGCGGATTGGAGCCTCGACGTTCTATAACGATCCAACACACCGCAATCCCCTGATGCCAGAGCCGCTGCAATTCATTGTCGAGCATCGTGGGTTCGCCGATGTTGAAATTCTCAGACTGCATCCCTTTACGCAGGGATTGCTTCATGAGCCGACAGAAGACGCTCAGTTGCTAAACCGTGTTTTATTCGGTCCCCAGGACTACGCCATCATCGCGCACCGTTCCTGATCATCCGGCCCATGATGCACCGTTTAGCGGAAGGAGGAGGAAGTATGCGGCCTCGGGCAATTCATCAGTTTAGCAACTCGTCGGCTTATGGTGACGGAATCACCAACGGGATGTTCTTTATTCAGAAGGTTCTGCGAGACTCCGGATATACTTCCAATATTTATTGCGTGAATATAGATCCCCGTCTGTCGGATTATCTCCTGCCGTTCACCAGGCATGAGGATAATCCCGAAGACCTGCTGCTTGTACACTATGGACTTGGATCGGAGGAGGATTCGTGGATCACGAATCTCCGGTTGCCTCGCGTCATGGTTTACCACAACATCACGCCGGCAGATTTTTTCCCCGACGGCAGCAGGCTGAAATACCTTGCCGAAACCGGGCGTCAACAGCTCGCTCGTTGGGCACAGGCGGGAACGTTTCTGGGGGCGATCGCGGATTCGGCCTTCAATGGCGAAGAGCTGACACAGATAGGCTACCCATCGGTGGCGAATATCGGGTTGCTCGTGGATCTCAAGCGGATCCGCACGCATGCGTGGAATAAGAACATGGCGGCCGAAATCGCCGGGGCGCGTAATGTGTTGTTTGTTGGGCGGGTCTGTGAACATAAGAACCAGCTCGACCTTGTGCGCATGATGGAACACCTGGGCGCGATATCGGATGTCCCCGTGCGCCTTTTACTTGTCGGTTCGGTGACCTCGGAGGAATACGAACAGAGGGTTCTGCAAGCTATCGATCGTCTCGGCTCCGCCGCGGAAGTGCACATGCTGGGTCACCGCGAAGACGAGGATATTTATGCACTGTACCGCATGGCGGACCTCTATGTTTCGGCGTCGCAGCACGAAGGTTTTGGTATGCCGCTGGTGGAGGCCATGGCGTTCGATTTGCCGGTTCTGGCATATGGGGTCGGTGGCGTCGCCGCGACGCTTGGTTCGGGAGGGCTTGTTCTGGACGATGCGACGCCGGAAAATATCGCAGCCGCCGCCACGATGATCTTGCACGAACCTTGTTTGCGGCGCGGGGTGATCGAAGGACAGCGGGCGTCGCTCGACCGCTTCGAACGGTCCGTGCTGACCGGGGCGTTCGAGCAATATCTGCGTCAACTGGGTTTTGATGTCACGTTCGACAAGGCAGAGCGCGCGGCCCAGGCCCGGCTTAGGCACTGGTCGATCGAAGGCCCTTTCGATAGCTCCTATAGCCTTGCGATCGTGAACCGCGAACTGGCACGCGCACTGGGCCGAGCAAACGAAGTGGTCGCGCTCACGTCGCGCGACGGCCCAGGTTTGTTTGTTCCAGATGAGGGGTTCCTGAAGGCAAACCCAGATGTGGCCGCGATGGTGGAACGAGGTCGCGCAGGAGCGTCCCCCGATGTGTGCCTGCGCAATCAGTATCCCCCACATGTCGCGGACATGCGGGGTGCTTGCCGCGTGCTTACCAACTACGCGTGGGAGGAAAGCGGGTTTCCCATGGACTGGGTGTGTGAATTCAATGCTTCGCTCGATCTTATTACGGTGACGAGCTCTTATGTCGCCAAGGTGCTGCGGGACAACGGCGTGAACGCTCCTATTTGTGTTACTGGCAATGGCGTTGACCACATATTCACGGGCCGCGCCTCGCTATCGGCCTCTCATACCACTTCTCACGAGAGCGGGGCGCCTTTTCAATTTTTGCACGTCTCATCCGGCTTTCCACGCAAAGGCGTTGATGTCTTACTCGCGGCATGGGGCGCGGCGTTCACTCAAATCGACAAGGTCGAACTCCTTATCAAGACATTTCCGAATATCCATAACACGATCGATGCCAAGCTCGCGGAGTTTCGAGCGAGATACCCGGGTAGCGCTCTGGTCACGTTAATAAACGAGGATTTGAGCCAAGACGCCATGCGCGAGCTTTACCAGAACGCGGATGCGCTCGTGTGCCCGTCGCGAGGTGAGGGCTTCGGCTTACCGCTGGCCGAAGCAATGGCTTTTGGAAAGCCCGTCATCACGACAGCATATGGTGGGCAGAGCGACTTCTGCACTACCGAGACGGCCTGGCTGTGCGATTACAGTTTTGCTTATGCCGAAACGCATTTGGGCGTATTCGACTCCGTCTGGGTCGAACCGGATCCGGAATCGCTGACCCGGGTTCTGCGGGAGGTATTCGGAGCGACGGCTCAGGAACGCGCCCAGAAATCCGAAGTCGGGCGTGCGCGCGTTCTGTCACATTACACATGGGATCGCGTGGCAGAGCGTACACGTTCTGCGGTTGCACAAGTCCGCGGCGCATCTTCCACGGAGGGACTTCGCCTGCCCGTGATCGGCTTGGTATCGACCTGGAACTGTCGATGCGGCATCGCCACTTATGCGCAGTCGCTCGTCAGTGCCATCGAGTCCGATCGGATGCACGTTTTCGCCGCCCGCGTGGCTGAGCCTCTTCAGCCCGATGAGGCTTTCGTGCGCCGTTGCTGGACCGAGGGCTGGGACGATCCGCTCGATGAGTTGTATCAGGAGATCCGTGCCGCGAATCTCGATGCGGTCATAATCCAGTTTAACTTCGGGTTCTTCGATCTGGCGGCTTTGCAGCGGCTTATCGAGCGGCTGCACGCGTGCGGCACGCTGGTGTTCATCACGTTGCACTCCACGATGGATGTCATTAAGCCGGATGTTGCGATCCGTCTCGCCGATATCCGCGAGACTCTCGCGCACGTGTGCCGGCTGCTCGTGCATTCCGTGCATGACCTGAACCGGCTCAAGGCAATCGGCCTGATCGATAATGTTACGCTCTTCCCGCATGGGGTGCCGGAACCGTTCGACGGAGATCGTGCGGCCAATCGGCGGTCGCTGGGCCTCGAGAGCAAGACGGTCATCGCCAGCTTCGGCTTTCTTCTGCCACACAAGGGCGTGCGCGAGCTCATTGGTGCCGCTGCGTTGCTGCGGGCAAAGGCACCAAAAATCCATCTTTTGTTGTTAAATTCACTTTATCCAGTCCCAGCTTCGGAAGCCGAAGCACTTGCTTGTCAGGAAGAAATCGGCCGGCTGGGAATTACGGACGCTGTGACGCTTGTCACGGACTTTCTGAGCGAAACCGAAGCGCTCGCACATCTCGCCGCCGCGGATATCGTTGTTTACCCATACCAGAACACCCAGGAGTCAGCGAGCGGTGCGGTGAAATTGGGACTGAGCTCGCTCACACCGGTTGCCGTGACGCCTTTGCCGATTTTCGCGGACATCGCGGCGGTCGGTCACACCTTGCCAGGCACGACACCAGAGGACATTGCCGATGGTCTGGCTGGGTTGCTCGAACGGGCGGACAACATTGCCGTCAAGGACAAGCAGAAAGCCTGGGTCGCAGCCCATGCTTGGCCGTATCTCTCCGCGCGGCTCGACGGTCTGATCCGAGGCGAGCTGCGCGCGAAGGGCTGAAGACACTCGGCGCGCGGCCACCGACGACCCCCACCCCGAGGGGATCAATTCCGCCCGATAATCCGTCGCGCGATCGCCATCCGGTGCACCTCGGACGGGCCTTCGTAAACCCGCATCGTGCGCACCTTCTGCGCCATTAGCTGCAGCGGAAGCTCCTTCGCCACGCCCATTGCCCCGAATGACTGCTGCGCGTGGTCGATGATCTCCGTTGCCATTTCGGTGCCGTACAGCTTCACCATGGAAGCCTCGGTCCGTACGTCCTTCCCCGCGTCCGCCTTGAAAGCTGCATCGTAAACCATCAGCCGCAGGGCATGGATTTTAATCGCGGCGTCGGCGATCCACCACTGGATCGCCTGCCGGTCGGCCAACCGTTGCCCGAAGGTCACGCGCTGCTTGGTGTGCTCCACCATCATATCCAGCGCGCGCCGAGCCATGCCGACGCACCAGGCGCCCATTTGCAACCTGCGGACGGTCAGGCGGAGCTGCATCGGCGCGTAGCCTTTGCCCTCCACGCCTAAAATCTGAGAAGCCGGGATGCGGCAGTCCTCGAATACCAGTTCATAGGTGCGCTGCCCGCCGACCATCGGGATTTCGCGCTCGATGATGAAGCCTTTGGTGCCGCGTTCGACAATGAAGGCGGTGACGCCGTCGGCGCGCTTGCCCTCCCCCGTCCGAGCCATGACGATGACGAAATCGGCCTGCGGCACCCGGCTGACCCAGATTTTCCGGCCGTTGATGACCCAATCGTCGCCGTCCTTCACCGCCCGCGTCGTCATCCCCGCCGGGTCGCCGCCGGCGCCGGGTTCGGAAATGGCGATGGCCGAGTGCGCCTCCCCACGGGCATAGGGGTCGAGATACTTCGTCTTCTGCTCGTCGCTCGCGGCCGCGATCAGCATGTGCAGGTTGGGGCTGTCGGGCGGGAAGGTGAAGGGCACGCAGGTGCGGCCTTGTTCCTCGTACACGCCCACCAGTGCGGAGTACGGCAGGTTGGCCCCGCCGTACTCCTCCGGCACGTCCAATCCCCAGAGGCCCAGTTCGCGACACTTGGCCAGCAGCACCGCTTCTTCGTCCGGCGGCAGGCCGGATTTTTGACCGGAGGCCTCCCGCGCCAGGGTCGCCTTCTCCAATGGCATGACATCGCGGTCGATGAACTTCGCCACAAGCTCCTGGAGCATGCGGTGTTCTTCGGGGAGTTCGAACATAGACGAGTCCTTGGTTTATGGGCTGACGTGGCCGACGAACTTTTCCGGGGGGCGGTCGCCCCATTGCGAGCGGAAGCCTTCCTCGGCGGACACCAAATTGCCGCCGTTCTGGATGTTCAGCCGGTCGGTATCGGCCCAATGCTCGTGCACGCGCATATAGGGATCGGCCCAGTAGTCGTACACCTGGGAGCCGAGCAGATGCCGGCCGATGCCCCACATGTGTTCGTATTTGCCGGTGCCCTTCAGGTGCTCGTGGCCCATGAAGACATCATCGATATCCTGCACTTCGAAGCTAAAATGGTTCAGCCCGGCGCGGGCATTGTGCATGCAGAAGAACGCGTGGTGATCGACGTAGTCGTCGCCGGCATCGATTCGGCTGAACTGGCCCAGGATGTTGGACTGCTCCCCACCGTAAATATCGTCCGATCGCACCAGTCCCAACACGTCGCGGAACCATTTAACGGTTTCCTGATTCTTCGGGGTCCCCATCACGGCATGGCCGATGCGCTTCACGCTCGACGGTCCCTGGCGGAACCGGATCACCTCACCCGCGCGATTGAGTGGCGCAACGCCGGAGTTGATGGGTTGCCGCGTCACGGGAATCGCCGCGAGAGGCGCGATTCCGTGCACGATTTCGATGGTGTAGCCATTCGGTTCGGTAACCCGCACCCGCTTGCCGCCACCCGGTTCGTCGATGTGCTCGATGCCGGAGGCGCCGGGGTGTTTGGCGATCTTCTTCAGATCGTCCTCGTCCGCCACGGCCCAGGCGAAGCCAATGAAGCCCGCGTCGCCCTTTTCCGTGACATGGATGTGGTGCGCCGGGTCGGTGCCGCGCATGTACAGCGCATTGGCGGTACGTTCGGCGCGCACCATGCCGAACGCGGTCAGAAACTCCTCCTGCGCGTCCAGATCGGGGGAACGGAGGCGGCCGTAGGCGAGGTCTCGGACCTTAATCACGGGCATCGGGCAACTCCTCAGGATGTTTTTGGCCATACCATCTGCGATACGGCAATGGAATCGGGATAAACGGGTACCGGCCGGCCATTTTGGAACTGTACGAAGCAGATCTTCGCCCCCCTGCGCCGGCCGCGCTCATCGTACGCCAAACGCCCGTCCGGAAACAACAGGGCAGGCCCGTCGGTGATGTCCATCGTGTGCAGTGTCTCCGCCACCTTGCGCCGGTCGGGCGAAGCCGCTCGGTTTATGGCCTCGGCCATGATGCGGACATGCGCGTAGGCGAAGATGGAGTCATGCCCGAACCACGGCTCCCCGGTGCGGGCGATGAAGCGCTTCTCCACATCCGCGGCGGTTTTGCCGGGCCAGTTGGCGACCTCGACGATCATGCCTTCCAGGTTCTCCGGCGCGGTGAGCTTCATCAGTTCGGGCACGCACCAGTGGCCGCCATTGCCGACCAGCGGCATCTTTTTGGCGTTCAGCCCGAACTCGGCGAACTTATCCAGCAGCAGCTTGTCGTCGCTGACGTTGGTGGATTGCACGATGACGAAATCCGGTTTGCCGGTGCGCAGCTTCTGCACGATCGACGTCGCGTCGGCCAAAGGCGGCGTGTAGATCTCGTCCGCCACCAGTTCCAGGCCGAGATCCTTGAGCACATGCGCGCGGATGGGCTTCAGGAAGCTGACGACCGAGGCCGAGTTGTCCCCGACGATCGCCACCTTGGTGGGTTTGCGCCCCATTGCCTTGGTTGCCAGTTCCATCACGATCGGCAGCGTCGCCTCGGCCTGCGCATCGGCGGTGGGGGAGGACTGGAAGACGTATTTGAACCCCCGGCTGGTGATCAGGTCGGAGTAGCCCTGCGTCAGCCAGGGCAGCTCGGCGCGTTCGGTGACTTCCGTGATGGACAGTACGAAGCTGGACAGCCAGCCGCCGAAGCCGGCCGCGAGGTCGGGCTCCTGCGCGATCATCCGCTGCGCCGCGTCCTTGGCCTTCTCCGAGGAGTCGCCCGCGTCGAACTCCACCATCGTCAGCTTGGCGCCGCCGAGGGACTTGATACCGCCCGCCGCGTTGACGTCGTCCACCGCCATGCGAGCGCCCATCTGCTCCAGCACGCCGGAGCGCGCCCAGGGGCCAGAGAGGGGCATGATCATGGCGACTTTCACTTCCGCCGGGTTGGCGGCTCGAGCCGGGCGGGTCAACGCGGCGGCGGTGCCGAGGGCCAGGGTGGATCGGCGGCCGATTGTTGGGGTGCTTGCCATTTTGGTACGTCTCCTGTTTGTTGGGCCGGAGGTTAGGCGGGTGCGGTGGGGGCGGCAACCGAGGGGCGTGCCGGGCCCGCTGCCAGAGGAGTTCCACGTCACAAAGAAATCGGAAGCGCCGATGAGCGCGGATCGATGCCGATAGGCGTTAATCGGCGGTTCCGTTTTCTTGCTTCCGCCAAACAGCGAAAGCCGCCAAATTCGCCTCATCCGTGGGCGGGTACAACCCGAATGTCTTCGCCCCAGCCCGCACGCGTTCAGTGACGAAGTCCTCGTAGGCCGTCATCTCCACCGCTTCATCGGCGATTTCGTCGACAATCTCAGCGGGAATCACGATCACCCCTTCATCGTGATCAAGGCATCCGCGACCGTCAGCCCCGACCCATCCGCATGCAGAATGACGGGGTTCAACTCGAACTCCTCCACCTGATCCTGCAACGTCAGAGCCGCCCGGGACAACGCCGCGATCAGCTTCGTCACCGGCGCCAGATCGATCGACGCCGCGCCACGGAAACCGGTCAGCAAGCGCGAGGACTTCAGCGACCGGATCATCCGCTCCGCCTCCGCCTCGTCGATGGGTGCCGGTCCGTGCACGACGTCGCCGAATAGCTCGACCGTGACGCCGCCCATGCCGACCATTATGATCGGGCCGAAGGTGGGGTCGTTGACCATGCCGATCACTAGCTCGTGGCCCTTGGGCGCCATTTTCTGCACCAGCACGCCGTCGATGACGGCCCCCGGCTTGTAGCGGACCACCTCCGCCAGCATGGCGTCGTAGGCAGCGGTGACGGATGAGCGGTCGCCCAACCCCAACCGCACGCCCCCGGCCTCGGTCTTGTGCGGCAGGTCGGACGACTGCACCTTCAGCACCACCGGGAAACCCAAAACAGCAGCAGCATCGGCGGCGGCATCGGCGGACGTGACAAGCTTCTCCCGCGCCTCCGGCAACCACGCCGCCAGTACCTGCTTGGCCAAATGCTCGGGGACTACCTTCGGTAACCCCGGGTACAGCGCCCCCGCCACCGGCACAAACGGCTCGGGTAACGGTCGCGCCATCGCCTCCGCGTATCCGGCCAGCTTGCCGAACGCCAACCCGCAGGCCCGCAGATCGCTATGGACGAACAACCCGCATCCAGCCGCCGCCTTGCGCCCGAAATCCGAGGGCAACGTATAAGTCCACGCCGTCATCGGCTTGCCGCACCGCGCCACCGTAGCCTTGATCCGCTCGGCGTCCAGCGAGGCGCGTGTTGTCGAAGCCAGCGAACTCACCAGCACCAGCATGTCGATTTCGTCGCTGTCGGCGAGGTGCTCCATCACCGTCATCATCGCCGGGCCAGTGTTCGACCCCTGTGCGGTGACGTCAACCGGATTGCCCGAGGCGCCGTAGGACGGCATCAGAGGCCGCAACGACGCCTGCGTCGCAACGGACAATCCCGGAACGATCAACCCGTGCTGCGTCATTGTATCCGCCATCCAGGCGCCACCGCCGCCCGACACTGTCACGATCCCCACCCGGCGACCCCTGGGCAGCGGGCACGTCAGCACCACCCCCGCGATGGCCACGGCTTCGTCGGCGTCCTCCGCTTCGATCACCCCGTAGCGTTCGAAGATCGCACGATAGGCGGTATACGACCCCGACAGGGATGCGGTGTGCGATGCGGTCGCCCGCCCGCCGGCGTCGGATTTTCCTACTTTGATCGCGATCACCGGCTTGCCGAGCCGGCGGGCTTTCTCCAGCGCCGCGACGAATTCGGGGCCTTTGCGGATGGCCTCGCAGAACAGCATGACGGCGTGGGTGTGCTTGTCCTCGATCATGTAATCGAGGAAATCCGCCATCCCCAGATCGGCTTCGTTGCCGGTGGAGATCACATAGCTGAACGCCAGACCGGCCGCCTTGCCGCGGTTGAACAGGGCGAAGCCGATGCCGCCGGATTGCGCGATCACCCCGATGCGTTTGTCGGAGACATAAACGGCGTTCGGATCTTCCTGCGTTTCCACCGTGGGGCTGAAGGTCGTCGCGACCTTGCCCATGGTGTTGAAATACCCCTCGCAGTTCGGCCCGCAGGCGCGAATGCCGTACTGCCGTGTGACCGCGATCAGATCGTCCTGCATGCCGCCGGCCGAGCCGCCCTCTTCGGCGAAGCCGGATGAGATGATCAGCGTGTTTTTGACGCCAGCCTTGGCGCATTCCTCCACCGCTGCCGCCACGCCGGCCGCGGGGATGGCGATCAGCGCCAGATCGATCGATCCCCCAACCGCCCCGATGGACGGGAAGCATTTCAGCCCCCCAATATCCTGGTAGCTGGGATTGATCGGCAAAATGCGGCCCGGAAAATCGTTTTCCCGCAACTGGTGCAGCAACCGCCCGCGAATGCGGTGCAGGTCGGGGGACGCGCCCAACACCGCGATAGATTCCGGCCAGAAGAAACTATGGAGCGGATGGGAACTCATTTGCGTGCTCCGGTCGGGATGTCGCGGAAGGCGATGCCTTTATCGGCGCGCGGGTCCTGCGGCAGGCCCAACACGCGCTCCGCGATGATGTTCTTCATGATTTCGTCGGTGCCGCCGGCCAGCCTGAGCGCCGGGGAATACAGCAACGCTTCCTCGAAAATGCCGGCAACCGGCATGGAATCGCCCATCGTCGGGCCCGCCATGCCGATCATGTCCAGGCCGTAAGAAAGAATATCCTGTAGCTTGTTCGCCGCCACCACCTTGATGATCGACGATTCCGGCCCCGGCGTCTGGCCGCGCGACAGCGCCGTCATGCCCCGGAATTTGGTGAACTTCAGCCCCTGCGACCGGACATAGAATTCCGCCAATTTCTCCTGCACGGCGCTGTCGTCGATCGCCATGCCGTTTTCCAATTCGACGGCCTGCGCCAGCCGGAACAATTCCGCGAAATCGGGGCCGGGGGCGTCGCGCATGCCGTGCCGCTCGTTCATCAGCGTGGTCAGCGCCACCTTCCACCCCGCCCCCACCGGCCCGACGCGACGGGAGTCGGGGATGCGGACGTTGGTGAAAAACACCTCATTGAAATGCGAGGACCCGGATACCTGCCGGATCGGCCGGATCTCAATGCCCGGCGTTTTCATGTCCAGAATGAAGAACGACAGCCCCGCGTGCTTCGCCACATCCGGATCGGTGCGTGCGACCAATATCCCGTAATCGCTGTAATGCGCGCCGGAATTCCAGATCTTCTGCCCGTTCACCACCCAGCCGTCGCCGTCCTTCTCGGCCCGCGTGCGCAACGCCGCGAGGTCCGATCCGCCGCCCGGTTCCGAGAACAATTGGCACCACACGATATCCGCCCGCATGGTCGGCTTCAGGAATTGTTCGCGATGCTCCGCCGTGCCCCAGGTGCAAATAGTCGGCATCGCGAGGTTAACGCCGATCCCGAAGATGCCGCTGAGAACGTCATACTGCGCCTCCTCCTGGTTGTAGATGACGTTCTGGATCTGGGTGCCGCCTTGGCCGTTCCATTCCGTGGGCCAGTGGATGCCGACGAACCCCGCATCGAATTTGCGGCGCTGGAAATCCTTGGCGCGTTCCATGGCGCCGGGGGCGTCCTGGCCGCGACGGTAGCCCTCCACCGCGCCCGGCTTGCGCCGTTCCGCATTGGCATCCAGGAACGCGCGTGCCTTGGCGCGGAAGGCGGCTTCGTCCGGTGTGTCTTCGAAGTCCATGACGCGTCTCCCTTATGCCGCTGCCGTATCGGTGGTGTTGCGTGCCCGCAACTCCCCGATCAGCCGTTGTTTCCACTCCCGCGCCCCGCCCAAAGCCAAACCCAGCAGCTTCGCTCGTCGGTAATACAGGTGGCAGTCCATCTGCCAGGTGAACCCCATGCCGCCGTGGGTCTGGATGTTCTCCTTGGTCACGAACCAGCCGGCCTCGCAGGCGGCGATGCGCGCGACGGATGCCGCGATGGGCAACTCCGCCGAGCCGGTATGCACCGCCCAGGCGCCGTAGTAGGCGTTGGAGCGCGCCATCTCGACCTGGATGTACATGTCCGCGAGCTTGTGCTTGATGCCCTGGAAGGACCCGATGGGGCGGCCGAAGGCGAACCGCTCCTTGGCATAGGCGTTGGCCATATCGAGCGCGGCCTGTGCACCGCCCACCTGCTCGAACGCCATCGGCACGGCGGCATAATCCAGCAACGTGCGGATGGTGTCGGGGCCGGCGCTGCCGGGCAGGGGTTCGGCGGCGGCGTCGATAAAGGCGATCCGCGCGTGGGAGCGGGTGGGGTCGATGGTTGTGATTGTCTCCCGCGTCACACCGGGGCCTTTCAGGTCCACGATGTGCAGCCAAGGGCCGGCGCCGCCGTTGACGGCCACCACGGCGAAATCCGCCACGTCCCCGTCAGGCACCGCCAGCTTCGTTCCGGTCAGCGCGCGGCCGTTTATGTTGGCGGTGAGTTTGCGAGGGTCGGACGCGCCCGGGCGTTCCGCCATGGCAAACGTGCCGATCAACTCGCCAGCCGCCAGTTTGGGCAGATAGGCCTGCTTCTGCGCCTCCGACCCGAACAGCATCAGCGCCTCGGTCGCCAGATACACCGAGGATGAGAACGGGATCGGCGCCACGGACCGGCCGATCTCCTCGGCGATGACGCAGACCGCCAGCCGCCCGAGGCCCACGCCGCCGTATTCCTCGGGGATGGCCGCCCCGGTCCAGCCCATCTCCGCCACCGAGCGCCAGAGTTCGGCGGCGTAGGGTTCCGGCCCCTCCAGGATGCGGCGCGGCACGGAAGGCGGGCACCGACTGGCGAGGAACCGGCGGGCTTCGTCGCGGAGCTGGATCAGCTCATCCGAAAAATCGAAGTTCATGGCGGTCATTCCCCCTTTGGGCGGGAGCCTATCCCGAGGGGGCGGGGGAGGGAAATATGGGCGAGGCGGGCGTGCGACCGCTTTGGAGGTTCGTGCGGTTGGCGCTGCCGGTTGTTTGCGGCGTTGTAACCGGTCGCCGGAAAAAACCCCGTTGTCCCGTCCCGGGATTGACCCGGCCGCCGCCGTCCGACACGCTTCCCATGCGTTCCGGAAACGAACGCCGAGGAAAACGGGAGGATCGACATGACCGAAACCGGCGCGGACAACCACGCGGCCAGCGCAACCGCCAGCACCCCTTTGGCGCGCGCAGAGCCGGAAGCGGTCGGCATGTCCTCCACGCGGCTCGCCCGGATCATCCCCGCGCTGAACGCCGAGGTCGAAGCCGGCCAGTTGCCCGGCGCGGTCGTCGCGGTCGCTCGGCGGGGGCGCCTGGTGTTCCACGAGGCCGTTGGATACCTCGGCCCCGACCGCGGCACCACGATGCCGCGCGACGCGCTGTTCGCCATCGCGTCCATGACCAAGCCCGTCACCGGCGTGGCGGGGCTGATGCTGTGGGAGGAAGGGCGCCTCGGGCTGGCCGATCCGGTCGAGCGATTTCTGCCCCAACTCGGCAACCGGCGCGTCGCGGTGCTGAACGATCGCGTCCTCGCCGGACACGGGCCGATCGAGACGGTGCCCGCCGAACGGCCGATCACGATCCAGGACCTGATGCGCCACACCTCCGGCATCACCTACGGCGGGCGCGGCACGACCGCCGTGCACGCGCTGTATCCCGCTTCGTCCAATGCCGCGGGGGCGGGTTTGGATGCCGGGGCGTTCCTGGAACGGCTGGCGGCCGCGCCGCTGCTGTATCAACCCGGGACCGTCTGGGACTACGGGCTGTCCATCGACGTCATCGGCCTGATTGTGGAGGCGCTGTCCGGCCAAACCCTGGGCGCCTTCCTGGAACAGCGTCTGTTCCGCCCGCTCAGTATGGTGGACACGAGTTTTCAGGTGCCGCAAGGCAAGGTGGGGCGCCTCGCCCGTCCGTTGCCGCGCGACCCCGATACGAATGAGGCGCAATCGGTGCCGGATCGCGCCCAGGCGTTGCGGTTCGAATGCGGCGGCGGGGGGCTGGCGTCGACCGCGCTGGATTACCTGCGGTTCGCGCAAATGCTGTTGGGCGGCGGGGTTCTGGGCGACACCCGGGTTTTGGGCCGTAAGACCGTGGAGGCGATGCGGACCAACCGCATGACGCCGGAGATCGAGAACCGGATCACCGCGCTGGATCCGAACTCGGACGGGTATGGGTTCGGTCTGACGGTCGCGGTGCGGGAGCGGGCGGGCACGCTGATGGGGAGTTTGGGGGAGTTTTACTGGAACGGCGCCTATGGGACGCTTTGGTGGGCCGATCCGAAGGAGGACCTGGCGGTGGTTTTCATGGCTCAGGTGCCGGGGGAGCAGCGGCGGCGGTACCGGCCGTTTATCAATGCGCTGGTGTATCAGGCGCTGATGGGATAGCGCGCTCGCGGGGCAGGGCCATCGCCCTTCCCCCCGCCGCTGTCTCCCCATAAGCTGGCACGCAGCGAGGAACCGCGAAAGTCAGCAGCACAGGAACCCCACATGTCGCACCCAGCCTACGAACACATCGCCGTCTCCGAAGACGGGCCCATCGGCACCATCGAGGTCCGCCGCGGCCCCAACAACTTCATCGACACCGACATGGTGGGGGAGATCGCGGACGCCCTGGAACTCTGGGACAAAACACCCGCCATCCGCGCCATCGTACTGTGTTCCGAAGGCAAGCACTTCTGCGCCGGCGCCGATTTTGGCAGCCGGGGCGCCGACGGGGTTGCGCGCCAGACCAAGCGCGGCCGGCACCTGTACAAGGAAGCGCAGCGCCTGTGGCGCACCGGCAAGCCCATCGTGGCGGCGGTGCACGGCGCGGCGGTCGGCGCCGGCGTCGGCCTGGCGGTGGCGGCGGATTTCCGCGTGACCTGCCCCGAATCCCGCTGGTCCGTCAATTTCACCCGCATGAACTACCATCCCGGCTTCGGCCTGACCTGCACCCTGCCGCATCTGATCGGGGTGCAGAAGGCGTCCCTGCTGATGTACACCGGGCGCCGCATCACGGGCGAAGAAGCGGTAGACATCGGCCTCGCCGATTACTGCGTGCCGCAGGACAAGATCCGAGCGAGGGCTACCGAACTCGCGACCGAAATCGCCCAGTCCGGCCCGCTGGCGATCGTCGCCACCCGCGAAACCCTCCGTCGCCAACTGGCCGTGGACGTCGCGCGCGCGACGGAGCGCGAGTACGAGGAACAGGATTGGCTCCGCAACACCGCCGACTTCCGTGAGGGGACAAAGGCGATGGGCGAGCGGCGGCTACCGAATTTCCAGGCAAAATAATCGGCGCGGCGGCGGAATTCTTCGCCGCCGTTAACCCTCTGTTAACCTTCCCTCGTCACGATGGGCCGTCCCGCAACGGAGGCCCGCGTGAGTCAGTCCCTAGGCGCCCATTCCCCCTGGTTCGCGCCCACCGGCGCAGCCGGGCTCGCCCGGTTGCGCCGGCGTGTGAAGCTGGTGCTGTGGTGGACGATCACCTTCCAGATTTTTACCCAGTTCGGCTTCTGGTTGCACGCCCGGCGGCTGCGGGCTGACCCACCAACCGCGTCTTTGCCCGCACTGGTCGGCGATGTGCGAGCCGAGCAAATCCAGATGCCGGGTTCCGGTGCGCCTCTGGTCTCGGTCATCATCCCGGCGCACGGTCACACCGGCTACACGCTGCGTTGCCTGGCCTCAATCGCCGCTCGGCCACCGGAGGCACCTATTGAGGTGATTGTGGTGGACGACGCCGGCCCGCCGGACGAAATGGCCGTTCTGGCTCAGGTCAAGGGCATCCGGCTGCTGCGCAACCACGTGAATCTGGGCTTCATCGGGGCCTGCAACGCGGCCTCCCGCACCGCTCGCGGCCAGTATCTGCTGTTCCTGAACAACGACACTCAGGTTCTGCCCGGCTGGCTGGACGCGATGCTGGTCCCCTTCCAAACCCGCGACAATGTCGGCGCGGTCGGCTCCATGCTGCTCTACCCCGACGGGCGCTTGCAGGAAGCCGGGTGCATCGTCTGGTTTGACGGCTCAGGCTGGAACTACGGCCGTCATGAGGACCCGACGCGCCCCGTCTACAACTACCTACGGGAGGCGGATTACTGCTCCGGCGCCTGTTTGTTGGTGCCGCGCGCGGTGTTCGAGCGGCTAGGTCGTTTCGATATAGGCTACGCTCCGGCCTATTACGAAGACACCGATTTCTGCTTCCGCCTGCGCGCCCAGGGTCTGAAAACCATCTACCAGCCCCGCTCCCGCATCGTGCACTTCGAGGGCATCTCGCATGGGCGCGACACGGCGGTCGGGGTGAAATCGCATCAGGTCATTAACAAGAAGACCTTCCTGCGCCGCTGGGGGGATACCCTGGCGCGCGGTCACTTTCCCAACGGCTCCCATGTCATGCGCGCCCGCGACAGGGCCTACGGGCGCAAGACGATCCTGGTGATGGATCACAAGGTGCCGGAGCCGGACCGCGATGCGGGATCCCGAGCGATATTGTGCTGCCTGCATGCGCTGCTGGACGCCGGGCTGGTGGTGAAGTTCTGGCCGCACGACATGTGTTACGCCCCCGGCTACACCGAGGCCCTGCAGGATCTGGGGATCGAGGTCTTTCACGGTGCGCGGCATGAAGCCTTCGATGCCTGGATGAGCGCAAATGGCGCGGACCTGGATTATGTGCTGCTCAGCCGCCCCGACGTCGCCGGTGAAGTCCTGCCCGCCGTCCGCCAGCACACCAAGGCTCGGGTCATCTACTATGGCCACGATCTGCACTTCCGCCGCCTCGGCCGCGACGCGGGGCCGATGGAAGCGCGCGAACGGGCCATTTGGCGGTCGGTCGATGTGTCGCTGTATTTGTCGGACGAGGAAGCGAACATCGCCTCGGTTCTGGAGCCATCGGCGGACATTCGGGCGGTGCTGCCCTATGCCTTCACCCGGTTCGGCCGGCCACGCCGAGCCCCGGATCGCCAGGATATCCTGTTTGTCGCGGGGTTCGGGCATCCGCCGAATGCCGATGCCGCCTGTTGGTTCGTAACGGAGGTGCTGCCGCTGATCCGCGCCCGCGTGCCGGAGGCGCGGCTGGCGATCGTCGGCTCCCACCCCAATGCCAAGGTGCGTGGCCTCGCGGGACCTTCGATCGCCGTGACCGGTGCCGTCAGCGAGGTCGCGTTGGCGCAACACTACGCCGACGCGCGCGTGGCGGTCGTCCCATTGCGCATTGGGGCGGGGGTTAAACTGAAAGTGGTGGAGGCGCTGACGGAGGGCATTCCCCTGGTCACCACCCCGGTTGGCGCGCAGGGGCTGCCGGGGCTGGATCGGGTGGCCTCGATCGAGAACGGCGCATCTGCGTTCGCGGGGGCGGTTTGCGCCCTGCTGGCGGACGACACGCTGTGGGAAGCCCGCTCGGCGGCGGGAATCGATTATGCCTCCGCCCGGTTCCGCCCGGCTTTGCTGCGGGAGTCGCTGCTGGCGGCGGCCGGGATCGAGGTGCCGGAGGCTCTGGCCAAAGCCGCGTAGGCGTGGCTGGATAGGTCCAATAGCCAGAGGGACCGCCCATGAGCACCACCGAACGCCGCCCGTTTCACCACCCGCGCGTGCGCCCCGACTGGCTGGCCAAGCTGCGGGAGGACATTCTGGACCCCGACCAGCCCATCATCGACCCGCACCACCACCTCTGGGTCGCCCGCCCCGACCAATATCTGCTGGAGGACCTCGTCGCCGACGTCCAGACTGGCCACAATGTGCTGTCGACGGTGTTCATCCAATGCGGCTCGGCCTACCGCAAGGATGGGCCGGAGGCCCTGCGACCCGTCGGAGAAACCGCGTTCGTTGCCGCGATGGCAGCGGAGAGCGAAACCGGCAAGCACGGCGCGTTTCGGGCCTGCCCGGGCATCGTCGGCCACGCCGATTGCCGGCTGGGGGAGGGCGCGGACGCGGTGTTGGAAGCCCACATCGAAGCCGGCGGCGGGCGGTTCAAAGGGATCCGCCACAGCGGCACCTACGACCCCGGCATCGCCCCCACCGCACCGCCCGGCGCGCCCGAAGGCCTGTATCGCGACGCTACGTTCCGCCGCGGGGTGTCCCGCCTGGAGAAATACGGCCTGACGTTCGAGGCGTGGCTGTACCACCCGCAGCTCGGCGATCTGGCGGACATGCTGAAGGTCTGCTCCACCCATAAGATCGTGCTGAACCATTTCGGCGGGCCGCTGGGCGTCGGCCCGTACGAGGGCAAGCGCGACGAGGTTTTCGCGCAATGGTCCGCCAGCATGCGCGAGCTGGCCAAGGCGCCGAACCTTTTCATCAAGCTGGGCGGTCTGGCGATGAACGTGAACGGTTTCGGCTATCACCACCAGCCGCTGCCCCCAGGATCCGGGGAGATGGCGGCCGCCTGGAAACCCTACATGGAAACGGCCATCGAGCTATTCGGGGCGGAGCGTTGCATGTTCGAGAGCAACTTTCCGGTGGACAAGGGCATGTGCTCCTACCCCGTCCTATGGAACGCCTTCAAACGCATCGCCGCTGGGTGCTCGGCGGATGAGAAGGCGGCGCTGTTCCATGGGACCGCGGCACGGTTCTATTCGCTGCCGGCGGTAGGGTAGGGGCCGGTGGTTGCGTGCCGGGCGATAATCGGGCGTTGAAGGTGTGAGGACTGCCAACTATATATTCCATGCGGCGGGCGCCGTGCTCATGTCCTCAGGTGATGCCTTAGCCAGTCCGGACTCAAGGAATCGACGATGAACGTGAAAGATGCCATCGCGGCGGCGAAAGCCTATCTGACTGATATATATGCCGATGAGCACTTGTCCAATCTTGGATTGGAGGAGGCCGAATATGACGATGCGGCAGAGCGATGGATGATCACGCTCGGATTTTCCCGGCCCTGGAATATACCGCGAAATGCCGCCCAAAAATTGCTCGCCGAGCTCGGGACCGAGGTGCCTGGCAGAAGGTCGTATAAGGTAGTAACGGTTACCAAAAATGGCGATGTCACGTCAATGAAGAGTCGGATATTAGCGGAAATGAAAGAATGAGAGGAGCGGTCGCGGTCGATGCGAATTTGCTGTTGTTATTGGTCGTAGGGTCCACGTCGCGGGACTACATTGAAAAACACAAGCGATTTAAGCCTGGATGCACGCCGGCTGGCGGTGGTGCACGATGAGATTATTCTCGAGGTGGAAGAGGGGCAGGTCGAGGCGGCCCGGCAACTGATGGAGCGGGCCATGGTGGCGGGTATGCTGGCCATCTTCCCGGACGCGGCTACCCTGGGCCTCGTGGAAGCCAGCGTTACGCGCTCATGGGCGGAGAAATGAGAGGATAGCCATGAATCGGTGGAGCATTCCCGCTTGGTTAGAGCGTGAGATAATTGCGAGAGACACAAATTGTGTCTATTGCGGAGTGGGGTTTGGACCCAACGGAAAGACGCGAAAGACTATGCCCTCTTGGGAGCATATCGTTAACGACGCACGGATCATCACTCGGGAGAACATTGCCAGATGCTGTATGTCATGCAACGCAAGCAAAGGCGCAAAGCTTCTTTCTGAATGGTTAAATTCTAACTACTGCAAAACTCGCAATATCGACATGGGCACGGTTTCGCCGGTGGTAAGGGCGATGTTATCCTAAACCGACATTTCTCATACACCCGGTCATTCCGAGTACCTTGGGTGAACGATAACTGCAACGGTTTGACTCGGCAAGGCAACATCGCCACGACTGGCCTGAAATCCTCGTGATCCGCGATGGGCTCCGCGTTGGGGCGCTAATGCCATCCTCCTGGCCCACATCGCGACACACTTCTCCCGTTGGTAGGCCGGCAGGTCAGTAAGCGTCGCCCCGCCCCCACATAGCGTTTCGCCCCCGGTCTGTGGTCCCCTACGTCCATGATGATCGACAGCGAATACACCCTGGCGGTTGCGGAGCCTTTGCCTGATCGGAGCGCTCATACGACCGCTCCTATGAGCA
>CAIYDT010000180.1 GCA_903924985.1 uncultured Acetobacteraceae bacterium
CGTGCGATTGGCGCGGTGCTCGTCGATATCTGTGCCGATCTGGGCATCGGCGTGGGTCATCCGTTATGGCACGACCTGCAATCCTTCATCATCGACCACGACGGACCGGTGGAGAAGGCCCTGATGCGCGGCTTCCAGCGGTTCAACGATGCGCGTTTGGCGGTGGAACAAGGCTTGGTGCCGGACGGCATATTATATTCCTATCCGGAACAAATACCCGGCACGACCGGCCCGCCGCTACTCCTGGCGGCTGCCTGAGCCGATCCTACCGGGGCCGCATCGCGGCGGCCCCGCGATGCTGATTCGTGGAACCGCCACATTGTCGCATTTCTGTCCGACGGCGTCGGACCGGCACGAGATGACCTTTCGTGCAAGTGATACCCTACCCCTCGATCCACCCCGGCACCGGCAGTCCCTTCTCCCGCAGGAACGGCGGATTGAACAGCTTCGACGCATACCGCGCCCCGCCATCCGCCAGGATCGTTACCACCGTATGCCCCGGCCCCATCGCCTTCGCCACCCGCACCGCCGCCGCGATGTTGATGCCCGAGGACGTGCCGACCGACAGCCCCTCATGGATCAGCACGTCGTAAATATAGCCCATCGCTTCGGCATCCGGGATGCGCTCGGCGTCGTCGATCGGGGCGCCTTCGAGGTTGGCGGTGACGCGGGAATTGCCGATGCCCTCGGTGATGGACGAGCCCGTCACCGTCAAATCCCCGTTTTTCACCCAACCGTACAACCCGCTGCCCTCGGGATCCGCCAGGACGATGCGGATGGCGGGGTTTTTCTCCTTCAGGGCTATCGCGGTGCCGGCCAAAGTGCCGCCGGTGCCGCAGGCGCAGGTGAAGGCGTCGATCTTGCCGCCGGTCTGCGCCCAGATCTCGGGGCCGGTGGAGATGCGGTGCCCCTCCCGGTTCGCCAGATTATCGAACTGGTTGGCCCAGACCGCACCCATCTCCTCGGCCAGGCGGCGGGAGTAGTGCACGTAGTTGCCGGGGTCGCGGTAGGGCTTGGCCGGAACCAAACGGAGGTCGGCGCCGATCATCCGGAGAAAATCGATTTTCTCCTTGCTCTGGGTTTCCGGCATCACGATGACGCATTTGTAGCCCAGCGCGTTGCCGACCAGGGTCAGCCCGATGCCGGTATTGCCGGCGGTGCCCTCGACCACCGTGCCGCCGGGTTTCAGCGCGCCGCGCTGTTCGGCATCGCGGATAATATACAGGCCAGCGCGGTCCTTGACCGACCCCCCGGGGTTCATGAACTCCGCCTTGCCCAGGATGTTGCAGCCGGTTTCGGCGGAGACGCGGCGCAGCTTGATCAGCGGCGTGTTGCCGATCGCGGCCTGCATATCGTCCTGCCATGCGGACCCGTGGTATAACGCCGTCATCGCTTCCTCACCCCTCCAGAGAGAGAAAATTATGGTCCAAAACGTCCCTCCCACGCAAACCTGGGAAGCCCTGAAGGGTACGCCGGAGGCACAACTCGTCGACGTCCGCACGGACGCCGAGTGGAATTTTGTCGGTGTCCCCGACCTGGCCTCCGCCGGGAAGCAGGCAGTGCTGATTCCCTGGCAGGTTTACCCCGCCATGAACCGCAATGAGGCCTTCGAGGATCAGCTGAAGAAGACCGGGTTTACCCCCGACCACCAGATCTATTTCATCTGCCGCAGCGGGGTCCGCAGCCTCGCCGCCGCCCAGGCCGCTCGGGCCGCCGGATTCCAGAATGTTTACAACGTCGCCGATGGGTTCGAGGGGCCGCCGAATGGCGAAGGCCATCGGGGCGCCACGGCGGGGTGGAAAGCGGACGGGCTGCCCTGGCGGCAGAAGTAGCCGCGTTCAGGGCTGCTGCAGGACGTTACCCGCCGTGAGGTGGCCGATCATCAGTGCGATGATGCCGCCGTTCAGGGTGGGCGCCCAGAAGATGCGCCATTGGCCGCCAATCGGCGTCTCGTAGATGTGGGTCGCCGTCGACATCGTCGAGCCGCACGCGTTGAGGATGCGCTGCTTCGCTTGCGTCGACACGATGATCGTTTGTCCGTTGAAGTTCACCAGCCCTTCGAGGGTCTGGATCGCGGCGTTGATCGCGTTTCGGTATTGAACCAACGCCTGGCTTTGGCTCACCTGCTGGGTGAATTTGGTAAATTTGTACACTTGCATGTGGAATCTCCCCAATCTCGCGTGCGAACGCATTTGTCGGGGACAAGGTGTTCGGTGACGTCGCCGTTGTCGATTCACATCGGCGTGTGCATTGGATCAACCAGCGATCGTCAGCCTTAACACGGTCATGAAATGGTCGGCATCGGCCAGGCGACCGTCGGGCGTGACGGGGAAATGCCGCAGGGCGACTGTGTCGGCGACGTTGCCCCCGATCGCCGATAGGCCCTCCGAGCCGCCGGTGTCCACCACGATGTCGCAATGCGCCTTGAAGACCGCCACCCGCGGCGCATCGTCGAAACGCAGGCCGGCGTTTTCTGCCCGACCCGTGCAAATGAGGTCGCCTGGGCGCGGGGCGTAAGTTTCCGGCCGTTCCGCTGCGACAATCAGGCCGGGATCGTGGCGCAGCGCGGCCGTCATGTAGGTGTGGTGATTGGCGCCATAGGGAAACCCCGCGCCCGCCCCGGCCGTGCGCATGACGTAAGAGACGAACGCGGCGGACCAGGCGAATTCCCCATCGTCCTCGGGGGGGAAGATGCGGCCGTTTGCGTCGTGCTTGCCGGTCCAGGGGGTTTCGGGGTCGGAGGGATTCAGGCCGAGCCACCAATAATCCCCGACGCGTTGCCACAGGCCCTCGGCGCGTTCCGGTTTGTCCGCGGTTTCGTCCGGGTCGACCACGCTGCCGAAGGCGCGCCACTCGCGCAGGGCAATCGCTACCACGGCCTGGCGGGAGAAAGGTTCGTAGGGGCGTTTCGCGTAGGGGGGCATGGGGAGTCCGGCGGTGCAGGCGGTGAACAGGAATATGCATAGCGCCGATAGGGTTCGGCAAATCTTCGTGCCGTGCTTCCCCGTCATGCCGGCGTATGCCGGTACCCACGGGGCACGAGGTCTGGGGCCTGGACACAAGCGGGTCCCGGCATGCGCCGGGATGACGTCTTTGTGCATGCTGGAGCGGCGCAATTACGCCCGTTCAGGGAATAAGCCGAGCAGTCCCTCGGCCGTGGCGTCGCAACGCCCCCGTTCGGTGATCAGGCCGGTTACCAGCCGCCCTGGCGTGACGTCGAACGCCGGATTGGCGGCGGGGCTGCCGCCGGCGACGACGCGGATGGTGGCGATGGTGCCGTCCGCCGTACGGCCGGTGAGGTCGGTGACCTCGGCGGGGCTGCGTTCCTCGATGGGGATCTCGGTCAATCCATCCGAGACCGTCCAGTCGATGGTGGTGGAGGGCAGCGCGACCCAGAACGGTAAGTTGTTGTCCCGGGCCGCGAGCGCCTTCAGATAAGTGCCGATCTTGTTGGCGACGTCGCCCGAACGCGTGACTCGATCCGTTCCAACAATCGCCATGTCCACCATGCCGTGCTGCATCAGATGCCCGCCGGCATTGTCGGCGATGACGGTGTGCGGGACGCCGTGGCGGCCGAGTTCCCAGGCCGTCAGCGCGGCGCCCTGGTTGCGGGGGCGGGTTTCGTCCACCCAGACATGCAGGTCGATGCCGGCGTCGTGGGCCATGTAGATCGGCGCCAGCGCGGTGCCCCAATCGACCGTCGCCAGCCATCCGGCGTTGCAATGGGTCAGCAGATTGACCCTCTGGCCGGGCTTGGACGCGGCGATTTCCTGTATGAGTTCAAGCCCGTAGCGGCCGATGCCGGCACACTGCGCCACGTCCTCATCGGCGATGGCGGCGGCCTCGGCGTAGGCGGCATCCACCCGGCCAGTCGAAGGCGTGTTGCGCAGTCGCGTCAGCATCCGGTCCAGCGCCCAGCGTAGGTTGATCGCGGTTGGGCGGGTTTCGGCCAGCATCGCGGCGTCCCGCTCCATGGCGTCGGAGGATGCATCGGCACGCAGCGCCAGGCACAGCCCATAAGCGGCGACGGCCCCGATCAGGGGGGCGCCGCGCACCTGCATCGATACGATCGCGTGGGCCGCCTGGTCGCGCGTGGTCAGGCGCAAGATGTCCAGCGCCCAGGGCAGTCGGGTCTGGTCGAAAATGCGCACCGACCAGCCGTCTTCGGCGTCGACCCAGACGCTACGGTAGGCGACACCATCAACCTTCATCGAGCGGGAACCTTTTGGTGCAGCACGCACACCAGGGTGAACAGGCGGCGGGCGGTGTCGTGGTCGATCTCGATCTTGCCGGCCAACCGCTCGCGCATCAATGCCGCGCCCTCATTGTGCAGGCCGCGCCGGCCCATGTCGATGGCCTGGATGCGGGCCTCCCGCCCCTCCTGCACCGCCATGATGTAGCTGTCGACCAGCATTTGATAGTCCTTGATCAGCCCCCGGAACGGTCCGAGGGCCAGGCCGATGGCGATCGTGGGGGAGTCTTCGGTGGTGCGGACGTCGAACACCAGCCGCCCATCGCGGATCATCAGATGCAGCACGTAGGGGCCTGGCTGTTGCTGGCCGGCCAGCGGCTGGAAGTGGTTCTCCTGTGCCAGATCCGCCACGGCCTGATCGCGGTCGGCCAAGATGCAGGCCGACAGGCTGGTGGGCGCGTCGCCATCCAGCAGCACCCGGTGCAACCGGGACCGCGTGGGCGCCTCCGCGGTCATACGTCGTCCAGATGCGCTTTGAGCATGTTGAGCTTCATCATCAGCCCCACGGTGCCACCCTTGATTGGGCGCAGCAGACCAACCGACAGGATCGCCGCCATGGGCACAAAAATGGCGGTCATCAGCCAGATTTCCGGGGTGTAGGCGCGGTCCACGAAGAACATGGCGGGCACCATCAAATGCCCCACCAGCAGGATGGTGAAATACGGCGGCGCGTCGTCCGCCCTGGCCAGGCCAAGCGGGGCGCCGCAGCCCTGGCAGGCGTCGCGGACTTTCAGGAAACCGTTGAAAAGATAGCTTTTGCCGCAGGCGGGGCAGCGCCCGAGGAGGCCTCGGCCGATGGCGGTCATCATGGGGGGCATGGGCCAACCAGCTGGTTTTTCGGAGCGGTCCGGCTGCCATTGAACAGGGGCCACGGGTCCATCCTTGCGACGATAAGATGACACTCATACGCGATGCTGCACTGCAACACCAGATCGGCATGCTTGATTATGCCCAAATCTGCCCCGACATTGGCGCCATGTCCCGCATCTTGGTGATCAACCCCAACTGCTCCGAGGCGTGTTCCGCCGGTATCGACGCGGCCATCGCGCCGTTCCGCCTTGCCGGCGGGCCGGTGTTGGAGGTCGCGACGCTTCGGGAGGGGCCGCCGGCGGTTTATACGTGGCGCGATTGGCACGCGGTGGTGGAGCCGCTTTGCCGGCTGATTGAGCGGGAAAGCGCGGACGCGTTCGTGGTGGCGTGCGCGTCGGACCCGGGGATCGAGGCTGCTCGCGCTGCAACGGGGAAGCCGGTGCTCGGCGTCTTCCGCTCAGCCGTCGCGGCGGCGGTCGCTCGGGCGGAGCGGTTCGGGGTGATCGCCATCGTGGACGCGTCGAAGGGGCGGCACATGGCCGCATTGCGGGCGATGGGGCTGGAACGTCGGCTGGCGGCGGAAATCGCGCTGAACGTGTCGATGGAGACTCTGCTGGACCCGGACGCCGCCAGAACCCGCCTGATCGCCGCCGGACAGCAGGCGGTTCAGGCGGGGGCGGAGACGGTGATCCTGGGTTGCACCGGCATGGCGCACCACCGACATGCGATCGAGCAGGCGATCGGCGTGCCGGTGATCGAGCCCTGCCAAGCCGCGGCGGCGCTGGCGCTTACGCTTTGACGTTCACGTTCTGCCCGACATTCGGGTTGGAGCTTAGCTTGTCTCCGTCGGGGCGGTTGTTGTCGTAGTCGCCATCCCGGTCCTTTTTGGGCGGCGGCGGGGCGGCGTTGACGGACGGCGGGGGCGGGGAGCCGGATACGGCACCGATCGAACTCATGGCGAACTCTCCTGTGGGAACTTCGCGCAACCTTCTGTCGCGACCGAGCCAGGCATTTTTCGCCGGCCCAGGGATCATGCGCAGGAAATGGTGAACGAAAGATTAACAGCGGGCGAAAAAATGCCGGTGAGGCGATCTTTTTTATCGGTTCAACTTCGCCAGTACGTCCGTATTCGTCCGGATCACCAGCATGCGCCGAATCTTCTGGGTGGGGGTCAGCAGACCGTTCTCCACTGTAAACGGCTCCACCAGCGCGTGCTTGCGGATACGTTCGGTGACGGACAGGCGCTGGTTGACCTCGGTGACGCCTACGGCGACCGCGACGTCGTCGTAACCTTCGGCGGGGACCAGCAGGGCGGTCAGTGCGGCGCGGCCGTCGCCAGCGACCACGGCCTGGGCGATGGCGGGTTCGGCCATCAGCATGCCCTCGATCTTGGCGGGGGAGACGTTGTCGCCGCCGGACAGCACAATCAGGTCCTTCTTGCGGTCGGTGATCCTCAGGTAGCCGTCCCGATCCAGGGTGCCGATGTCGCCGGTGTGCAGCCACCCGTCCTGGATCGCGGCTTCGGTGTCGTCCGGCCGGCCCCAATAACCGTCCATCACCAGGTCGCCGCGCACCAGGATCTCCCCGTCGTCCGCCAGTTTCAGGTCAACGCCGACCAGCGCGGTGCCGACGCTGTCCACACGGATGGCGTCGGGCGGGTTGCCGGAGATGATGGGGCCGGCCTCGGTCTGGCCGTAGCCCTGGATGACGCGCAGGCCGAGCGCCATGAAGAAGCGACCGACCTCGGGTTCCAGGCGGGCACCGCCGGATACGCAGGCGATCAGCCGGCCACCGAAGCGCGCCCGCACTTTGGAGCGGACCAGACGGTCCAGGATGGGGTCCAGGATGCGTTCGGCCAGGGTCAGCTTCTCGCCTGCCTCGCGTCTCAGGCCGATGTCCAGCGCCTTTTCAAAGAGCTTGCGGCGGTTGGCGGGCTGGCGGGCGACCTGTGCGAGGACGCGGGTGCGAATGACCTCCAGCACGCGGGGGACGACGGTCATGATGGTGGGGCGGACGGTCAGCATGTCCGCCGCCAAATGTTCGGTGCCCCTGGCGTAGACGATCTCGGTTCCGATGCTGGGCAGGAAAAACCCGCCGACGGTGTGTTCGTAGGCGTGCGAGGCCGGGAGGTAGGAGAGGTAAATTTCGTCCTCCAGCTTCAACGGCTTCAGCAGGATGAAGGCGCCCTGGCAGTTGGACAGGATGGCGCGGTGGGGCAGCATCACCCCTTTGGGCGCGCCGCCGGTGCCGGAGGTGTAGATCAGGCAGGCGAGCGCGGTGGGGGGGATTTGCGCCGCCTCGGCCGCGATGTCGTCGGGCGGCGCGGTATCGGCGATCAGGCTGGACCAGGAGGCGTCGTCCATGGTGACCAGCAGATCGAGTTCCCCGGCCTGGGCGACTTTCCCGGCCAACTCGGCGTTCGACACGATGGCGGCCCTGGCGCCGGAATCCTTCAGCAAATGAGCGTGATCGGCGATGGTGTTGGTGGTGTAGGCGGGGACCGGGATGGCGCGGATCGCCATCAGGGCGGTTTCGGCGATGAGGTACTCGGGGCGGTTTTCGGCGCAGATCAGCACGCGGTCGCCCGCCGAAACGCCCGCGGCGCGAAGGTTGCGGCCGCAGGAGGCGGCCATGCGGGCGAATTCGGACCACGCGATGCTGTGCCAGGCGCCGTTGTTGAAGGAGCGCAGCAGAGGTTTGTTGGGCCACGTCCGAGCCCGGTCGAACATCATCGCGGCGAGGTTTGGCCAGGTCGGGTAGCTACGCACGGGTCCTCCCCCTTTGATGGGGGGTGTTCCTACCTTACATCAGCGGGGAACGCACCAGCCCGAGGACCCATTATCCATGCCCGAAGCCGCCGCTCTGCCCGCCTGGGACCTGTCGGACCTTTACCCGGCGCCCGACAGCCCCGAGCTGGAGTCCGATTTCGCTCGGGCTGAGGATTCGGCGAAGGCGTTCTCGGAGGCTTATGCGGGGAAGCTGGCGGGCGCTTCGTTGGAGGCGGCGATCGCGGAGTACGAGCGGATCGAGGAGATCCTCGGGCGGCTGGGGTCCTACGCGGGGCTGCTGTTCAGCGGGGATGCGACCGATCCGGCATTGGGCAAGTTCTACCAGACGGTGAATGAGCGGATCACCACGATCTCGACGTACCTGCTGTTCTTCACGCTGGAACTGAACCGGATGGAGGATGTGCCGGACGCTGGCCGGTATGCCGCGTGGCTGCGGGATTTGCGCGTGTTCCGGCCGCACCAGTTGTCCGACGAGGTTGAGAAGCTGCTGCATGAGAAGGAGGTGACCGGGCGGTCCGCCTGGAGTCGCCTGTTCGATGAGACCACCGCGGGGATGCGGGTTCCGTTTGCCGGGGAATCGCTGACCGTTAGCGCGACGCTGAACAAGTTGTCGGACCAGGATCGGAGCGTGCGGGAGGCCGCGGGGAAGGCGATCGGGACGGCGTTTGGGGAACGCGTGAAGCTATTTTCGCTGATCACCAACACGCTGGCGAAGGACAAGGCGATTATCGACGCGTGGCGGCATTACCCCCGGCCGGGGAGCTACCGGAACCGTTCCAATATGGTCGAAGACGAGGTTGTCGACGCGCTGGTGACGGCGGTGCGCGGGTCCTACGGGCGGTTGTCGCACCGGTATTACGCCATGAAGGCGGGGTGGCTGGGGTTGCCGAAGCTGCAACATTGGGACCGAAATGCGCCTCTGCCCGGGGATGACGACCGGGTTATCGCGTGGGACGATGCGCGCGAGCGCGTGTTGACGGCTTATGGGGCTTTTAGTCCCGAGTTGGCCTCGGTGGGCAAGCGGTTTTTCGACCACGCCTGGATTGATGCGGCTCCGAATCCTGGGAAAGCGGGCGGTGCCTTCGCGCATCCGACGGTGCCCAGCGCGCACCCGTATTTGCTGCTGAATTATCATGGGCGGACGCGGGATGTGATGACGCTCGCGCATGAGTTGGGGCATGGGGTGCACCAGGTCCTCGCGGGCGCGCAGGGGTATCTGATGTCGGGGACACCTTTGACGCTGGCCGAGACCGCCAGCGTGTTTGGAGAGATGCTGACATTTCGCGCGCTTTTGGACGCGGCGACATCGGCGCAGCGGCGGATCATGCTGGCTTCCAAGGTGGAGGACATGCTGAACACCGTGGTGCGGCAGATCGCTTTCTATGAGTTCGAAACGCGCGTGCATGACGAGCGGCGGTCGGGGGAAATACTGCCTGAGCGGCTGGGGGAGATTTGGCTGGAGGTGCAGACCGAAAGCCTGGGTCCGGCGTTTGAGTTTACCCCGGAATATAGCGTATTCTGGTCGTACATTCCGCACTTTATTCATTCCCCGTTTTATGTGTACGCCTATGCGTTTGGGGATTGTCTGGTGAATGCGCTGTACGCGGTGTTCCAGGGGGGGCACCCGGGGTTTCAGGCCAAGTATCTGGATATGCTGCGGGCCGGGGGCACGAAGCGGCATAAGGAGTTGCTGGCTCCGTTTGGGCTGGATGCATCCGATCCGGCGTTCTGGACGAAAGGTCTGGATGTGGTTTCTGGGTTTATCGATGAATTGGAGGCTGGCGCTTAATGGCTGATAGCAGCAATTTATTTGGAGAAATCCGGCGCTTCGCAAGGACTTCCGGCGCCGTGGGCGGCATAGCCGCGCGCGTTGCGGGGGAGCGTATGTTCGGGATCAAGACCGATCGTGCGGCACACGCTGAAGACTTGAAGATTATCCTTGGCGGGCTGAAGGGCCCGCTGATGAAGGTGGCGCAGTTTTTGTCCTCGGTGCCGGATGCGCTGCCAGCGGAATATGCGCTGGAATTGGCGGAGTTGCAGGCCAATGCACCGGCCATGGGCTGGGCGTTTGTGCGGCGGCGGATGGCGAGCGAGTTGGGGCCGGATTGGCAATCCCGATTTCGATCGTTTAACCACGAGGCCTCGGCGGCGGCGTCTTTGGGGCAGGTGCACCGCGCGACGTTGCCGGATGGGACCGATGTGGCGTGCAAGCTGCAATATCCCAACATGCCATCCACCGTGGAAGCCGACTTGCGGCAGTTGAAACTGGCGATGATGGTGTATCACCGCATGGACAATGCGATTCAGCATGAGGAAATCTACAAGGAATTGACGGAACGTTTGCGGGAGGAGCTGGATTATACCCGCGAGGCGGCGCAGATGCGGTTGTATAGCGCGATGCTGGCGCATGTGCCGGACGTGCATATCCCGGCGCCGATCCCCGAGTTTTGCACCAACCGGCTGCTGACCATGACGTGGCTGGATGGGCGGCCGTTGATGTCCCGGTTGAGGGAGGACCCTCCGCAGGAGGAGCGGAACCGAATCGCGTCGGCGTTGTTCCGAGCGTGGTATGTACCGTTCTATCGCTTCGGGGTCATCCATGGGGACCCACATATGGGGAATTACCAGGTTCGGCCGGATGGGACGGTGAACCTGCTGGATTTTGGAGCCATCCGGGTGTTCGATGCGTCGTTCGTTCGTGGCGTGATCGATTTGTTCGAGGCGGTGCGGGATAACGATGAGGCCAAGGCGCACCATGCCTACTCGACCTGGGGCTTTACGGATTTGTCGAAGGAGAAGATGGCGGTCCTGGGGTTGTGGGCGCGGTTTTTGTATGAGCCGCTGATGGACGACCGGGTGCGCCCGATCCAGGAAACCGACGATCCGCAATTCGGCCGAGCGGTGGCGGAGCAGGTGCATGCGGGGTTGAAGCGGACCGGGGGGGTGAAGCCGCCGCGGGAGTTTGTGTTGATGGATCGCTCCGCCATCGGATTGGGCGGGGTGTTTCTACGGCTAAAGGCGCGGATTAACTGGTGCCGGATGTTCCATGAGTTGATCGAAGATTTCGACTCGGGGGTGCTGGCGGAGCGGCAGGCGGCGGCGCTGGCGGCGGCTGGGGTGCCGAAGGCTGGGTAGTTGCCAAATACCTACTTTAACTCAGGCTCTGACACCACGCCGTGGGACACAATCCGCGGAAACGCCTTCGCTGGCGCCGAAACGGGGGATCGGCGGGCGGCTGCGATGGCCGCGTTTCTTGCCCGCGATAGCTTCGATCGTCGCCCGGGTGCGTATCCCGAGCGGGGGCAGGGGGATGCGGAAACGAAATCCGTACCGCGTTACCCCATGAACAGCGGAAATGGGGGGTGAGGGTGTGTGGGATTGGTCCGCTCCGGTGCTGAGGGTGGCCCTCGAGTTAAGCCCCGGGATGACGGTGAGAGGGTGGTTTTTCACTATTTCGGCCCTTTAGACTGTTGCGGTACCGCCCAGAATTACTGTTGCCTGGGCGGAAAGGACCCCGCCGTTGCCGTGGATGATCGCGGTGTTGGCTCCCGCCACCTGCCTCGCGCCGCAGTCGCCGCGGATTTGGCGGACGGCTTCGATCAGGATGAACAGGCCGTACATGCCGGGGTGGCAATACGACAGGCCGCCGCCGTTGGTGTTGACCGGCAACGACCCTTTCGGCCCTATACGCCCGCCCTCCACGAAGCGGCCGCCCTCGCCTTTCGGGCAGAAGCCGAGGTCTTCCAGGAACAGGATCGTGTTGATGGTGAACGCATCGTACAGCGCTAACACGTTGATATCGGACGGCTTAAGTCCGGCCGCCTTATACGCCTGCGCCCCCGAAGCGATGGCGCCGGTGTGCGTCAGGTTCGGCATCGACGTGATGGAGGCATGGGTGATCGACTGCCCGCTTCCCAGCACATAAACCGGTTTTTTCCTCATTCCCCGTGCTCGGTCTGCCAAGGTCATAATGATGGCGCCGCCGCCGTCGGTGACCAGGCAGATGTCGCGCACGGTAAACGGATAACTGATCGGTCGCGCGGCCAGCACGTCAGCGATGGACAGCGGCTTCTTCTCCCACGCCGCCGGGTTCAGCAGCGCCCATTCGCGGGCGGCGACGGCGACCTCGGCCATTTGTTCGCGGGTCGTGCCGAACTCGTGCATGTGCCGGTTTGCCGCCAAGGCATAGGCGGTGGCGGGCAGGAACGGCCGGAACGGCGTCTCGTAAGGGTTGAATTCGCGGGCGCTGGCGGCGCGCCGCCCGACGGTGCGCTGGGTGCTGCCATAGGCAATGACCGCAACGGTGCAGAGGCCTGCCTCCAGCGCCGCGTGCGCGTGCGCCACATGGATTTCGAACGACGAGCCGCCCACGATGGTCGAGTCGGTATAGGCGTCCGGCAGCCCCAGATATTCCACCAGAGACATGGCGGAGGTGCGGGCCTGCGTCGTGGCGCAGAACACCCCGTCCACATCCTTCAGCGTCAATCCCGCATCTTCCAGGGCTCTGCTTATCCCTTGCGCCATCAGATCGAGCGGACTCATCAGCGCCGCGACGGCGCCGATGTCGGATTCCGCGGCGCCGACGATGGCAACACTGCCACGCTTGACCATTATGCGCCCTCCACCGGGGTGAATACGGGATACGGGTCTTCCTCGCCCTCGGCGGGGTGCACCCGGAACTTGACGCGCATGCCGATCTTCACGGCGAAGGGGTCGATGTCCTCGACCCGGCTCATCAGCCGAAAACCCTCATCCATGTCCACCAGGCAGACGTTGTAGGGGTCGCCCTTGGCGGGGTGGGTGACGGTGGTGGCGTGCACGGTGCCGAGGCCCTTGCTGACTCGCCATTCCAGGTCGGCGGCGCCGGTGCCGGGGGCGATGACGCGGGGGTAGAACACGGGCTTTTGACTGGATGGGCTGAACTGGTAGCCCAGTTCCCCCCGCTTCAGATGCTCGACATAGGTCGCGAGCGGTGAGGTGGATGCAGGCGGCATCTGGTAGTTTCCCCCATGTGGCGATGTGGCGTTGCCCCACCCTAACGCCCCACGCCGCCCGCGACAAACCGGCCGGGGGCATGTTAGCGTGACCTCACCGAAACCGTTGGCGGAGATCCCTCCATGTCCCTGAAAACAGCGCTTCTGGCATCGGTGTTCACGCTGGGCCTCATCGCTCCCGGACGAGCGGCGGACGTGACGGGCGATCAGGCTCGGGCGGTGGCGGAGCAGTTGCGGGGGGTTCTGGTCGGGCTGTTGACCGATCGGGTGAAGATCCCGGCGGACCTGATGACCGTTGTGCCGGCCGGTGAGGCCTACACCATCGCCGTGCGGTCGGCGGAGGGGCTGGTCGCCCGCGCCGATGAGGCGGGCAAGCCGACCACCGCCTGGGTGACCGCGACCATCCGGCCGGACGATGGAACCCGCTGGCACATCGACAGCCTGACGTTCCCGGCGGCGGTACGTCTGTCGCAGGCGGGGGCTACATCGTTGGCCGACCTCATGCCCAGGAATCCGGCGGCGGTCGCTGGTTCGGCCCCGTCGATGGAATGGCGCATCCGCTCCCAATCCGCATCGGGCGTGTTCGATACGGCCCAGACCAGCGATTCCCGGCTGGAATTCCGCATGGAGGGGGTCGCTTACGACGCAAAAGGCTTTGGGGGAGGCGCGGACTCGCATCTGACCGTCGACCGCATGGAGGGGCGTTACCTGATGCACCCCACCAGGTCGGGCGGCGTGGATTACAGCGGGGAGGCGACGATGGACGGCTACGCCTCCGTCACCGACAACCCGAGTCTGGGGCCTATCCGGTTCAAAACCCGCCATGCCGCGGCACGGGGAGAAACTGGCTCCGTGATGATCGGGCAGGTGGCGGACCTGATCCGCACCCTGGTCGGGCTGGGCCTGGACGCCAGCATTTCCCAGCCTCAGGATGACAAGGCTGGTCGTGCCGCTTTGCGCACTCTCATCGGCACGATGAGGGGCGTCATGACCGGCGCCAAGCTGGAGGAAAGCTTCGAAGGCGTGGACATCGAGGCCGGGGCCGGGCGCGGTTCCGCCGACCGGTTCGGCGTGGCCTTCGGCGGGGAGGCGCCGGGCGACACTCTGAAGGCGTTCATGGAACTGAGCGCCGGGGGGCTGAAAATCGCCGGATTGCCGCCGGATGCAGCCGATTTCGTGCCACGGTCCTTCGTGGTGCGCCCCACGGTGGCCAATATCGACCTCAAGGCGCTGACCGAACTGGCGGACGCCGCCGCCGCGGATGACGCCGATCCCGATCTGATGATAGTCCAGCTGATGGAGCTGTTCACCACCGGCGGCGTGCGGGTCGGGTTCGAGCATCTGGACGTCGATCTGGGCTACGCCAGTATGACCGGTTCGGGAGACGCGACCGTGGTGGGGCCGAACGCGGTCCAGGGTTCGGCGGACATCGTCGTCACCGGCCTCGACGCCATGATGGCGCACGCACAGAAGTTGCCCAATGCGGCTCAGGCGATGGCGATGCTGGCCCTGGCCAAGGGGTTCGGCAAGGCGCAGGGCGACAAGACCGTCTGGCACATCGCCGTCTCCCCGGACAATAAGATCCTGATCAACGGGATGGATGTGACCGGGGGCAAGCGGAAGTAGGCCCCCCAGCCAGCCGCTCAATCCAAAAGCCACGCCGCGGCCGAGGCCTGTGCGATCTGCCGCACCTGCTGCAACAGGCCGGGGCCGACCGGGATGCCCTCCGCCATGCGCTTGCGGGCGTATTCCCATTGCGGGTCCCCGGCCACCATCACCGGTCTCGCTGGATCGATGGGCGTCGTGGCGCGCAAATCGCCGCAGAACTGCGCGACGTCTTTCTCGAAATCGTCCTTGTCGCGGAAGATGGTTGGGTCGATCGCCATGAAGAAGTGGCCGATATCCATGCCCTGCGGCTTCTTGCAGTGCATCGGATCGGTGATCAGCGTGGCGCCCGACAGGCAGGACCCCAGGATGTTCACCATCGCCGAAAGCCCGTAGCCTTTGTAGGACGAATTCTCCGGTGAGCCGCCGAGCGAGGTCAGGAACCCGCCCTTTTCCTTGGCGACCAGCGGGTCGTTGGAGGGGCGGCCCTCGCTGTCCAACACCCAGCCGTCAGGGGTCGGCAGCTTCTCATTGGCCTTGTTGCGGATGCGCCCGGCCGCCACGGTCGTGGTCGCCATGTCCAGCAAAAATGGCACCCCATCGGCGCTCGGGGCGGCGAACGACCAGGGGTCGGTGCCCAGACGAGCCTGCTTGCCAAACGTGGGCGCCACCTGAATGCCGGACGCCGAGGTGCAGGCCATCCCGATCAGCCCGGCCTTCGCCGCCATCAGCGTGTAGAAGCCCGTCGCCCCGAAATGCGCGGAGTTGTGCACCGCCGCGATCGCCATCCCGACTTTCTTGGCCTTCTCGATCGCGACGCCCATCGCGTAATGGGCGGGCACGTGCCCCAAACCGCCGCCGCCATCGACCAGCGCCGACACCGGGCTTTCGCGTACGATGGTAGGCCGAGCCTCCATGTTCGCCCGTCCGGTGCGGCGGAGGTTGTCGTAGCCGGGGAGCATCGACATGCCGTGGCTGTCCACCCCATGCAGATCGGCCCAGGACAGGATTTCCGAGGTCGGTTCGGCATTGACCTCGGGCATGCCCCAGGACAGCAGAATGGCTTTGATCTGGGCACGATGGGTGGCGTACGGCGCGGGCATGGATGTCTCCTGATCTCTTGCCCCTAACCTTGCGCGAAGCCGGCGATCCGGCAAGTGTGGCGCCTTGTTGAGATAATGGGGGCGACCATGGACGGAGGAGAAATGCTGCGCGCGCGCTACGGGATCGACATCCCCGGGGCCGAGGTGCCGGACGCCATCGCGCCCTTGCTCGATCGCCGGGTGACGCGGCGTTACACCGAGCAGGAGATCCCCGACTCGCTGCTGGACGCGCTGCTGGCTGCCGCGCAATCGGCGCCGGTTAAGTCCGATCTCCAGCAATACTCGGTCGTGGTCATGCGCGACCGGGCGCGGATCAAGCAGATCGCCGACTGGATCGGCACCATGGACTGGATCGCCACGGCGCCCGTCTTCCTGGTCTGGTGCGGCGACATGCGGCGGGGTCAGCGCCTGTGCGACATGCACGACATGCCGCATGCCAATAATAACCTGGACACCTTCCTGAACACCGCCGTCGATTGCTCCCTGGCCATGGGCCAGTTCATGGTGGCGGCGGAGGCGGTGGGCCTCGGCTCCTGCCCCATCTCCTACGTCCGCAGCCATATCGAGCGGGTCTCGCCGCTGCTGGGACTGCCCGCCGGGGTTTACCCGGTCGCTGGTCTTTCCGTCGGATGGCCGGTGTTCCGCCGTCCGGTGTCCATGCGTCTGCCCCCGTCCGTGGTGGTGCACCGGGAGCGCTACGACGATTCCGCCATGCCGGAACAGGTCGCCGCCTACGACGAACGCCGCCGCGACCGCGACCCGGTGGCAGCATCCGGCCTGAAGAACAACGATGTCTATCCCCCGCGCGACGGCGTCGGCTGGAGCGAGAACGTCGCCCGCCAACTGTCCGTGCCGGAGCGGTTTGGCTTCGCGGCCTACCTCAAGACCAAAGGGTTCGACCTTGCCTGACACGCACGCCGCCCTGGTCGACCAGTCCGAGGCCCCGCGCCCGAAAGCCGTCCGTGCCCGCCACGCCGCCAGCCTGATCGTACTGCGCTTCACCGCCGGCGAACCCGAGATGTTGATGGGCATGCGCGGCCACAAGCACCGCTTCATGCCCAACCGCCTGGTGTTCCCCGGCGGTGCGGTCGATCGAGCGGACCTGACGGCACCGTGCGCGACGCCCTTGTCGGCCCATACCGAACGCCTGCTCCGCAAGAACGCCAACGCCCACCTGGCGCACGGCATCGGCGCCGCCGCGGCGCGGGAGCTGCTGGAGGAAACCGGCCTTTCCCTCGGCGTACCCCCATCGCTGGACGGGCTGGAGTTCCTGGCCCGAGCGGTAACGCCGCCGACCAACCCGATCCGCTTCAACGCCCGCTTCCTGGTGGTGCATGCCGATCGCGTCTCCGGCTCGCTCGGAGGGGACGGAGAACTGGATAACCTTCGCTTCTTCGGGATGCATGAGGCGATGGCATTGGACCTCGCGATCCCGACCCGGCGTGTGCTGGAACGGCTGAGAACCTGGCTGGAGATGTCGGTGGACGAACGCCTGGCACAGACCCACACGGCGGTGCTGAAACGCGACCGCGGTTGGGTGATGGAGTAGGGGCCTTTTCGGCAAGGTCCCACGGCGCAAGGGCATTTGAGCAGGGGCTGGGGATCGTGTCCCCCGGCGTGGTGCGGGAGCCCGCGGCTTCATTACGGTCTCCGGCGGTTTGGCCGGTTCGGTCGGAGTGCCCCTTCCGCGCCGACGTCGCGGCCTTTTCGGCGCGGATCGAGGACATCGCCCCGGAAGACCGATAGGCCGGCCGGAGGTTCGGCATCGCCCCACGTTGCAAGGACATTCGCGCGGGCGGGTGGGCCGCCACGCACCATGAAAGGATGTCCCGAACCGTGCCGCTGGCAGGATAAGGGCAAACGGGGCCCCTCGCATAACAGGGGCGCGGCCACCGGCGTCGGCACGGCCTCACGGTGTACGGACGTTTGTGCGGCGGTATGCTCTCTCACCGTCATGGCGGGCGAGTCACTGGCTGGGGCCACGCGCCGGGCCTTCGGCATCGCCTCA
>CAIYDT010000181.1 GCA_903924985.1 uncultured Acetobacteraceae bacterium
CGCCAATACGATTAAACCCAGCCTGAACAACTATCCTCGGTTGTATCGGGACGATCCAAACAGCCTGTTGCACGATCCAACTGCCGGATTTAGGATGAACCATGTTTCAAAGACCGAACATCACCCAACCGGATAGGCCCAACAAACCTCCGGCGGCACCGCCACCATCACGGCACTCCCCTCCGCATATCGGGCCGCGCTGCCGACCTCCAAAGCCTCGATCGTCGTGCCCATGACCGAGACCTGGTAAACCGTCTGCGTCCCCTGATAATGCCGCGTCTCCACACGCCCGGCGAACCCTTCGCCCGAAGGCGCCAGCCCCACATTATCCGGCCGAAGCGCCACCCGCACCGAAGCCCCCACCGCCAGATTTGCCCCCATCCGAGTGATCAACCGGTCGCCGGACGCGACGGCAACGGCGCCAAAACCGCCGTCCCGCGAAACCACCCGTCCATCGATTTCATTCGTAGCTCCCGTAAACCGCGCCACGAACAAATCGGCCGGCTGATTATAGATTTCGCTGGGGGCGTCCAGTTGCAACAATTTTCCATCCCGCATCACACCGATACGATCACCCAGCACAACAGCCTCGGTCTGGTCGTGCGTCACGTACAACGCCGTCAGACCCACCCGCTTGATGATTCGCCGCAGATCGTCCCGTAACCGCAACCGCAACTGCGCGTCCAAATTCGACAGCGGCTCATCCAGCAGCAAAATCTGCGGCTGATAAACCATGCTACGAGCCAAGGCGACGCGCTGCATCTGCCCGCCGGATAGCTGGGTTACCGGCCGGTCAGCATAATCCGCCAGCTCCACCAACTCCAGCGCCTCCAGCACGCCCTTGTCCAGTGCGGCACCTTTCAAATGCCGCGACTTCAGCGGATACGCCACGTTCTGCCGCACCGTCATGTGCGGCCAAACGGCGTAGGACTGGAACACCATCCCCAGATTACGGTTGCGCGGCGGCACCAAAACCCCAGCCTGAGGATCGGTATAAACCGTCCCCCCGATCACGATCTTGCCGGATGTCGGGTGCTCCAACCCTGCCACGCAGCGCAGCGTGGTGGTCTTGCCGCAACCCGACGGCCCTAGCAGCACCACGATCTCCCCCGCGGCGATGGTGAAGCTCACGTCATCCACGGCGGCCTTCAGGGCCGAACCCTGACCCGTCGTGGTCGCAAAGACTTTCCGCAGGTTCTCGACGCGCAGTTCCGAGGACATGTTATTGCCTGTATCCGTATGCCTTATTCCAATCCTCCAGCCACGCATCGTGCAACGACTGGAATTGCTGGAAATTGGGTGTCCACAATTTATGCACCGCGGGATCGAATCCCACCGGCACCACCGGGGGATTTTTCAGCGACGTCAAATTGCCCTGATCGCGGATCGATTGGATCTGCCCCTCATCCGACAAACACCAGTCCATCCACAAACGCGCCGCCGCCTGATGCTTGCCCGATTTCAAAATCCCGCTGCCATAAGGACAAACCGGAATCCCATCGCTCGGGTATACCGCATCGATCGGCGCACCAGCCTGTTTCTTGGGATACACAATGTTGAAGATCAAAGGCGCGATCCCAACCTCCCCGCGCACGACGGCATCCGACAAAGGCGCGCCCGAGGGGAACAGTTTCGGCTTCACCGCCGCTTGCCGAGCCCAATAATCCTCGCCCAGGACCTGACGTTCGAACATGACGCGGGTCCAGGTCGTGCCGCCCGATGGCCCGATGACCTGCCCGATCTGCCCGCCCGCGTATTTCGGATCGCACAATGCAGCCCAACTCCGAGGCGGGTCCTTCACGATCTCCGGATTCCAAGCAATTGCCCAGGCCGGCGTAATGGTCGGCCACAGCTTGGGCGACACCAGCGCCGACGCCATGTAGTCGTCCGCATTGGGCGGCGCGTAATCGGCGAACAAATCCTCGATCGTTTTGGTCTGGCCGCGATCGGAGTGATCCAGCACGTCGGCTTCCAGCTTGCCGGCGGCGGCCTCACTCTGCACCCTCGTGATCAACTGCCCGCCGGACGCACGCACCATATTCACCCGCACGAAGGGGAAGCGCTTATTAAAGGCCGTGATGACGTCCTGCATCACCTCCGGAAACGCGGCGGTGTACAAAACCAAACCACCATCCTTCTTCGCCGCGTCCAACAACGGGCCCACAGGTTCAAACGGTTTCGCGGCGCGCGCGGGACCGTACTGTGTCAACAAACCCAGCGCGGCGAGTGAGCCGACGGCCTGTCGGCGGGAAAACATCCGTTTGGGCATGAACAGTCCTCCGTTACTGGCGATAGCCATAGATCTTGTTCCATTCCTCAAGCCACTTATCATGCAGCGACTGGAGCGGCCCGTCGTCCGGTATCCACAGCTTGTTTACCTTCGGATCGAACATATCCGGCAGCAACGGCGGGTTCTTCAGCGCCGTCATATTGCCCTGGTCACGGATCGACATCGCCTGCCCCTCATCGGACAGGATCCAGTCCAGATAAAGCCTGGCCGCGTTGGGGTGGCGGGCGGTTTTGGAGATGCCACTGCCGTAGGGCACGATGGGAATGCCCTCCGGCCCGTAAATCGCATCCAACGGCGCGCCGTCTTTCTTCTTCGGGTAGACGATGTTGTAGATCAACGGCGCGATCATGATTTCCCCCCGCACGATCGCGTCCGACAGCGGCGCGCCGGAGGGAAACAGTTTGGGCTTGGTGGCCGCCTGCTTGACCCAGTAGTCCTCCCCCAGAACGATGCGTTCGAAAGCGATGCGGGACCAGGTGCTGCCGCCGGAGGGCGCGATGACCTGGCCGATCATCCCACCACCGTATTCCGGCTTGCACAAATCCATCCAGCTTTTCGGCGGATTCTTCACCAGCTCCGAATTCCAGGTGATCGCCCACCCCGGCGTATAGGTCGGCCATAGCTTCGGCGACACCAGCGTGCCCGGTTGGAAATCCGCCGCGTTGGGTGGGGCGTAATCGGCGAACAGGTTTTCGATCTCCTTCGCCTGCCCGCGATCGGAGTGATCGATCACATCGGCATCCAGCTTGCCCGCCGCCGCCTCGCTCCGCACCCGCGTGATCAACTGCCCACCGGACGCGCGCACGTAGTTCACCTTCACCATCGGAAAGCGCTTCTGAAACAGGTTGATCGCCTCCTGCTGCGGTTCCGGAAAGGTGGCGCTATAGAGGACTAACTCGCCTTCTTTCCCCGCCGCGTCCAGCAACGCATTGGGCGGCACGAATGGCTCGGCTGCCCGCGCCGGCCCAAACCGGGCGACGAGACCCAGAGACGCCATCAGCCCGAGTGCCTGCCTGCGGTTTACCGTCATGTGACTCTCCTAACCCGAACGCGCGATGCCGCCAGTCTGCGCTGCGACGGTTGGCGCGGCCGCGCTGCGCGTCAACCAATTGGTGAAGGAAATCAGCACACCCAGCAGCACCATCTGCACCAAACTGAAAGCGGCGGTGATGCCAACATTGCCGCCCTCATAATATCCCAGCAACTGCACCGCCATGACCATCGTGCCGCTGGAGTACAGGAACAGCGACGAACCGAGCTCGCGGATAGACAGGATAAACAGCAGCGTCATCGCGGCGACCACGCCGGGGCGGGCCAGCGGCAGCACGACGCTCCAGATGGTGCTCAGCGTGCCACGTCCGCAAATCCAGGCAGCCTCCTCCAACTCCCGATGGATTTGCATCAGCGACGTGGACAAGGCTTTGACCGTATCGGGGATAAACCGAGCGACGAAGGCCAGCGCCAAAATCCATAGCGTGCCATACAGCCCGCCCGGCAGCCCGATCCACGCCCACAAATACGCGACCCCGATCACCAACCCGGGAATGGCCACTGGGATGGTGGTAATGACGTCGATGATCCGCTTCCCCGGCACGCGGGCCCGTACGACGGTGTAGCCGATGGCGAAGGCCAAAATCCCGCCTACCGCGGCGGTGATCACCCCCACCTTCATCGAGTTGATAATGGACGTGATCGTCAGCGGGTTGTCGAACATCTTGATGAAATGCTGCCAGCCGTACTGCTTGACCTCGAACAGCGCCGGAATATCCCGGATGAACAAAAATTTCCGGAATGCCGCGATGAGCAACGCTATGGACGGCAGAATCACGACCACAATCAGATAGACGATTGCCAGCCCCAACGTCATGAACCGCCACGGCCCCAGGTTCAGCGAACGGGGCCGGAACGCCTTGCCGGCGACGGTCGTGTAACTGCGCCTGGCAATCACCCTCTGCTGCAAGAACACCAGCAATCCCGTGACGATCATCAGGATCACCGCAACAGCGGCCGCGGTGTTATATTTCGGCGGCGACCACGCGGTCAGCGCGAAAATGTATGTCGTCAGCACCGGAATGTTGGCCGGCGCACCCAGCACGGCCGGGATGCCGTAAATCCCCAGCATCACGATGAACGACAGGAGCATGCCCGAAAGGATCGCCGGCATAATCAACGGAAACGTCACCGTCGCCATGGTGCGCGTCGCGCTGGCGCCGGAGATTTCGGCCGCTTCCTCCAGCGCCGGATCCATGTTGCGCAGCGCCGCGGCGGTAAACATGTAGACGTACGGCGCGTAGTAGATACCGAACACGAAAATCATGCCCGGCATGGTGTACAGATCGAAATGCAGGGGAATACCCGCCTTGCTGAAAAACAAATTCAGCAGCCCCGTCTTGGGCGAGCCCAGAATTGACCACGCCACCCCCGCCACCAGCGGCGGCACGAACAGCGGCAGCATCCCCGCGCTGGCGATCAGCCCCTTGCACGGCGTGTTGGTCCGCACCACCACCCAGGCGAACGACAGCCCAATCGCCACCGCCACCGCCGTCCCTCCACCGCAGGCCAGCAGCGAGTTGCCCAGCGCCGCCGCGACATTGGGGTTCATCGCCACCGTCAGGAAATTCCCGATAGACAGGTCTGCGAGCTTATAACCCTCCACCACCGGATTGGTGGTGGTCAGCGCGCCGATCAGCAGCATCGACGTGGGGTAGATCACCAGGAATGCCAGTACGGCGATCAGGAATCCCGACCACGCCCAGGGCACCCAGGCACGCGTCACGCCAACCTTATCCGAAGCCGCGACACTGGCGCTCACGCCGATCCTCCGCCCTGTTGCTTGATCCCCTTCCTGTAACACGCCCCGCCGGGTTTGCCAGCGCCCGGAATTCTGCCTTACGCTTCCCCGGCACGCCAAAGTGCGGAAGACCAAGAAAAAGGGGAAGCGTCGATGTCAGTCACAGAGATGGGGCCGCTTGAGCAGGCCCACATGCGATCCGCCACATTCCGAGCGGCGGCGGACAACACGAAGGTCACCGCCACCCATTGGCATATCGCCATGGCGAACGGTCTGGGTTGGGGCTTCGACGGCATGGACGGGGTGATCTTCGCCATCGTCGCGCCGCAAGTGATCAAGGAGTTCAACGTCGACCTCGGCACCTACCGGTCCGGCGTGCAGATCGCGATGCTGATCGGGATCGTTGGGCTGTATTTCTGGCCCTGGCTCGCAGACAAATACGGGCGGCGCAATCTGCTGGCGATCAACATCGCCATGTTCTCGCTCTGCATGCCGCTGGTGGCGCTGTCGGGCAGTTTCTGGTTTTTCGTGTTTGCTTACGCGCTTGTTAGATTCTCCCTGAACGGGGAGTGGGCCATCGGCTCCATGCTGGTCGCTGAAACCTGGCCGGCTCGGCTGCGCGGGCTGGTCATCAGCGCCGACCGCTCCGCCTGGGGGGTCGGCGCGGCGCTGGCCGGGGGCATCGCGGCCTATATCGTGTCGCAATTCGGATGGCGCGCCGCCTTCATCCCGCCGTCCGTGATCGCGCTGATCGCCGTCTACGTGCGCATCATGTGCCCGGAGTCGCCCTATTGGGTGCGGATGAAGGATCGCCGCGACCGCATCAAGGCCCGCATCGCCGCCGGCCAGATCGTCGCCCCCGAGGATCAGGCATGGATGAGCAAGGCCGGCAAGGTTGGCATCAAGCAACTGTTCCTGCCGGACCTGATCGCCAACACGCTGCTATCGACCTTCGTCGCCAGCACCGCCGTGATCGCGTTCAGCACGGTCGGCCTGTGGATGCCGCTGTTTTTGAAGGAGGCACACGGCTTTACCCCAGCGGAATACGGCAATTTCTATATCTGGTGGGGGCTGGTTGGGGTCACCGGCATCTGCTTCGCCGGCTGGCTCATCGACAAGCTTGGGCGCCGCCTGGGCTTCGCCTTCATGCTGCTGCAGGCCACGGTGTTCATGACCTGGTGGATTTTCGCCACCGACACAGCCACCCTGTTCTGGGTAGGCATCGTGTGGGGCTGGGGATTCCTCGGGGTCTGGGGGCCGATCACCGCCTACACGGCCGAGATGTATCCCACCCGCATCCGCGGCGTAGGCAACGGATTCTCGTGGACCATCGGCATGTTCTGCGGCTACGTACTGTGGCCCTTCGTTTCAGTGTATTTGCGCGAAAGCACCGGTTCGTTCCAGGCGGCGTTCCTGCTGATCCCGGTGATCATGGTCATCCAGGCGCTGATCGTGTGGTTCTACAGCCCCGAACACGCGGGCAAGGAACTGGACGCCATTTCCATCTGACCAAAACAAAATGGGCCCCGCGCGAATTGTCGCACGGGGCCCATCCGTCACACCGGCCGGCGCGGCCTGGGGGGAGGAAGCAGTGCGCCGGACCGGCTGAGCGTCGGTCGGTTAGCCGCCGACCTTGGCGGGCGGGGCGGAGTGCGCCGGGGTCTGGGTCGAACCGACCTTGGCGGTGCCAGTCAGCGCGGTGCCGGCCTTCGCGGTGCCAGTCGGCGCCGGCTTCGCCGCATCCTTGGCCGCGGTGTCGCCCTTGACCACCGGGGCGACTTTGCCCACGGACGCGGTGACGGGTGCGTTGGTGCCGGGTGCGTTGGTGTCGCCACTCGTGGCGGCGTAGACGCTCACGGGGAGGATCGCGAGGCCGGCGGCGAACAAACCGGTCGAAGCGAGCGTCAGAAGGCGGTTCATCGTGGGTTTCCTTTCCGCCGGGGGGAGGAAGTTGATTGCTCCCGGCTGAGAAGGATTAAGCTCCTGGATTGTGTTCCCGGCTTGCCCCGCTTGCGTCGGGATCGTGGCAATCGGCACGGCTTCGCATTAATATTCGGTAACCCCGTCCGGCCCTTCCCTTGGCAGGCCATTCGCTTAGTTTGCGTCCGGCCACACCCAAGGGAGACGTCGATGCCATTGTCCGGAGTGCGGGTCCTCGACCTGACGCGCGTGCTGTCCGGCCCGTTCTGCACCGCCTTGCTGGGCGACCTCGGCGCCGATGTCATCAAGGTGGAAGCACCGGAGGGCGATTCCATCCGCGGCCAGGGCGCCATCAAGGACGGGTTGTCCGGCTATTTCGCGCAGTTCAACCGCAACAAGCGGTCGGTGCGTTTGGACCTGCGCAAGCCCGAAGGACGGGAAATCCTGGCGAAGCTGATCGCCCAATCCGATGTGCTGGTGGAGAATTTTCGGCCCGGCGTGCTTGACCGCATGGGCTTCACCACCGCCCGCCTAAAGGAATTGCGCCCGAGCCTGGTGAGTTGCGCGATCAACGGCTTTGGCAGCACCGGCCCCTACCGCGACCGCCCGGCCTTCGATTTCATCGCCCAGGCGCTCAGCGGCTTCATGAGCGTCAACGGCCGCGACGACGACCCGCCTTTGCGTTCGGGGTTGCCGATCAGCGATTTGATCGCGGGTCTGTACGCGGCGTTGTCGATCACCGCCTCGGTCCTGCGTGCCCGCGCGACGGGGCGAGGCCAATCGACCGAAGTCTCCCTGACCAACGGCCTGGTCAGCATGCTGTCCTACATCGCCACCAACTACTTCGCGAGCGGCGTCGTCCCCCCACGCAGCGGCAACGACCACCCGATCGCCGCCCCCTACGGGTTATTCCCGACGCGGGACGGGGAGATCGCGATCGCTCCGCCGGACGACGTGTTCTTCGGCCGCCTGGTGGACGCGCTGGGAATGCCCGAACTCAAAACCGATGCCTTGTATGCGACACAGCACGTCCGGGTCGCCAATCGCGCCCGCATCAACGCCCTGGTCGGCGGTAAGCTGGCGGCGAACAGCACGGCATTCTGGGTGGAAACCTTGAACGCCGCCGGTGTCCCGTGCGGACCCGTCAATACCGTCGAACAGGTCTTCCAGGACCCACAAATCCTGGCGCAGGAAATGGTCCTGGAGGTCGAACACCCCGGCCACGGTTCGGTGCGCATGCTGGGCTTCCCCATGAAGCTGTCCGAAACCCCCTGCCGCGTCCGGCTGCCGGCGCCGGGCCTGGGCGAACACTCCGATGCCGTCCTGACCGAACTCGGATACACCGAAGATGCTCGCGCATCGCTGCGCGCGGCGGGGGTTATCTGATGGTCGCCGCTACCGTCCGCCTGCGCCCCGGCGCCACCATCGGCGCCACCGACAAGCGCCTGTTCGGGGCGTTCATCGAGCACCTCGGCCGTTGCGTCTACGGCGGCATCTACGAACCCGGCCACCCCACCGCCGACGAGCGAGGGTTCCGCCGGGACGTGCTGGCGCTGGTGAAGGAGCTGGCGCCGACCATCATGCGCTACCCCGGCGGCAATTTCCTTAGCGGCTATGATTGGGAGGACGGGGTCGGCCCCCAGGAAAACCGCCCTCGCCGGCTGGATCTGGCGTGGATGTCCACCGAAACCAACCAGTTCGGCACCAACGAGTTCATAGATTGGTGCCGCCTCGCCAACATCGAACCCATGCTGGCCGTCAACCTCGGCACCCGGGATGGCGATGCCGCCCGCCGCTATTTGGAATACTGCAACCACCCCGGCGGTACGGCGCTGTCCGACCTCCGCCGCGACCACGGCTGGCCGCTGCCGCACGAGGTCAAATTCTGGTGCCTCGGCAACGAGATGGACGGCCCCTGGCAGATGCAGGCCAAGACCGCCGACGAGTACGGGCGGATCGCGGTGGAAACCGCCAAAATGATGAAATGGATCGACCCAACCATCGAACTCGCCGCCTGCGGGTCGTCTGGCCGCAACATGCCCACCTACGGCCAGTGGGAGGAAACGGTCCTGGAGCACAGCTTCGACCATGTCGAGTACATCTCTCTCCATACCTATATCAACAACTACGCCGCCGACGTGCCTGCCTTCCTGGCGGCCCCGGATCTGATGGACGGCTTCATCGAGGAAGTGACAGCCATCGCCGACGCCGTCGCGGCCAGGCGCCGCTCGCCCAAGCGCATCATGCTGAGCTTCGACGAGTGGAACGTCTGGTACCGCACCCGCCGGAAACCCGAAGACCGCACCAAGCCCGGCTGGCCCATCGCCCCGCCGATCCTGGAGGAAGCCTACACGATGGCCGACGCTTTGGCGTTCGGCGGCATGTGCATCTCCCTGCTCAATCACGCCGACCGGGTGAAGGTGGCCTGCCTGGCGCAACTGGTGAACGTGATCGCGCCGATCATGACCGAGACCGGCGGTGCGGCCTGGCGGCAGACCATTTTCTATCCGTTCGCCCAGTTCAGCCATTTCGGGCGAGGGACGGTGCTGCGGGCGGAAGTGGACTGCCCGTCCTACGAGGCGTCGTACTACGACCCGCGTGGCACCCAGGAACTGCATTTCCCGGTCTCGGCGCCATTCCTGAAGCTAGCGGCGGTGCGCGATGAGGCCAGCGGCGGCGTCACGATCTTCACCCTGAACCGGCATCTGACGGAGCCGCTCCAACTCAAGGTCGATCTGACCGGGCTGGGCCTCAAGTCGGTCCGTGCGGCACGTCAGCTATGCGACCGGGACCTTGGGGCGGCGAACACGGCGGAGGATCCGGAACGCATCCGGCCGGGGCTGCTGGCAGGGGCAACGGTGTCGGCGCATGTGCTGAAGGCGACGTTGCAGCCGGCGTCGTGGAACATGATCCGGTTGGGGACGACTGTTTGACGGAGGCTTGAAGCGGTTCGTGCGGCGACCTGACGCCGGCGGCATGCGAGCAAACGCCAAGCCGGCAAGAATCGGCCGGCCGAGCGGCCTGGGATCCTCGCGACAAGCCCGAGGATGACGTGGAGAGAGGGTGCCGCGTTCAAATGCGATTGTCCTGATCCGAAGGCACCATCCACTAGACATAAACATATCTTTATGTCACAAGAACGCCATGGACCAACTCCTGGCAAGCCTCCGAGCCGCCGCCGAACCTACCCGCCTGCGCTTGCTGGCGCTGGCGGCGCGCGGCGCGTTCTGCGTCATGGAGTTCACCGAAATCCTCGGCCAGTCGCAGCCCCGGCTGTCCCGCCATTTGAAACTGCTGTGCGAGTGCGGCCTGCTGGACCGCGTGCGCGAAGGCACCAACGTCTGGTTCGCCTTGCCGACCGGCTCCGACGGCGATCTGGCACGGGAGCTAATTGCCCGCCTGCCCGCCGACGACCCCACACTGGAATCCGACCGCCGCCAAGCCGCCCGCGTACTCGCTGAACGCGCTCGGGAGGCCTCCGAAAGCTTCCGCCGCAAGGGGGCCGACTGGGACGAAATGCGGGCGCTGGAACTGCCCGCGCACGATGTGGAGCAGGCCTTGCTGGCCCTGATCCCCAACGCTGGACAACTCCTGGACGTCGGCACCGGCACCGGACGGGTGCTGGAGTTACTGGCCCCACGGGTCCGGCAGGCGCTGGGCGTGGATGCCTCCAAGGCCATGCTGGCACTCGCCCGCTCCCGCCTGTCGGGCGAGGCATTCGCCCATTGCGCCGTGCGGCAGGCCGATATGTATCGACTGCCCCTCGCCAACGCCTCGTTCGATACAGCGGTGCTGCAAATGGTGCTGCACTACGCGGAAGACCCCGCTGGCGTGGTCGCGGAAACCGTGCGGGTGCTGCGCCCCGGCGGGCGGCTGATCGTGATCGACCTCGCGGCACATAACCGCACCGACCTCGCCGCCAAATTGGCGCATCGCTGGCCGGGCTTCTCCGACACCGCGATGCGCGACCTGTTGGCGGCGGCCGGTTTGCGCTCCGCCGAACCCGTGACCGTTACCGGCCCGCTCGACGTGCGGCTGTGGCCGGCTGAACGCCCTCCCGTCTGATCTGGAATCCGAAGCATGTCTCGACCCCACCTGCTGGATGCCCTGCGCGACACCGTTCTGCTGTGCGACGGTGGCATGGGCAGCCGTGTTCAGGCGTTAACGCTCGATACCGAGAAGGACTATTGGGGCCGGGAAAATTGCACCGACGTGCTGTGTCTGTCGCGCCCGGACTTGGTACGGGAAATCCACCGCGGTTACTTTGAGGCCGGCGCCGACATGGTGGAAACCAACACCTTCGGTGCCTCCTCGGTCACGCTGGGGGAGTTCGACCTGTCCGAACGCGCCTTCGAGATCAACAAGGTCGCGGGCGAACTGGCGCGTGAGGCCGCCGACAGCTTCTCTGATGGCCGGCACCGCTGGGTGGTAGGCAGCATCGGGCCGGGCACGAAGCTGCCCAGCCTCGGCAACATCGCATACGACCCGCTGGAGGCCGCCTTGGCGGAACAATGCCGCGGCCTGATCGCCGGCGGCGTGGACGCCATATTGATAGAGACCTGCCAGGACACGTTGCAGATCAAGGCGGCGGTGAACGGCGCCAAGATCGCCCGTCTGGCGGCGAAGACCGATACCCCCATCTTCGTGCAGGTCACGGTGGAAACCACCGGCACCCTACTGGTCGGCCCCGACATCGCCGCCGCCGCGACGGTCATCAATGCGCTGGACGTGCCGCTGATGGGCCTGAACTGCGCCACCGGCCCGCAGGAAATGGCGGAGCATGTCGGCTGGCTGGCCGCCAACTGGCCGGGGTTGATCTCGGTGCAGCCCAATGCGGGCTTGCCGGAACTGGTAGACGGCCAGACCCACTACCCCCTCGGCGCCGCGGATCTGGCCACTTGGCTGGAACGGTTCGTCGCCGAGGACGGAGTCAACCTGATCGGCGGTTGCTGCGGCACCTCCATCCCGCACATCCAGGCGCTGGACGCGATGCTGCGCAGGCGCGGCGGCTTCCGTCCTACCCCCGTGGCACGCAAGCCAGTTTGGATCCCCGGCGTCGCCAGCCTGTATCAGGCGGTGCCGTTCAGGCAGGAAAACGCCATTTTCGCCATCGGCGAGCGCTGCAACGCCAACGGCTCCAAGAAATGGCGGGAATTACAGGAAAAGCACGACTGGGACGGCTGCGTGTCGATGGGCCGTGAGCAAGGCAGCGAAGGTTCGCACGCCCTGGATATCTGCACCGCCTTCGTCGGCCGCGACGAAAACTACGAAATGACCGAGGTCATTCGCCGCTTCACCGCATCGGTGAACACCCCTTTGGTGATCGACTCAACCGAAACCCCGGTGATCGAAGCCGCGCTGAAGCTGCACGGCGGCAAGGCCATCATTAACTCGATCAATTTCGAGGATGGCGAGAATGCCGCCGCCGACCGGCTGAAGCTGGCGAAACAATTCGGCGCGGCGGTGATTGCGCTGACCATCGACGAAGTGGGGATGGCGAAGACCGCCGAGGACAAGGTCCGCATCGCCACGCGCCTGGTGGAATTCGCTTGCGACAAGCATGGGCTGGCGCAATCCGACCTGATGATCGACCCGCTGACCTTCACTATCGCGACCGGCAACGAAGACGACCGCAAGCTGGCGCAATGGACGCTGGAAGGCATCGCCGCGATTCGGGAAAAATTCCCCGACATCCAGATCATCCTGGGCCTGTCCAACGTCAGCTTCGGGCTGAACCCGGCGGCGCGCGCGGTGCTGAATTCGGTTTTTCTCCAGCACGCCCAGACCGCGGGGATGACCGGCGCGATCGTGCATGTGTCGAAAATCCGCCCGCTGCATCTGATCGCGCCGGAGGAAGTCAAAGTCGCCGAAGACTTAATTTTCGATCGCCGGTCGGAAGGCTACGATCCGCTGCAAAAGCTGCTGGAAATCTTCGCCGACCGAAAACTCGCCGATGCGGTGAAGAAGCAGCGCGCCGAAACGCCGGAGGGACGCCTAAAAGACCGCATCGTCGACGGCGACCGCAAAGGCCTGACCGACGATCTGGATGAGGCGCTGCTGACCCTGGAACCCCTCGACATCATCAACAATGTTTTGCTCGATGGCATGAAGGTGGTCGGGGAGCTCTTCGGCTCCGGCAAGATGCAACTGCCCTTCGTGCTGCAAAGCGCCGAAACGATGAAGGCCGCTGTCGCATACCTGGAACCCATGATGCAGCGCGTCGACGGCCAGGAAAAAGGCACCATCGTACTGGCAACCGTCAAAGGCGACGTGCACGACATCGGTAAGAACCTGGTTGATATCATCCTGACCAATAACGGCTACCGGGTCGTGAACCTCGGCATCAAAGTGCCCTTGACCGAGATGCTGCATGCCGCCGTGGAAAATCGTGCCCACGCCATCGGCATGTCCGGCCTGCTGGTGAAATCCACCGTCGTGATGCGCGAAAACCTTGAGGAAATGTCCCGCCAAGGCCTCGATATCCCCGTCATGCTCGGCGGCGCCGCGCTAACCCGCAACTACGTCGAAGACGCGTGTGTCTCCGCCTACGGCAGCGGCCGCGTCGCCTACGCCCGCGATGCGTTCGACGGGTTGCACCTGATGGACAAAATCACCGGCAACGGTTTCGACGATTATTTGGCGGCGGTTCAGGCCAAGCGCTTCGGCAAGGCGCGCAACACCACCCGCACGCTGGGTCAGGCGGATACGCGGGCGTTTCAGCCGGTCGATGTCATCGCCGTGCAGGCCCGCCGTCGCCGGCTGACCCGCGACGTGCCGCCAGTGCAACCCCCGTTCTGGGGCTCCCGCATCATCGAGGCCCCGCCGAAAGCCATCGTGCCCTTCGTCAACGAACGCAGCCTGTACCAATTCCAGTGGGGCTTCCGGAAACAGGGCCGCTCCCTCGAAGAGTTCCTCGGCTGGGCGAAGCAGGAACTGCGTCCCATCATGCGCCGCATGCTGGCCATTTGCGAGGAGCAGGATATCCTGAAACCGCAAGCCGCCTACGGCTACTGGAAGGCGGCCGGTCAGGGTAACGACCTGATCATCTTCGACCAGGACGGCATTTCCGAAATTGTCCGCTTCTCCCTGCCCCGCCAGCCCAAAGAGGATGGCGAATGCATCGCCGACTTCTTCCGGGACGTGGACGACGCCGAACGCGACGTCATCGGATTGCAGGTGGTCACCGTCGGCCAGAAAGCCTCCGACACCGCGCGCGTGTGGTTCGAGGAGAACCGCTACCAGGATTACCTTTACCTGCACGGTCTGTCGGTGGAGATGGCCGAGGCCATGGCCGAATACACCCACAAACGCATCCGCGCCGAACTCGGCTTCGCGGCGGAAGACGACCGCGACATGGAGAAAATGCTGAGCCAGTCCTACCGAGGCAGCCGCTACTCCTTCGGCTACCCCGCCTGCCCGCGCCTCGAAGACCAGAAGCCCATCCTGCGTCTGCTGGGCGCCGACCGCATCGGGGTGGATCTGTCGGACGAGTTCCAACTCCACCCCGAGCAATCGACAAGTGCTATCGTGGTGCTGAACCCCAGGGCGAAGTATTTCTCGGTGTGAGCGATCAGTTCAAACTGATCGCCCGCTCCGGAAACGCCAGCTGCTCCCGATCGCGCCACGATGGATGCACGTAGTTGATCTCCATCAGCCGCCGTACACCAACAATCGGCCGCTGATCGAACCCGTGCCACGTCGCCGGTCCAGGCACGAAAATAACCCCCGAATTGAACTCACCATCCGACCGTCCGACCCATTTCACGTCGGCATCGTAGATATCGGTGCCCCAATCCACCGAGTCAGGCCCGGTGAACAGATAGATCACCATCGAGAACAGCTTCTCGGGAATATCGCGGTGCGGCTCGAGCCAAGCGCCATCGGTGTCCTGCATATACTCCATGCGCAAATAGCTGCCCTCGGCCGGAATATCGCACGTCTCGGCCATCAAACGAGCCACCTCGGGCCTCTGCAATGCCTCCGACAGCACTTGGCAGGTCGGGAATTTCGATCGCATCGTGGGGGTGATGAAGCAGCGCGAGGCGTTGTAGGTATTGCGCGTACCATCGGTGTGGCCCAACTGCGGCGGTGCAACCGGCAGCGTCAAAATCCCGGTGCACAAATCGATCGGGAACACATCCCGCAACAGCCAGTGCCGATAAGGCTGCTCGCCGCGTTGCGCGCTCCGTACCGCCCGGCAGAACTGCTCGGCGACAGCGTCCACGGCGGGGACGGGTGGGTATTGCATCACCGAGCCCCCGGGAGTCGGCGAGGCGCCCAGTCGATCACCTTGCGCAGCAGCGGTACCGACTTGGCATAGGCGCTGATGCTGTGACGCATGTACTCCTTGCGCACGTACATCTCCGAATCGACGTAACAAAGCTGAAGGCTCATGCGCTGCCCCTTCTGCGGCAGAAATCCGTGCCAGGAGTGGTCGCAGACCCGGAACATCAGCATGCGCCCGAACTCGGGGGCAAACTCGAACGCGTAATCCGCCCGGTCCTGGCTGCGCAGCACCCGCAAGCGCCCGCGTTCGTAGGGCCACTCGCGGGTAAATCCCAGCAGTACGGTGATGATCTTGTGCTTGCTGTCGGGATGCGCGTAGCCCTCATTATAATGCCCGGTGGTATTCCCCATCATCACAATGCACGGTGGGCATTTGCTCAGGTCGGTGGAGAATTTCTCCTCCACCAAATGCCGAAACCGGTCGCTCAGCAGGTCCTTGACGACGGCATCGAAGCGGGAGCCGAACTCCAGGTCTGGCAACCCGTAACTGCCACGATCCGGAATGCGCGGGGCATCCTCCAGCACCTGATCTTTCAGACCGGCGGGCAACGCGTGCTCGACGAAGGCGAAGTCGTAGGGGTCGGTACGCAACTCCGCCGCCGCGATGGCAGCCTCATCGAGCATCGCCAGGGGCGCGTGACTATCTGCCATGACGTGTCTCCTTCGTTAATTAGAATGAAGGTAGCGATGGCGCGTCGTGCGCCACCGCGGCGATGCCCTCGACCTCGACCAGCCATTCCGGACGGCATACCGGTCCGCGCACAATCAATCGCGGCACATCCGGGAAGCGTTCCGCGAAATAGCCCTCCACGAGCCCATGATCGCTCGGGTCCCGCAGGTAGACGACGAAATGCGTCATATCCTCGAGCCGCCCGCCGCCGGACCGCAGGAGCGAATCGACGTTGCCCAGCGCACGTTCGAGTTGGCGCGGCACGTCGCCCAGATGCATAACCTGCCCGGCGGGATCGATACTCGCGGTGCCGGAGATGAAATGATGCGCCCGATCGGCGTAGGCGATCCGCGTGCCGCGCTCAAACGTTACATTATAGTCCTTGGTCGCGCATAGCCGGTCGAAATCGTTCAGATACGACACCTGTGCGGGTTGCAGCCCCAGGATGGAATAGGCGTCCATCAACACCACGTCGTAGCGGTGCGAACAGGATCCCTCGATGCCGGTGCTGGCCAAATAGTGCGTATCCCGGGTCAGTCCATGCCGCTCGAACAATTCGATGCGGGCGTCGACGAACTCCTGGTAGAACACATCCACGTCCTTGACATAGAACCAGGTACGAACGCAATGATCCGCCAGCGTCGCGCCATTTTCCCCGAGCACGCCGATCAACTCATTGAAAACATCGCGCGTCTGATCGGCCGTCGAACGCGCCTGCGCTATGTTACGGGTGCAAAGCCGCGTGCTCCACAAGTGCCCGAGCCCGCGCTTTTCCACCAGCACATGACCGGGCGACATTTGCCGTTTGACGATGGGATCCGCGCTATCGAGGTGATACGCCAGCATCGCCACCTTCGCCCCGGACAGCGGCGGCTGCTGCACCATCGACACCGCGACCGGGCTGTCGAGCGGTTCCTGGAACAGGCTGCTCTCGCGCACCAAGGCCGCCTGGTTCGCGGCATCGCTGAGGAAAATGCGGCGGAAAATCGCGCTCTCGGGCGGCAGACGCAGCGCTTGCAGGGCTTCCGCGTAGCGCTGACCGATCGCATCGAGTTGCTGGGGCAGGCTCAATCCCGGCGGCGCCTCGACGGTGATGGTATGCTCCGTGTCGCCCGAAGCCCCGCGAAAGGCGTGGCAGACGATTCCGTCGGCAACCTGCATGTCATCACTCCGCGCTTGGCCATAGGCCCCAGGCTCGGGTTTACGCCTGTCGGAGGCGGCCCGAGTCGCGATTATCAGGCTGGGCGTTCACCCCAACCGCGTCCTTGATCTGGATCAATCGTCACCCGCCCAGGCTTCCAATCGGCGCCGGAGTCGCTATGTCTCCGCCCGACTAACTCAGAGGCGCCCGTACCATGACGATTCTTCGGCACACGACCCTGTTCCTCGCCCTTGCGACGACCGGCGCGCTGCTGCAAGGCTGCGGACCGGCCAAGCCCGGCGCGCCGGCGCCGCGCCTTTTCGAGGCGGACATGAAGGGCGGCGCCAAGACCTGCGAGACGGCGAAGCCGGCCCCGGTTGGGGGCAAGACGATCGAAGCATCGATGAAGGTGGGCAGCGACGGCGGCTGGTGCGGACTGCCGGTGCGCGACGGCGACAAACCATTCGACGCCGGCCTTCTGATAGTGCGCCCCGGACACGGCAAGATCCTCGTGCACCGTGTCGGGAACGACACCCGCATCGACTACACGCCCGAGTTCGGGTTCACCGGCGCCGACACCTTCACCGTGCAACTACTGCCGGGTGGGACCGAGGTCCGGGTCGGGGTAACCGCCGTCGCGCACTAATGCTTGGCGGCAGCCAGCTTGGCGGCGGGTTTCTCCGCTGGGACCCGCTCGCCCGGGCAGATCTCCACCGATGCCGGGATCAGATCCTTCGCCGCCGCATAGGGGGCCAGATCGGCACCCGACCGTAGCATCATCGCCTCGACGAACATCGTGCCGTCGTGCGGGCATAGGTCGCCGCCCAACACCGTATCACCGGTCGATATCGCGTTCGCCAGGTCGGTCACGAAGCGATCCGCCTCCTGCTGGCCCCGACCACCGAATCGGCGCTTGAACCAAGCCGTCACCGCCTTGTCGTTGGCGGTCAGATCGGCCTGGTATTTCCCGACAAACGACGACCAGCGCGATTCGTCGGCGCAGTGGATGGCCAACACACGGAGGTGGGTGCGCAGCGCCTGCACCTCGAACGCCGTCTGATCGGCTGGGGCGACACAATGCTTCTGCGCCCAGGCGGGCTGCGCGGCAACAGCGCCAAGGACGAGAAGGGCGGGCAGGAAGCGGCGCATGGCGAACTCCGGGTATGGCAAGCGGGCATGGGATAGCGCGCGGGGCCGTGCCGCCACAACCCTTCCGTCGCCAGGAATAGATTTGGGTTTGCGCCGCCATCCCCTATAAGACTGATATTAAGAGACAAAGACTCCTTTAAGGGAACGTCATCCAATGTCCGCTGCAACCCCCACGCCGCCCCCGGGCCGGTGGATCCAGCTCTGGCTGGGCGTGCTGTGCATGGTGTTGATCGCCAACCTGCAATACGCCTGGACCCTGTTCGTCGATCCCATGGATCAGGCCCATGGTTGGGGGCGAGTCGGTATCCAGTTTGCCTTCAGCATCTTCGTCGCCACCGAGACCTGGCTGACCCCGATCGCCGGCGCCTACGTGGACCGGCTGGGGCCGGCTCTCGGCCCGCGCAGGGCGGTGGCGTTCGGCGGCTTGCTGGTGGCCATCGGCTGGATGATCAATGCCTATGCCGATTCGCTGGTATTGCTCTATGTGGGCGCGGCGATCTCCGGCACCGGCGGTGGCGCCATCTACGCCACCTGCGTGGGCAACGCGGTGAAATGGTTCCCGGATCGCCGCGGCCTGGCGGTCGGCCTGACGGCCGCCGGTTTCGGGGCAGGCGCCGCGCTCACGATTATCCCAATCGGCATGGTCATCGCGGCGCACGGCTATGCCGCCGCCTTCTTCTGGTTCGGCCTCGGGCAGGGGCTGATCCTGCTGGTTGTGTCCCAGGTGCTGCGCGGCCCGACCCAGGAGGTGAAACTTCCGCAAGCCCCGTCGTCGGTCGTGAAGCAGTCCGCGACCAGCTTCACCCCGGCCGAGGTGCTGCGCTCCCCCATCTTTTGGCTGATGTACGTGATGTTCGTGGCGGTTTCGGCCAGCGGCCTGATGGCCACGGCGCAGTTGGCGCCGATCGCCAAGGACTTCGGCATCGACAAGACCGTCATCCTCTTCGGGGCCAGCTTGCTCAGCGTGGCTCTGGTGATCGACAGCGTGCTGAACGGTATGGCCCGCCCCTTCTTCGGCTGGGTTTCCGACAAGATCGGGCGGGAAGCGACGATGGGCATCGCCTTCAGTCTCGGCGCCGCCAGCTACTGGCTGCTGGCGCTGTTCGGTTCCTCCCCCTGGATGTTCGTGCTGTTCGGCGGGCTGATCTTCTTCACCTGGGGGGAGATCTTCTCGCTGTTCCCGTCCACCTGCACCGACACGTTCGGGTCGAAATACGCCACGACCAATACCGCGCTGCTCTACACCGCGAAGGGCACCTCCGCCTTTCTGGTCCCTCTCGCCAATACCCTGAAGGGCGCGACGGGCAGTTGGGGGACGGTGTTCCTGGTGGCGGCCGCGACGAACATCGCCGTCGTCCTGCTGGCCCTGTTCGTGCTGAAACCCCTGCGCACGAGATTGATGCGCACTTAGCAATTCCGGCCGCGACCCAGGTCTGCTAGAGCGCCGGCATGGGTCGCGCGGAACGCTTCGCATTTGTCAGCATCGTCCTTGGCTGCCTCGTGCTCGGATTGAAAGGTGCGGCCTGGTGGCTGACCGGCAGCGCCGCGCTGTACTCGGACGCCCTGGAGAGCACCGTCAACGTCGCCGCCAGCGTGGTCGCCCTGGTGGCGCTGCGCTTCGCCGCCATCCCGGCCGATGCCAACCACCCCTACGGCCACGACAAAGCCGAATTCTTCGCCGCGGTCATCGAGGGCGTGCTGATCGTCGTCGCGGCCCTGTCGATCTTCGTGCATGCGTGGCACGTCTGGCTCGACCCGCACAAGCTGGCCTGGCCGCTGCAAGGACTGGCGCTGAACGCCGTCGCCACGCTGATCAATGGCGGCTGGTCGTTGGTCCTGGCCCGTGTGGGGCGCAAGCTGCGCTCCCCCGCGCTGGTGGCCGACGGCAAGCATCTGACGGCCGACGTCGTGACGTCTTTCGGCATCGCGGCCGGCGTGGGCGTGGCGATCCTCTCGGACATGCTGATCCTCGACCCCATCATCGCCGGCCTGACCGGGCTCTATGTGCTTTGGTCCGGGATGCACATGATCTCCGGTTCCGTCGGCGGGCTGATGGACGCCGCCCCGGAACCCGCCGTGCTGGCCCGCATCCGGGAGCTGGTGGCCGAATCCGCCGCCGGCGCGATCGAGGCCCACGACCTCCGCACCCGCAGCGCCGGCCGGCTGACCTTCCTGCAATTCGACCTGGTTGTGCCGGGCACGATGACCGTCGCCGCCTCCCACGAGATCTGCGACCGCATCGAGGACAAGCTGCACGCCGAGATGGAGCACCTGGTCGTGACCATCCATGTCGAGCCCGAGGAAAAAGCCAAGCAACACGGCGTGCTGGTGATTTGATGGGGGCTCGTCGGGGAAGAGCAAGGCGAGGGGGAGTGTTTCTCCTTTGCCTGGCCCTCGTACTCCTCCTCCCCATCCCCTCCCAGGCCGCCCGCCGCGTCGTCTCCCTGAACCTCTGCACCGACCAAATGCTGGTGCTCCTGGCTCCGGAGAAAATCGCCGCCCTGTCCGACCTCTCCCGCGACCCGACCCTTTCCTTCGTCGCCACCGACGCCGTCCGCTACCCCCAGGTGCGTGCCTCGGCGGAAGCCGTCCTCGCCCTTCGCCCCGACCTGATCCTGGCCGCCCGCTACGGCGCCCAAACCACGGTCGCCCTGCTGGAACGCCGCGGTGTCCCCGTCCGCCGCCTCGCTTTGCCGGAGGACTTCCCCGGCATCGCCCGCCTCACCCACGATGCCGCGCAGGCCCTCGGCGTCCCCGAACGCGCCGAACCCCTGATCGCCGCGATGCGGGTCACGCTCGCGGACGTCGAACCGCCGAACCACCGAACCACCGCCATCGCCTGGGAACCCCGCGGCTACACCGCCGCCGCCACCAGCCTGATGGGCGCGGTCCTGACCGCTGCCGGCCTGACCAACGCCGCGACCGGCCAGCGCCTGGGCGCCGAGGCCCTGTTGCGCCACCCCCCCGACCTCCTGATCGTCCCCGACACCCCCGTCTTCCCATCTTTGGCCACCGACTTGCTGGATGCACCCGCCTTGCGCGGCATCCCCCGCCGAGCGCTTCCGCCCGCGCTGACGATCTGCGCAGGCCCCTTCACCGCCCAGGCCGTGGCGCTACTCGCCCGATGACCCTGCGCCTCGCGCTGTTCCTGATCGTGCTGGCCGGGGCCTCCCTGCTGATCGGCGACGGCACGCTTGCCCTCCCGGATGCCACGATCCTGCGCGAGATCCGCCTGCCCCGTACCCTGCTGGCGCTGCTGATCGGCGGTGGCCTGGGCTTGAGCGGCGCCGTCCTGCAAGGTGCGCTCCGCAATCGCCTCGCCGACCCCGGCCTGCTTGGGATCACCGGCACCGCCGGCCTGGGCACGGCCGTGATCTTCTATTGGGGCCTGGCCGCCGCCTTCGCCCCGGCCCTGCCCCTCGGCGGCTTGGCCGGAGCCGGAATCGGTGCCGCCCTCCTGCTGGGTTTCGCGGGCCGGGCACCGTCCGGCCCGTCGCTGATCCTGGCGGGGGTGGCGGTGTCGGCCCTGGCCTCCGCTTTGCTGGCCCTGGCCCTCAGCCTCGCCCCCAACCCCTTCGCTTTGGCCGAGATCACCTTCTGGCTGCTGGGCGGCCTGCAAGACCGCACCCTCAACCACGTCGCCCTCGCCGCCCCGCCCATCCTGCTCGGCATCGCCATCCTGCTCCGCCGCGGCCCCGGCCTGGACGCGCTGAGCCTGGGCGAGGACACAGCGGCGAGCCTGGGCCAACCGCCCGGCCGAACCCTGCGCCTGGCCGCGATCGGCACCGCTTTGGTGGCCGGTGCCGGCGCGGCGGTGGCAGGCGGCATCGGCTTCGTCGGCCTGGCAGTGCCGCATCTCCTGCGTCCCTGGGTCGGCGAGCGCCCTGGCGCGCTGCTGCCCGCCTCGCTATTCGGCGGCGCGGCACTGCTGCTGATCGCCGACATGGTCACACGGCTGGCGCCCCTGATCCTGCCGCAAGCGCCGCCGCTGGGGGTGCTGACCGCCCTGATCGGCGCGCCGTTCCTGATCGTGGTCGCTCGCCGGGGCGATTGAGATCCCGGGTATGAAACAATCGCACGCGACTTGCTTCTTGCAGGCGACAGTCTCGCGCTGTTCCCACACCGGGGCTGGCCGGAGGTTCGGCATCGCCCCACGTCGCAAGGGCATTCGCGCGGGCGGGTGGGCCGCCACGCACCATGAAAGGATGTCCCGAACCGTGCCGCTGGCAGGATAAGGGCAAACGGGGTCCCTCGCATAACAGGGGCGCGGCCACCGGCGTCGGCACGGCCTCACGGTGTACGGACGTTTGTGCGGCGGTATGCTCTCTCACCGTCATGGCGGGCGAGTCACTGGCTGGGGCCACGCGCCGGGCCTTCGGCATCGCCTCA
>CAIYDT010000182.1 GCA_903924985.1 uncultured Acetobacteraceae bacterium
CGCAAGAGCCCTTGCAACGTGAGAAAGCCCGTACCGGGCGCGCCGCGGCGGATCCGCTGGACAAGGACCCCGCCACCATGAACGATGAGGAACTGGAGGCCGCCCTGACAAAAGTTCGGGCGCGATGCGTCGCGGCGCTGATCGACGCGGAACACCTTCCCGACGGCGTGGTCCCGGCGTCCCTGTCCCATGATGCGCGCCCCATGGCGGCGTGATACGAAGGGGCAATCGGGTGAACGCCGCCATCCGCCCCACCCGTCATCCCCGGCCTTGTGCCGGGGATGACGGGCACCATTTCGCGATTTTCTGCCGGGATTGGTCCCCGGCACAAGGCCGGGGATGACGAGGGAGAGCGGCCGCGCCCCAATTCAACGCCCTGGATGCCTTCACCCGATTGCACTGGGCGTGATACGAAGGGGGCATCAAGCAAGGGAGAGAAAACCATGGACCTCGGCCTACAAGGCAAGCACGCCATCGTAACCGGCGGCAGCCGCGGCATCGGCAAAGCCATCGCCCGCGAACTGGCGCGCGAAGGCGTCGACGTCGCCATCGTGGCGCGGAACAAAGCCGACCTGGAGGCAACAGCCCGCGCACTATCCGCCGAGACGAACCGGCGCATCATCCCCCTCGTCGCCGATGTCACCAGCAAAGACCAGGTCGACCGCATGGTGGCCGAGGCTGCCCAGCAACTCGGCGGCGTGCACATCCTGGTCAACAGCGGCTCCGCCCCCGGCGGTTCGGCGTCCGCGACCGGCCCGATCGAAACGCTCGTCGATGAGGATCTGCTCGAGGATTTCAACATCAAATATGTCGGCGCGCTGCGCTGCTCCCGCGCCGTCATTCCGTTCATGAAGACGGCGGGCTGGGGCCGGATTATCAACATCAGCGGCGCCAACGCCCGTAACGCCGGCAATCTCAGCGGCGGGGCACGCAACGCCTCCCTCGTGCACATGACCAAGACGCTGGCGGTTCAGTTGGGCCGGCATGGGATCACGGTCAATTGCATCCATCCCGGCACCACCCGCACCGAGCGCACGCCGAGTTTGCTCGCGGCCCGTGCCGCTCAGTTGAAGGTGTCCCCGGAAGAGGCGGAACGGCAGGATTTCGCCCCCGACTCGCCGCGCGGCAATAGCATCTGCCGCATGGTGGACGCGTCGGAGATCGCGTTCGTCACGGTGTTCCTGGCCTCGGACAAGGCCTGGGCGGTGTCCGGGGAGTTGGTCGCGGCAACCGGCGGGGCCGGGCGGGCGGTGTATTTCTAAGCCGCTCCAGCCACAGGCTCAATCGTCTCCGGAGATCGCGGATCGAGATCTCCGGAGACGATGACGCGTTCCTCAGGCCGTCTTGGCTTTGAGCTCGTCCAGTTGCGCCCGCACGCCGGCGACCATGCACGACAGGTCGGACGTCAGCATCACCATGTCGAAGCCGCGCTTCACCGCGCCCGCCGCGAACGGGGCGGCGGCACAGTGCATGACGCACTTGATGCCGTGCTTGTGCGCGGTCTCCCGGATCTTGTCGCAGGTGGCGATATGGAGCGGGTCGGGGTTATCGCCGCGCGGGGCCAGGCCCAGGGCGAACGACAGATCGGCCGGCCCGATGTAGACGGCGTCGAGGCCGGGCGTGGCGCAGATGGCATCGAGGTTGGCGAGGCCTTCCTTCGTCTCGATCATCGCCATGATGACGATCTCGTCATTGGCGTTGGCCACGTAGTCGCCGCCGCCGTAGTGCACGGCGCGCACCGGCCCGTTCGAGCGGAAGCCGACGGGCGGATAGCGGCACGCGGCCACGGCCTGCGCGGCTTCGGCGGCGGTGTTGACCAGCGGGACGATGATGCCATAGGCGCCCAGGTCCAGCGCCTTCATGATGGCGGCTGGGTCGTTCCATGCGACCCGCACGACCGGCACCGTGTCGGTCTGGGAGATCGCCTGCAGCATGGGCAGGACGTCCTTCATTTCGGCGGTGCCGTGCTGCATGTCGATGCACAGGGCATCGAAGCCCTGGCGCGCCATGACCTCGGCCGTGATTCCATGGGCTATGGAGAGCCAGCCCAGCGTCGCGCATTTGCCGTCACGCCACATCTGCTTGATCTTGTTCGGTCGCATCCCTCATTCCTCCGATACGGATTGCTCCGCATCAAACTCCAACGCGCCGCCTGCATCAAGCCACCCTTGCCTCCCACACCCGATTGCGCTTGAACCGCGCTCCTTTTGGCGGTGCGAGCATTTTATGGTCCATGTTGGCATCGACTTCGGCACCACCAACAGCGTCGTCGCGCTGCTGGGCGCGGACGGCGTCGTGCGCAGCGGCATGTTCGGCACCGACGACGTGTTCCGCACCGTGCTGTGCTTCTGGGCGGAGGAATCCCGCACCGGCAACACCCTGCATCACGCGGCCGGCCCGGCGGCGATTGCCGCCTACCTCGACGATCCCAGCGACAGCCGGCTGATCATGTCGATGAAATCCTATCTGGCACAGCGCAGCTTTACCGAGACCCGCATTTTCGGCCGCCGCTTTTCCCTGCCCGACCTGATTGCACAATTCCTGCGCGCGCTGGCCGCCGCCGCCGACCTGGACCCCGCCGCCGTGCGCGTGGTCGCCGGCCGCCCCGTCCGCTTCGCCGGCGAGCTCGCCGACGACGCCTTCGGGGAGGCTCGGCTCCGTGAGTCCTTCGCCGCCGCCGGTTTCAGCGACGTGGCGGTGGCGCTGGAGCCGGAGGGGGCAGGCTGGCACTTCGCCCGCTCGCTCACCCGTCCCGCCACCGTGCTGGTGGGCGATTTCGGCGGCGGCACCAGCGATTTCTCGGTGCTGCGCTTCGTGCCGGGCGCGCCGGTGCAGCCGATCGGCCATGCCGGCGTGGGCATCGCCGGCGACGTGTTCGATTACCGCATCATCTCCCAGGTCATCAGCCCGCTGCTGGGCAAGGATGACACCTTCCGGGTCATGGGCAAGGACATGCCGGTCCCCATCGAATATTTCACATCGTTTGCCCAATGGCACCGCCTGTCCCTGATGCGCAATCCCAAGACAATGCGCGAGATCGCCGACGTCGCTCGGACCGCCCAACACCCCGAGCGCCTGAAGCGGCTGATGGCGTTGATCCAGGATGAGCAGGGATTTCCCCTGTATCAGGCCGTGTCATCGGTGAAGGCCGCGCTGTCGCATGCCGACAGCGCCGTGCTGCGATTCGACCATGCCGGGTTCGTGGTCGAGCAGGTCGTGACGCGCGCGGATTTCGAGCGCTGGATTGCCCCCGACCTCCTGCGCATAGGTTCGGCCATCGACCAGGCGCTGGCGGATGCCGGCGTGGCGGAGATCGACCATGTGTTCCTCACCGGCGGCACATCATTCGTGCCGGCGGTGAGGCGCCTGTTCGAGGCGCGGTTCGGCGCGGAACGGGTGACGACCGGTGGGGAGTTCGTGTCGGTGGCGGAGGGGTTGGCGCTGATGGGCGCGGAGAAGCGGTGATCCCACCCTCAAGCATGCAGCCCCGGCGCCTCCTGCCCCGTCCGCGCGACGTATTCCGTGTAGCCGCCACCATACATGTGCAGGCCCTCCGGCGTCAGCTCCAACACCCGGTTGGACAAGGCGGCCAGGAAATGCCGGTCGTGCGAGACGAACAGCATCGTGCCTTCGTACTGCGCGAGCGCCCCGATCAGCATCTCCTTCGTCGCCATGTCCAAATGGTTGGTGGGTTCGTCCAGCACCAGGAAATTGGGCGGGTCGTACAGCATCAGCGCCATCACCAGACGCGCCTTTTCGCCGCCCGACAGCACGCGGCAGCGCTTCTCGACGTCATCGCCGGAGAAGCCGAAGGCCCCCGCCAGCGAGCGCAGGGCACCTTGACCATCGCGCGGGAAGCTGGTTTCGAGCATGTCCATCACGGTGCGGTCGCCATCCAGCAAATCCATGGCGTGCTGGGCGAAATAGCCCATCTTGACGCTGCCGCCGACGGTCACCGAACCCGCGTCCGGGTCGGTCGTGCCCGTCACCAGCTTCAGCAGGGTCGATTTCCCGGCGCCGTTGACGCCGAGCACACAGCAGCGTTCCCGCCGTCGCACCAACAGGTCGAGGCCGTCGTAGATCACCCGGTTGCCGTAGCGCTTATGCACGCCGCGCAGGTTCACCACATCCTCCCCCGAACGCGGCGCCGGGGCGAAATCGAAGGCGACCGACTGGCGCCGCTTCGGCGGTTCGACCCGGTCGATCTTCTCCAGCTTCTTCACGCGGCTTTGCACCTGTGCTGCGTGCGAGGCGCGGGCCTTGAAGCGTTCGATGAAGCTGATTTCCTTCGCCAGCATCGCCTGCTGCCGCTCGAACTGGGCCTGCTGCTGCTTTTCGTTCTGCGCGCGCTGGTTTTCGTAGAATTCGTAGTCGCCAGAGAAGGTCGTCAGCGTGCCGCCATCGATCTCGATCACCTTGTTGATGACCCGGTTCATGAACTCCCGGTCGTGGGAGGTCATCAGCAGCGCGCCATCGTAACCCGCCAGAAACTGCTCCAGCCAAATCAGGCTCTCAAGGTCCAGATGGTTGCTCGGCTCGTCCAACAACATGACGTCGGGGCGCATCAGCAGAATGCGGCCGAGGGCCACGCGCATCTTCCACCCGCCCGACAGGGTGCCGACATCGCCGTCCATCATCTCCTGGCTGAAGCCCAGGCCGTGCAGCACTTCCCGCGCCTTGCTGTCCAGCGCGTAGCCGTCCAGCTCCTCGTAACGGGCCTGCACGTCGCCGAAGCGCTCCAGGATGGCATCGAGGTTGTCGGCTTGGTCCGGGTCCGCCATCTTCGCTTCCAGCGTCGCCAGTTCGGCGGCCAGCGCGCTGACGGCGCCGACACCGTCCATCAGCTCGGAGACCGCGCTGCGGCCCGTCATCTCCCCCACGTCCTGGCTGAAAAAGCCGATGCTGATGCCGCGATCGCTGAGGATCTGGCCCTCGTCCGGCTCGTCCTGCCCGGTGATCATGCGGAACAGCGTGGTCTTGCCGGCGCCGTTGGGGCCGATCAGACCGATTTTTTCGCCCTTTTGGAGGGCGGCCGTAGCTTCGATGAAGACCAGGCGCGTGCCGTTTTGCTTCGTGATGTTGTCAAGGCGGATCATGGGTCCTCGGGAGGCGGGAGCGGAGGCGGTGCGCTTACAGCAACGCGCCGCCGTCTTCTACCTCCACCGGCCTTTAGGTCCCGCAGAACGTCTGGTGCACCCGTTCCGAGGGCGCGGGCGGCGCGGCGTAGCGCGCGAAGCCGGGCTGGTCGTCGAACGGGCGGGACAGGACGGTCAACAGCGCCTCGAACGGGCCGAAATCGTCGTTTTCGATGGCGGCATTCAACGCGGCCTCGACGTTGTGATTGCGGGGGATATAGGCCGGGTTGACCGCGCGCATGGCGTCCCGGCGCGCCTCCGGTGTTTCGAACGCAAACGCCATCCGCTGGCGCCAGCGCGCCGCCCATGCGTCATAGGCCGAGGGATCGACGAACAAATCCCGCACCGCCGCGTCCCGCTCTGGTTTCACCGCCGCATTGCACAGGCCGCGGAACGTCAGTGTGAAATCGGCCTGGTTCTTCGCCATCGCGGTCAGCAGGTCCTGCGCCAGCGCGTTGTCGCCGTCGCGTTCCACCGATAGCCCGATCTTGCGGCGCAGGCCGCCGAAATACGCGGCCTCGAACGTTCTGCCGAAGCCGGACAAGGTCTCCTGCGCGATGGCCACCGCCTGGTCATCGTCGTCTGCCAGCAGCGGCAGCAGCGTCTCGGCCAGCCGCGCCAGGTTCCACACCGCGATGCGCGGCTGGTTCCCGTAGGCATAACGCCCCTGCCGGTCGATGGAGCTGAACACCGTCGCCGGGTCGTAGGCGTCCATGAACGCGCAGGGGCCGTAGTCGATCGTCTCCCCGGCGATGGAGCAGTTGTCGGTGTTCATCACCCCGTGAATGAAGCCGATCAGCAGCCAGCGCGCGATCAGTTCGGCCTGCCGGGCGATCACGGCTTCCAGGAACGCTTTGTATCCGGACACGTCTGGGTAGTGCCGCGCGATGGCGTAATCCGCGAGCGCCCTCACCCCGTCGGTGTCTTGCCGCGCCGCGAAATACTGGAAGGTGCCGACGCGGATGTGGCTGGACGCGACGCGGGTCACGATCGCACCCGGCAGCATCGTCTCCCGCGCCACAGGCTCCCCGGTCGTTACCGCCGCCAGCGCACGCGTGGTGGGAACGCCGAGCGCGTGCATGGCCTCGGAGATCAGATATTCGCGCAGGACGGGGCCGAGGGCGGCGCGACCGTCTCCCCCGCGCGAGAACGGCGTGCGGCCGGCGCCTTTCAGCTGGATGTCGCGCCCGGCGACCTCCCCCAGCAAATTGGCGCGGCCGTCGCCGAGCTGTGGCACGAAGTTGCCGAACTGGTGGCCCGCGTAGGCGAGCGCCATGGGTTCCGCGCCCTCCGGCACAAGGTTGCCGGACAGCACGTCGGCCGTCAGGTCGTCAGGATCGAGGCCGAGCTGCGCCGCCAGCGCCGTGTTCAGACGCACCAGACGCGGGGCCGCGACCGGCGTGGGGGCGAGCCGGGCGTAGAAGCGCTCGGGCAGCCGGGCGTAGGTGTTGGCGAATGGGATCATGCCACGCAAATGGCGCAGGTTGAGCGGTTCGGCAAGGGGAAGGAGAATCTGTCGGCACGTTAGCGATTTATTAACCAGTCGTCAGGCAGGATGCGTCGTCGCGACGTGGACGGAGGCGATGAACCAGTTCGCGATCCTTTACCCCGACCGTTTCACCCGGGAGGCCTGATCGAGCAGCAACGCGATGTCACTCGATAGCGCCGTCCTTGGCTAAAGCCCCCGCCTTCGCAGGGACAAGCCTGGCACCGTGCTCAGCGGTATCAAATCGTGGGTCCTCATCATGCCAGTACCTCGGCACCGAGACTTTGACAGGCTGTGGGGCGAGGCGGGCGCCGTGTTCCGGACCGTCCATGAGTCGGGATGGCCCCCAGATTCCCCTTGGCGCGGCATGTCCGTTACGTTAGATATCCAGACGTAACCGTTAGTTATACCCGCCACCACCCAAGGCCCAGCATGACCCCCAATCCGAACGAACCCTGGCAAGCCCCCCCATCCTTCAAAGGCATGGAGGACGCCCTGCGCGACGCCTGCGAGCGCGCCATGCAACTCGTC
>CAIYDT010000183.1 GCA_903924985.1 uncultured Acetobacteraceae bacterium
CAGCCAGCACGGCGGAGGCGCGTCCATTATGTTGCGTATGGTTAAATATTATGGTGCCGTCTCATGACCCCGAAACGCGATGAATAAGATGGGTTAGGTGGACGATAACCGCCGCTCCCGACGGCGAGCAATACCGGTGGTCCCATGATGCAGGGCAATCGCTTGAACCAAATAGGGGGTATTCCTTCCAAGACACAAGTACGATTCATCGGCGGCCTCATCTCAGGAGGCCACGATGTTGGATTCGCTTCACCCGTCGATCTTGCGTCACTTCGCCCGTATCGAGGACCCGCGCCAGAACGCCAAGGTCCTGTATCCCTTGGCGGAAATCCTGCTGCTGGTGCTGGCCGCCACGGTCGCCGGAGCGGATGATTTCGTGGAGACCACGCTCTGGGGCGGAAAGAACCTGCCGTTCCTTCGCCGCTTCCTGGCATACGCGAACGATATCCCGAGCCACGACACCTTGTGCGACGTGTCCGCCTGGGCCGCTGGCCAGCGACTGGTCCTGGGCCAACAGGCGACGGAGGAAAAATCCAACGAAATCACCGCCATTCCGTTGTTGCTGAAGAAACTCGACCTGACCGGAGCGATCGTCACCCTCGACGCGATGGGGACCCAGACGAAGATCGCCCGGACCATTCGCGACGGCTGTGGACACTATGTGCTCGCACTGAAGGACAACTGGCCCGCCACTCATGCCGAGGTGGCGATGCTGTTCGACAAACCGCCGCCCGGCCTGGCCTTCGAGAGCCATGAGACCGTGGACGGCGGCAACGGACGCCTCGCCGTTCGCAGGCATACGGTTTGTACCGATGTGGACTGGATGAGCGGGGACCGCCGCTATCCTGGAGAGCCAAGGTTCCCGAACCTCGCGATGCTCGGTCGCATCGAAACCGAAGTGGAGCAGGATGGAAAGATCGAGCGGGAGACACGGCTTTACCTGTGCTCAACGGCGCTGAGCGCGGAGATGTTCGCCCGCGTGGTGCGTGGCCACTGGGGGATCGAAAACCGTCTGCACTGGATGCTGGATGTCGTGTTCCGGGAAGACCTTGTGCGATTGCGCAGCGGGAACGCACCGGAGAACATGGCCATCGTCCGCCATGTCGCGCTCAATCTGTTGTCTCGGGCAAAGCCCATCACAAGCTTCAAGAACAGGCGCAAGAAGGCCGGCTGGGATGTCGACTACCTCGAAACCGTCCTGCGGCACGTCGCCTGACGTTCAAGCGATTCGCCTGGTCGATGGCGGTGGCCAGCTTGACGTCCAGATCCGTCAGCCCGCCCGCGTCGTGGGTCGAGAGTTCGATCCGGACGGTGTTCCAGACATTGGACCAATCCGGGTGGTGGCCCATGCCCTCCGCCAGCAAAGCGACGCGCTTCATGAAGCCCCAGGCTTCGTTGAAGTCCTTGAAATGGAACGTGCGGCCGATGGCTTTGCCCCCCTTCGCCAGTGCCCAGCCGGGCAGGGTGCTGCCAAGGGCGTTGCGTTCGGCTTCGGTCAACAATAGGAACACGGCCTCTCTCCTCCACCCGTAAGATAAGCATGAGCGACCTGCGCAATCCCATCCCCGTTTTCGGCCCGCCCCCCAGCATCGACGACATCGCCGATATGGCGGAGCGCGCCCTGGGGACCATGCCCATCCGCCTGGCCAAACACGTGCGCGGCGTGGGCATCACGGTGGAGGACATGCCGGATGACGAGACGCTGGACGATCTGGAGATCGAGTCCGGCTGGGAGCTGACGGGTTTGTACCGCGGCACGCCGCTGACCGAACGCAGCGTGATGGACAACGCAAGGCAGCCGGACCTTATTTTTCTGTACCGCGAACCCATCCTGCTGGAATGGATCGAAACCGGCGTGGACCTGTACCACCTCGTCCGCAACGTGGTCATCCACGAGATCGCGCATCATTTCGGGTTCAACGATCGGGAGATCGCGGCGATCGAGGAAGAGATGCAGTAATACCGAAGGGTGTTTAGACCGACATGCCGTATGAGCAACATCATATGGCAATCCGGTAAAGGAATAAAAAAGGGTCGCGAATGTCTATTATCGTCATCCTCGGGC
>CAIYDT010000184.1 GCA_903924985.1 uncultured Acetobacteraceae bacterium
CAGCCAGCACGGCGGAGGCGCGTCCATTATGTTGCGTATGGTTAAATATTATGGTGCCGTCTCATGACCCCGAAACGCGATGAATAAGATGGGCTAGGACGCACAAACTATGAAACCGCCACAAGCAGGCCGGTCTCCGAAGGCCGCTCAATTCCCTCCGACTGCCCGATCCGACGCTCTTGCTAATAAGAGACATTTCCACCGAGCCGCAAGGCGTGTCCAGGCAGCGATATATGGCGGGGAAATTCAGCCCGACGACGAGAAATCCTGCATTGCATGGATCAAAGGTGTCCAAAAGCTGTGCAGCACCTACGGTATCAGGCTGCCTGTTGCATTCAAAATGTTACAAGGTGGGCGCAATCAGCTATCCGGCCGTGAAGTTTTAGGCCTATTAGGCCAGATAAACAGCGCCCTGGAGGACATAGAGCTGGAAATCAGGATCAGTGATGCAATTATGGCCGATGATGACTACATAGAGCTAAATGAAGACTGGAAAACGCGAGCCAATACTTATGTCTCCCATATAAGAGAAGTTGTGTCGAAAGCGGATATGATTGAGGCTCTCCGTGAGAGAATATTCAAACGACTGAACGAACTACAGAACGAACTGGATCGAAATCGCACTCACGTTGAATCCATAACCGAGGTGTTCCTGGCAGTAACCGAAGCCGTTAGCAAGGGCGCCAAACATATGGACGGCGCAATCAAGCTGATCGAGCGGCTTGCCGGGGCGTTATCGGGCGCCAGAACCGCCAGGATCGAACACGATACACAGTTGAGACTGCCGCCTCCCGACAACCTTGGTCTTACTGATCCCGAGTGAGGGCTTAAACATGGTTACCCGCGGGCGGCACAATCGGCAGACAGCGAGAAAAGAACACCGGACGGGGTTCGAACCCGCATCACCGACTTGGGAAGGAACCGCCCGATCTCTGCGTGAGGTCGGGCGGTTTCATGTGGGCGCGTCAGCGGAGACACGCCCCCCCTTGGGTGTGGCTACGGGCGCTTGCGCCTAGAGCCTGACCTCCGCTCGCGGGGGACACGCCATAAATCTTGATTAACGCACCCAAGCACTTAGCTTGATGCCGTCAGTTCCTTATGTAGGGTCTTTCGCTTGTTTTGCCCCCAAAGCCACCGGTCGCAGTCGCGTAGGCTCAGCCCTTTAGGTGCGGCCGCTTGGACCGCGATCACAAACCGCTCATACTCCTGCCAAGCTTCTGACGACCACTTGGTGCTGCCGAGCTTATGAAACGCGCCGAGTGCATCGCACACGCGGATATCGTAGACGGTGAATGTTTCAGGGCAGAGAACGGCGAGGATAGCTGAAGCCGTGGGCAGCCGAAATCCCCATTTATTCAAAAGTAAGCCGAGCTGCTTCTCAGGGCTAACAGCCGAATGAAGGTCGGCGGCGATCAGGTTCACTGCGGCGGTGAAGCTCCCGGCGATTGTGATGAGCCGTTTGCGGTGCAGCGTCCGGGCGCGCGGTGCTTTCCAGTCGAGAACCAGATAGAACGCCATCGGATCAATAGTGCCCATATCAGCGTAGCCCTGTGCTAACGCCGGAAACAGACATGCCTCAGGAGAGTAATAGGCAATTGGATCGATCATGGAGCCGCCCTTCGAGATGTCTTGAAATTTGCAGCGCGGAGACCGTTCTCACGGCTTCTGCCCGCGAGTTAACATAAAGCCCATTTTCTGCGGCACCGATTTGTGCGCACCCGATAGAAATATCACGCCCGTTCCCGATACACATCACACTATGTCAGTCTGCCATCGGCGCATTCGAGGTGGTGTGCGATCACGGTGATCCAGTTGAGCGGTCGCGCACAACCCGGGCGACGTCGCCAGAGCCGGCCGCCCGATGCCTCGGACCGTGCAAACCCTAGGCACCGTCCTGGATGCCGAAATCGCCGCCCTGCCGAAGGATATGCAGGCGGCTTTTCTGCGCCTCGTGGAGCCTATCGAGGCCGTGGGTCCCGAGCAGGTCGGCCATCCTCACGTGAAGCATCTCCGCGGCAAGCTCTGGGAGATGCGGTTCAGCGGGCGGGACGGCATCGCTCGGGCGATTTACGTCACCACCGTGGGCCAGCGGACTATCTTGGTGCATGCTTTCGTCAAAAAGAGCCAAACAACGCCCAAGGCCGCCCTGGACCTGGCGGAACGGCGGGCAAAGAAGATCGAACCATGACCAATCTGGCGAAACTCCGGCGCACGCTGCTGACCGATCCCGAGGTCCAGGCCGCGCATGACCGCCTCGGCCCCATCTTCGCCGTCGTTGGCAGGATGATCGACGCACGGCTGGCGGCCGGTCTGACCCAGGCCGACATCGCGGTTCGGATGGGCACGCCGCAATCCGTCGTCGCCCGCCTGGAAAGTGCGAGGCACATGCCGACCTTCGACATGGTGGCGCGCTACGCGGCGGCGATTGGCCGGCGGATCGATATTCACCTCGTGCCGGCCGGAAGCGGGCATGAGGTCCTGGCGCTCGCCTGACCGGGAAGGTTCCCAGCCGTGGCGCCGCCGCGGGGCGCATAAGAAAAATAGCTTGCTCAAACGTCCCAATTTACGCTATGTTTCCTATCACGATCTCTGAATTGCGCCTACGTGGCGGTTTTCTTGGCACCGGCCGTTGTTTCCGGCTCTCGCGGTTTCGCCTGTCTCGCGGTCATGGCGATGGATACCGGCGTCCGCGGCTTTACGCCCACCAAAATAGACGTGGATGCCGGCATGCGCCGGCATGACGGGGCGGCACCGCAACGTTCAAGGCCAACGGTTGCCGGTCGTAACCCAACCCCAACCCCCTCCGGGACCCCATCGAACAGCAAAACAATCCCAACCACCTGCGCGGTGCGCTCCGCGCCTGGGCGGAGGCAGCGCTTCAAGATTCCGGTTATCGGCCTGCCGCCCACCACCTCTATCTCATTTCTGAACTGGAAAAACTGGCCGCCGGCGACTTCGACCGGCTGATGATCCTGATGCCGCCGGGTTCGGCCAAGTCGACCTATACGTCGCTCCTGTTCCCGGTCTGGTGGTTCCTGCGGCACCCGCGGTCGATGGTGATCTGCGCCTCGCACTCGCTGGGCCTCGCGCGGTCCTTCGGGCGGCGGGCGCGCGATCTCGTGCAGGAGCATGCCGAACGCCTCGGGTTCGCGATCAAGCCTGGGCACCGAGCAGCGGACAACTGGTCCACGACGGCGGGCGGCGAGTATCTCGCGGTCGGCGTGCGCGGGGCGGTTGTCGGGCGGCGTGCCGATCTGATCATCATCGACGACCCCGTGAAGTCCCACGCCATCGCGGACAGCAAGCGCCAGCGCGATTTCATCTGGGACTGGTACAAGTCGGACGTGTCCACAAGGCTGAAGCCCGGCGGACGCGTGGCGCTGGTCATGACACGCTGGCACAAGGACGACCTCGGCGGCCTGCTGGAGGCAACCGCCGAGGATGGCTGGCGCGTCCTGCGCCTGCCCGCCCTGGCCGAGGCCAACGATCCGCTCGGCCGCCCCCCCGGCGAACCGCTTTGGCCGGAATGGGAGGACAAAACCGCTCTGGCCCGCCGGCGCGCGCTGATCGGCGATCGGGCCTGGTCGGCGCTGTATCAGCAACGCCCGCACGCGCCGGGCGGCTCGCTGTTCCGGATCGACCGCATCGCCGAAACCGAGGCCACCGAACCGGACGGCCACGTGGTCCGCGGCTGGGACTTCGCGGCGACGGCGAAGGACGACAGGAACGAGCCGGACTGGACCGTCGGCGTCAAACTCTGGCGCGCCGACGACCGGCGCTGGATCGTCCTAGACGTCGTGCGCATCCGCGGCTCGGGCCTGGAGGTCGAGGAATTGCTGCTGCAGACGGCCGCCCGCGACGGAAGGAAGGTCACCATCGCGATGCCGCAAGACCCCGGCCAGGCCGGAAAGTTCCAGGCGTCCTGGTTCACCGCCCGGTTGCGCGGGTTCCATGTGGTGTCATCGCGGGAGAGCGGGCCGAAGACCGAGCGGGCGCGATACGTTGCGACTCAGGTGGAGGCCGGCCACGTCGCGATCGTCCGCGCCCCCTGGAACCGCGCGTTCCTGGAGGAGCTGCGCGACTTCCCGAACGGCTCCAAGGACGATCAGGTGGACGCGCTGGCGCGGGCGTTCAACACGCTGGAGACCGAACCGGCGGCGGCGGCGATGGCGCCGGTGCACCATATGGTCCGGTGAGTCCGGAGGCAGGTTTCCCGCGTCAAGCCGTTTCGGACATCAATGCAGCCCTTCGCAGAAGCGCTGGATGCGGGTCATCGCCTCGATCAACTCCTCGTTGGAGTTGGCGTAGCTGATGCGGATGTAGCCAGGGAAGCAGAACGCCGCGCCATGCACGGTCGCCACCCCTTCTTCGGCCAGCAGCGTGAGGGCGAAGGCTTCGTCGTCTTTGATCGGGACGCCGCCCTTGCTGGTCTTGCCGATGCAGCCCTGCACCGACGGATAGACGTAGAACGCCCCATCGGGGGTCGAGCAATGAATGCCCTTCGCCTCATTCAGTGCCTTGACCACGAGGTTACGCCGCTCCTCGAACACCTTGCGCATCGCCTCGACCGTGTCCTGCGGACCGGCGAAGGCCTCCACCGCGGCGGCCATGGCGATCGAGCTGGGGTTGGAGGTCGATTGCGACTGCAATTTGTCCATCGCCTTGATCAACTGGACAGGGCCGGCGCCGATGCCGATGCGCCAGCCGGTCATGGCGTAGGACTTCGACACGCCATGCACGGTCAGTGTGCGATCCCGCAGCCGGGGTTCGACCGCGACGATCGTGCCGGGCTTGAAGCCGTCGTAGACGAGGCCGTCATAGATGTCGTCGGTCAGCACCCATACATGCGGGTGCCGCATCAACACGTCGCAGATCGGCCGCAACTCCTCGGCCGTATAGGCGGCGCCCGTGGGGTTGCAGGGGTTGTTCAGCATGAACCAGCGGGTCTTCGGCGTGATCGCCGCTTCCAGGTCCTCGGCGCGCAGCTTGAAGCCGTTGTTCTGCGGGCAGGGCACCAGCACCGGCTTGCCGTCCGCGAGGGTGACGATGTCCGGATAGGTGACCCAGCAGGGGCTGGGGATGATCACCTCGTCGCCCGCACCGATGGTCGCGAGCATGGCGTTGAACAACACCTGCTTGGCGCCGGTGGAGACGATGATCTCCTCCGGCTTGTAGTCCAGACCGGAGTCGCGGCGCAGCTTATCCGCCGCGGCCTTGCGCAAGGCCGGCGTGCCGGACACATCCGTATACTTCGTCTGCCCGGCCTCGAGCGCGCGGATCGCGGCGTCCTTGATGTTGCGGGGGGTGTCGAAATCGGGCTCACCCTGCGACAGGGAGATCACGTTTTTGCCGTCCGCGATCATTTTCCGCGCGACCGTCGAGATGGCGATGGTCAGGCTCGGTTGGATACGATCGAGGCGTTCGGACGTCAGCGACATGATGGGTTCCCGTGAAAGCGGCGCGGGAACCTAGCGAAAGGGGGGGGCGGGGGCAACCGGGGTTACAAGCGGATTACGCGCGTGGCTGGTCCGCTTCTGGGTCAATGGGCGGGATCGCCGCGGTCAGGGGCCGGGTGGGATCAGTCCGGCGCGGCGATCGGCTTCGAGGCCGAGGCGGGTGGCTTCCCAATCCGCCGCCGTGATCACCGGCCTGCGTTCCTTATCGTTCGGGTCTTTCTTGCCCATGCGCGATGGGTCGATCCGCCCGGGCGGTAAATCTTCCATTCGGTAACTCACGCTGAGCTGCCCCCGGTTTCTTTGGACACAGATTTGTCCGACCGGAGGCAATCATGATGAAGTCCAGTATGAACCAGATCGAAACTACCGATGCGGATGACGGGCCTGTGGTCAGCTCCGATGGCGAAGGAGAAATTGCTACAGGCTGCGCGATAACCGACACCAGATATTCGTCGGACACCCACCACGGCGGAGACCTGACTGTCAGATCAAATACATGGTGCCGCGCTTCCTCCGGATCATGCATTCTCAGCTTCCATGATAGGCCACGATCCCCGATACATGCGCGCCAACTCCCGCCTGGACACCATACAATGCCCGACCCAATCGCCTTTCCCCTCGCCGGAATCCTCGGCTGGCCCGTCGCACAGTCGCGGTCGCCCGTAATCCACAACTTCTGGCTCAACCAGTATTCCCTCCCGGGCCGCTACGTGCTGCTGCCAGTGACCGCGGACAGGCTGGACCAAGCCCTCCGCGGCTTCGCGGTGCTGGGCTTTCGCGGTTGCAACGTCACCATGCCGCACAAGATGAACGTGATGCCGCTGCTCGATCATATCGACCCGATGGCTCGGCGCATCGGGGCCGTCAACACAATCGTGGTCCAGGACGACGGCACGTTGCGAGGCTTTAACAACGACGGCGTCGGCTTCGTGCAAAGCATCTACGATGCGAAGCCGGACTGGCGGGCGGATGCCGGTTCCATCCTGGTGCTGGGCGCCGGCGGCGCCGCCCGAGCGGTTGTTGTCGCTTTGCTGGAGAACGGTGCTCGGGATATCCGGGTTGCCAATCGCACGCGGGAACGGGCGGAGCAGATGGTGGCCGAAATCGGTGGTGGGGCGACGGTGCTCCCGTGGGATCAGCGCAACGACGCGATGGCCGATGTCGGGCTGCTGGTCAATTCGACCGACCGGGGCATGGCCGGCAAACCGGCGCTCGACATTTCCCTGGCGCGTCTGCCTGGCCAAACCATCGTCGCCGATCTGATTTACACGCCGCCGGAGACGCCGTTCCTCGCGGCGGCGCGTGAGCGCGGCAACCTGACGGTCAACGGTCTGGGGCTGCTGCTAAACCAGGCCCGTCTGGCATTCGAGGCATGGTTCGGCGTGCGCCCCGATATCACGCCTGCGTTGTTGCAAGCCGTGGCGGCCACATTCTGATGTTCCAGCAGCCGGCAATCGATTGTCATTGCCACGTCATCGACCCCGTCCGGTTTCCGTTCGGGGCGGATACGCGGTACCGGCCGAGCGGGCTGGAGATCGCGCCGATTGAGCATTTGATGCGGATGATGGACCTGCACAACGTTCATTACGCCCTGATCGTCGGGACCAATTCGGGCTATGCCGAGGATCTCAGTCCGGTTGTCGATGCCATCGCGCGCGGTGAAGGGCGTTTCAAGGGCATCGCGGTCGTCGCGAACGATATCGCCGCGAACCGACTGGCACGCCTCAAGGCGCTGGGTTTCGTTGGCGTGGCCTTCAACGTGCCATTCCATGGGGAGGATTACTACACGGGCGCGGCGGAGTTGATTCGGAAATTGGCGGACCTGGACATGTTCCTCCAAATCCAGGCCAAGGAAGGCCAGTTGCTGGCGTTCCTGCCCGCGATCGAGCGATCGAACGTGCGTCTGCTGATCGATCATTGCGGCAGACCAACCCCGAACCGCGGCCTCGATCAGCCCGGGTTCAAGGAATTGTTGGACCTTGGACGCGCCGGACGCGCCAGCGTGAAGCTGTCGGGCTTCAGCCAGTGCGCGGATGACAGCTACCCCTACCAAAGTATTCAGCCCTACATTCGCGCCTTGATCGACGCCTTTACGCCGGATGGCTGCCTATGGGGGTCGGACTGGCCGTTCCTTCGCGCGCCGGAGCGGATCGATTACGCGCCACTCCTGCAATTGATGGCGGAGATTGTCCCGGACGAGGCCGAAAGGCGTAAGCTTCTGTGGGACACGCCGCGGCGGTTGTTCGGGTTTGGCGTCTGACCGGAACTGTGCCTGCCCGCTGCGACTGCCCGCTTGCATCCCCCGTGAAACTCCCGCAACCTCCCCACGGGACCGGGAAAACCCGGCCATATGGGAGCGGCGGAAATGCACAAGTTCATTCGGCGCATCGTCTTAATCCTGGCCCTGCTGGCGGCCGCCTTCCCCGCCACGGCGCAAAAACGCGGCGGCATCCTGACGATCCCGCATATCGACACGCCGCCCAGCCCCTCGATCCAGGAGGAAGGCACCGCCTCGGTCGTCATTCCCTTCATGCCGCTGTTCAACAACCTGGTCATCTTCGACCAGCACGTTCCTCGCCACAGTCTGGAAACCATCGTCCCCGAGCTGGCGACGAAGTGGGCGTGGGGGAAAGACGGCACCGACCTGACCTTCACCTTGCGGGAGGGCGTGAAGTGGCACGACGGCAAACCGTTCACCTCGGCCGACGTGAAATGCACCTGGGACATGGTCTCCGGCCTTGAGCCCGGCAAAATCCGCAAGAGCCCGCGCCAGGCTTGGTTCACCAACCTCAAGGAGATCACCGTCAACGGCGCGAACCAGGTCACGTTCCACCTCAAGCGCCGGCAGCCGTCGTTCATCGCGCTGCTCGCGTCGGGCTGGTCGCCGGTCTACCCGTGCCACGTGCCCTCGGCCGCGATGCGCACCAAACCGATCGGCACGGGGCCGTTCCGCTTCGTGGAATATCGGCTGAACGAGATCATCCGCATGGAGCGTAATCCCGACTACTGGAAGCCGGGCCTGCCGTATCTCGATGGGATCACGTACCAGATCGTGCCCAACCGCTCCACCCGCATGCTGGGCTTCGTCGCCGGCAAGTACGACATGACATACCCTACCGACGTGACGGTTTCGCTCATGAAGGACGTCATGTCGCAAGCGCCGGACACGCAATGCGTGATGCGGCGCACCAATGTCGATACTAACCTGATCATCAATCGCGACGCGCCGCCGTTCGACAACCCCGATATCAGGCGCGCCCTCGCGCTGGCACTGGACCGCAAGTCGTTCAACGACATCCTCAACGAAGGCCAGGGCCGCATCGGCGCCGCCATGCTGCCGCCGCCCGAGGGCGTGTGGGGCATGCCGAATGAGGTGTTGGAAACCCTCACCGGCTACGGACCCAACGTCGAAAAGAACCGCGAGGAGGCTCGAGCCATCATGACCAAGCTGGGCTACGGCCCGGACAAGCCGTTGCAAACCAGGATCTTCACCCGCGATATCAATAGTTTCCGCGACCCCGCCCTGATCCTCAATGACCAGCTGAAGAAAATCTACATCAACGCGGAGCTGGATATCGCGGATACGCCGCAATATTATGCCGGGGTGTTCAAGAAGCAGTTCGCCATCGGGCTGAACCTGACGGGTAGCTCATTGGACGATCCCGACCAGAATTTCTATGAGAACTACGCGTGCGGTTCGTTGCGGAACTACACCGCGTATTGCAACAAGGATCTGGAGAAGGACTTCGATGCCCAATCCATGGAAACCGACATGGCGAAACGCAAAGCCATGGTCTGGCAAATCGAGCGCAAACTCGCCGACGACGTCGTCCGCCCCATCATCTACCACGACGTCGCGGCGGGCTGCTGGCACCCCTACGTGAAGAACATGACGATCATGGTGAACAGCATCTACAACGGCTGGCGGTGGGAAGACGTGTGGATGGACAAGTAACCTTCACACGGTATCCTGCTGGATCATATCCGACGCCTTCTCCGCGATCATGATCGTCGGTGCGTTGGTGTTACCGGCGATGATCGACGGCATCACCGACGCGTCCACCACCCGCAATCCCGCGATGCCATGCACCCGCAAGCGCGGATCGACCACCGCCTGGGGCCCCTGCCCCATGCCGCAGCTGCCGACGGGATGGAGGTTGGACACGCCGCGGCCGCGGATGTCGGCGATCATTTCCTCGTCGGTCCGCACCTGCACGCCCGGAGCGGTTTCCTCCACGATCAACTTCTGCAACGCTTGTTGCCGCACGATCGAACGCGCCGCCCGCATGCCGGCGATCAGGGCTTGCAGGTCGTAGTCCGACTTCAGGAAGTTGAAGCGGATTTCCGGCGGGGCCAGCGGGTCGTTGCTGTGCAGCCGCACGCTGCCGCGCCCATCGGGCCGCAGGTGCACGGGGCTGATGGAGATGCCTGGGAAGGGGTGGGAGATGATGCCGTCGCGGGTGCGGTCGATGGTACTCCAGCACGATATGTTCAGCTGGATGTCCGGGCGCTCCAGCCGTTTGTCGCTGCGGATCAGGGCGCCGACATACATGCCGTTGCCAGTCATCGGCCCACTGTTCGTCAGCACGTAGCGCGCGCCCGCGATCATGCGGTCGACGAAGCTGTACTGCAACGAATTCAGCGATAGGTTGCGGGAAATCTTGTAGGTGCAGTACGTGTTGAAATGGTCCTGCAAATTTGACCCCACGCCCGGCAGGTCGTGCACCACGTCCACGCTCATTTCGCGCAAATGCCGCGCCGGTCCGACGCCGGACAACTGCAACAACTGGGGCGATCCGTAGGCGCCGCCGGACACGATCACCTCCCGCCCTGCCCGCGCCGTCTCCAGGCCGCGCGGGGTCAGGAACTCGACGCCGACAGCGCGTTTGCCCTCGAACAGCACGCGGGTCGCGTGGGCGAGGGTCTTGATCGTCAGGTTGGGACGCTTCTTGGCCGCGTTCAAATACGCGGCGGCGGTGCTCCAGCGGCGCTTGTCCTTGGTGGTGGTCTGGTAGTAGCCGCAGCCCTCCTGCGTGGCGCCGTTGAAGTCGGGATTGAAGGGGATGCCGGCCTGCTTGCACGCCTCGATCAGCAGTTCCGCGATTTCCCATTTGTAGGGCTGGTTGGACACGCGCAACGGGCCGCCGGCGCCGTGGAATTCGTTGGCGCCGTTCTCGTTGTCCTCGGCCTTGCGGAAGTACGGCAGCACGGATTCGTAGTCCCAGCCTTCATTGCCGAGCTGGCGCCAGTGGTCGTAGTCGGCGCCGGTGCCGCGCATGTAGATCATGCCGTTGATGGAACTGGTGCCGCCCAGCACCTTGCCGCGGGGCTGGTACATGGTGCGGCGGTTGAGTTCCGGTTCCGGCTCGCTCTCGAACTTCCAGTTCACGCGGCCGTCGACGAAGGTCTTGGCGTAGCCCATGGGGGTGTGGATCCAGAAGCTTTTGTCCTCGCCCCCGGCTTCCAGCAGCAGCACCTTGTATTTTCCCGACTCCGTCAGCCGAGCAGCCAGCACGCAGCCGGCGGAGCCCGCGCCGGTGACGATGTAGTCGTAGGTATCCATATGCCGATTTTCCCCTTGTCTCCTCCCGCGCAGCATTGAACGGACGGGGGGGGCCGGCACAAGAGGCGCTGGGTTACCTGGCGTGATCGGCCCCAGCACGATGCCGAGTTTAATCCACGGGACGGACAGCTTCGTCAGGCCACCCGCGGCTCCCCATCGACCAATTGCCACTGGCCCGAATCGGGCGCGTCCCAGCCCAGGAACTCGGCCACATCCAGAACGGGAGGGGGATTTTGAACGCTTCGGACATGGCGAAACGCTACCAGGAACAGCCTCCGCGGGAGAATAGAATCGTCGGACGGCTTGAATCCCAGCCCCGCAGCCCGCATATCGCGCCCGGACTAAGGAGATTCCCATGAACGATACCATTTTGGAGCAACATGATTTCGGCGCCGAAGTCGGCCGCCTTTTGGACCTGGTGGTCCACTCCCTCTACTCGGAGCGCGAGATTTTCCTGCGGGAGCTCGTGGCCAACGCCGCCGACGCCGTCGACCGGCGCCGATTCGAGGCGCTGACGGATCCCAACCTCGCGCCCCCGTCGGAGGCCAAGATCCGCATCGTGCCAGACAAGGCCGCCCGGCAGATTCTGATCTCCGACGACGGCATCGGCATGAGCCGGCAGGAGCTGATCGACAACCTCGGCACCATCGCCCGTTCCGGCACCCGCATGTTCGGGGAGGCATTGGCCTCCGCCAAGCCCGAGGACCGGCCCAGCCTGATCGGCCAGTTCGGCGTCGGGTTCTACTCGGCCTTCATGGTGGCGGACCGGGTAGAAGTGACGTCGCGGAAGGCCGGCAGCGAGGAGGCGTTCACCTGGGCGTCCGAGGGCGCCGGCAAGTTCACCCTGGCCCCGGCGACGCGTGAGACCTACGGCACCGACATCGTGCTGCACATGAAATCCGACGCGGACGAATACCTCGAACCGATGCGGCTGGAGACGGTGATCCGCAAATGGGCGGACCACATCACCCTGCCGATCACCGTCGCCCGCGACGGCAAGGACGAACCGGCGAATGAGGGCACGGCACTGTGGCGCAAGTCCAAATCCGACATTACCGAACAGAACTATGCCGAGTTCTACCGCCACCTCGGCCATGGCTGGGACAGCCCCTGGGCCACGCTGCACTGGAAGGCGGAAGGCACGCTCGAGTATTTTTGTCTGTTGTTCATCCCGTCGATGAAGCCCTTCATGCCAATGGAGGAAGACCGCGAGTCGAAAGTCCGCCTGCACGTCCGGCGCATGTTCATCACCGACAAGGGCGAGATGCTGCCGCACTGGCTGCGCTTCGTGCAGGGCGTGGTGGACACCGAAGACTTACCTCTCAATGTCTCCCGCGAGATGCTGCAAAGCACCCCGATCCTGGCGCGCATCCGCAAGGCTTTGGTGTCCCGCGTGCTGGGCGAGCTGAAGAACCGCGCGAAGGACGACGCGGCGGGCTACGCCACATTCTGGGAGAATTTCGGCGCGATCCTGAAGGAAGGTATCTGGGAGGACAGCGAGCACCGCACCGAACTCGCGCCGCTGCTGCGCTTCCATTCCTCGACGCAGGAGGGTTGGACGTCCCTGCCGGACTATGTCGAACGGATGCCGGAGGGACAGGAGACCATCTATTACCTGTCCGGCGACAATGTGGATGCGTTGAAGTCGTCCCCGCAACTCGAAGGCTTCAAAGCCAAGGGCTACGAAGTACTGCTGATGGCCGACTCCATCGATGCGTTCTGGCCGGAGCGGCTGGATACCTTCATGGATAAAAAGCTGCGCAGCGTCACCCAATCCACCGGGGATATTTCTGCCGATGGCGACCAGCCGGATATCTCCCAACTGCTGGCGGCATTGAAGGAGGCTTTGGGCGACGCCGTGTCCGACGTGCGCGCCACCGGGCGCCTGACCGATAGCGCGGTCATTCTGGCGGCGGACGACAAGGGGCCGGATCTGCAAATGCAGAAACTGCTGCGCCGCGCCGGTCGGGCGATGATGCCGTCCAAGCCCATCCTGGAGCTGAACCCGACGCATAAGCTGATCGGGGCCCTGTCCGCCAAACAAGACGACAAGGCCCTGATGGCCGACGCCGCGGCGACCCTGCTGGACCTCGCGCGCGTGCAGGAAGGCGAACTGCCGGCCGATTCCACCGCCTTCGCGCGGCGGATGACGTCGCTATTGGCGGGGAGTCTGGCGGGCTAAGCAGATTCCGCTTGGTTAACCAACGCTTGCGGGTGCCTGGGCTGCGACCGGTCCGTTGTCACAATGGTTGTCTGCGGGCATGCGGGTAGCAGGGCTTACGGTTGAGCTTCTCGAGACCCGGCATGTACGAGATGCGTTCAAGGCCATGCCGGTAAAGTCTGACCGCAACGACGCACGCGGGATTGCCCAGTTGATGCGTCTGGGTTGGTTCCAATCGGTGCACTGCAAGTCGCTGCCAGCC
>CAIYDT010000185.1 GCA_903924985.1 uncultured Acetobacteraceae bacterium
CTGGTGGACGATGCGATCGTGGTGCTGGAGAACATCGCCCGCCACTGGTCGATGCGCGACGGCCGGCCGCGGCTGCAAGCCGCGGTCGAGGCGGTGGGGGAGGTCGGCAATCCCACCATCGTCGCCACGCTGACGGTGATTGCCGCCCTGCTGCCGATGCTGTTCGTCTCCGGCCTGATGGGGCCATACATGGCGCCGATTCCGGCCAACGCCTCGGTCGCCATGCTGTTCTCTTTCTTCGTGGCGATGGTGGTGGCGCCGTGGCTGCTGCTGAAGCTGTCGCCCACCGCGACCCACGCCTCGGCCGGCATTCACGATGAGGGGGCGCTTGGCCGGCTGTATCGGCGTGTCGCCGAACCCGTGCTGCGCTCCCGCAGGCGGGCCTGGTTTTTTCTGTTGGCCGTTGGCTTCGGTACGATCGCAGCCTGCGCGTTGTTCTACACCGAGCACGTGACGGTGAAGCTGCTGCCGTTCGACAATAAGTCGGAGCTGCAAGTGGTGCTGAACCTGCCGGAAGGCAGCAGCCTGGAGGATACCGAGCGGACGCTGTTCGCCGCCGCCGGGATCGTGCGCGGCCTGCCGGAGGTGCGCTCCGTCCAGGCCTATGCCGGCACAGCGGCGCCATTCAACTTCAACGGCCTGGTGCGGCACTCGTATATGCGGCAGTCGCCAGAGTTGGGCGACCTGCAAATCAACCTCGCGGAGAAGGACGCGCGCACCCGGGCGAGCCACGCCATCGCCCTCGATCTGCGCCAGCGTCTCCGCGCGCTGGCTTTGCCGGACGGCAGCACGTTGCAGGTCGTGGAGGTGCCGCCCGGCCCGCCGGTCCTGGCGACGCTGCTGGCCGAAATCTACGGGCCCGATCCGGCGACGAGGCGAGCCGTTGCGGAAGAGATCAAGGCGCTGTTCCGCTCCGTGCCGTTCATCGTCGATGTCGGCGATTCATACGGCCATCCGCGGCCGCGCACCCGCATCGCCATCGACCAGGACGAACTGGAATATTTCGGCGTCGAGCAGAGCGATGTCTACGACACGGTGCAGGCGCTGTTCGGCGGCGTGCCGGTCGGCTACTCGCATCGCGGCGAGGGGCGCGACCCGATCGAAATCCGGATTGGCCTGCCGAAGAGCGGCCTCGCCTGGAACGAGCGTCTGGCCGCTACGCCGGTGCCGGCCAATACGCTGCCCGGCAACCGGACGGTCGTCGAACTCGGCCAGGTGGTGCGGGCGGAGGCCGAGCTCGGCTCTCCGGTGCTGTTCCGCCGCGACGGGCATTTCGCCGATATGGTCATGGCGGAACTCGCGGGCACGTTCGAGGCGCCGATCTACGGCATGCTCGCGGTGAACCGCGCGGTGGCGGCGCACGACTGGGGCGGCCAGCCGAAGCCCACGGTCAGCCTGCGCGGACAACCGGCTGACGAAACGACCCCGACGCTGCTGTGGGACGGCGAGTGGGAGATCACCTACGTTACGTTCCGCGACATGGGGGCCGCGTTCGGCGTGGCGATCCTGGGCATTTATATCCTCGTGGTCGCGCAGTTCCGCAGCTTCCGGCTGCCGCTGGTCATTCTGACGCCGATTCCACTGACATTGATCGGAATCGTTCTGGGGCACTGGCTGCTGCGCGCGCCGTTCACCGCCACCTCGATGATCGGGTTCATCGCTCTGGCGGGCATTATCGTACGCAATTCGATCCTGCTGGTGGACTTCCTGCGTCACGCGTCCGCGCCCGGCCAGACCTTGCGACAGGCGCTGCTGGCGGCGGGCGCGATCCGCTTCCGGCCGATCCTGCTGACCGCGCTGTCGGCGATGATCGGCGCGGCGACGATCCTGACCGACCCGATCTTCCAGGGGCTTGCGATTTCGTTGCTGTTCGGGCTGGCGTCGTCAACTCTGCTGACGGTGTTGGTAATCCCAGCGATCTATGTCGTGATGCGGGACGCGGATCGGGTCGTTGGATAGTGGGCGCGCCGTCGGCGGCAGCCTCGCCACCCCACGCTGCTGTCTGTAGCGGCGCGCCAAACACGGCAATGGCCGTGAGCTTGATGAGCATGGAGAGGATGATCTCTCCTGGATGGAAGCGCAGGCCAGCACCTCCCACCCTGCCATGAGCAGCAACCCACTCAGGAAGCAGCCCAGGCGGATCCGCTTCTCGCCAGCATCACCATCGGGGTCAAAGCAGCGTTGCCCGTGCGGCCTCCCGACGCTTTTGCCTGGCCCCGAACCAAAGCAGCGCAAAGGCTGTCAGCCCAAGCCAGGGCAGCAGCAGCAAATTGAGCGTCTGCCAGCCGGAGGATTGCAGGAGCACGCCGGCCCCAAGCGAGCACGTCAAACCTACAGTGAAGATCGTCATGTCGTTGACGCCCTGCGCCCGGCCGCGCTCGCCGGCGGTATGGGTCGTGGTGAGAAGGGTCGTGCCCCCAACATACAGGAAGTTCCAACCAACCCCGAGCAAGGCCAGCGCACTGCCAAACGAGCCCAGCCCCGTGCCGGTTGCGCACACCGCGACATATCCCACAAGTGCGAAGACACTGGCCAGCATCACCCGCAGGACGCCAAACCGTGCAATCAGGCTGCCGGTAAAGAAGGACGGCAGGAACATGCCGAGGACGTGAAGCTGGATGACGAGAGATGCGTCGGACAACGAATGATGTTGATGAATCATCGCCAGCGGTGTCGCGGTCATGCCGAGAATCATGATGCCGTAACCGGTCGCGGCGGCGAAGAGTGCGACCGCGTAGGCCGGCTGCCGGATGATCGCCGATAGCGATCGGCCCTGGGCCGTGGCACCCGCCAGCGCCGTTGCCGGTGGTACGCGCAGTCCGAGGAGAAGGCCGGCCGCGAGGATCGAAACGGCGTTGAGCAAGAGGAACGAGCCGACATAGTCAGGATGCAGGAGTGGCCCGCCGATCCGGCCGAGCGTCGGCCCCAGCAGCGCCGCGACGATGCCACCCGCCAGCACCAGCGAGATCGCGCGCGGCCGGAATGCCTGTTCCGCAACCTCGCTCGCGGCGAAACGGTAGAATTGCGCAAAGCCCTGATAGGCGCCGACGAGGAATGTCCCGAAGGCCAGGAGAGCGAGTGAGCCAAGCCAAATGCCAGCCGCGGCGATCAGACCGCCGCCTGATCCCAGCAGCGCGCCGGCGATGAAGCCGGCCCGCCGGCCAACCCGTGCCATCCACATGGATGCGGGAACCGTGGCCAGGGCCGTGCCGAGGAACATGGCGGCGATCGGGGCGGTCGCCAGTTGCGGCGTCGAGGCGATTTGGCCGCCCGCCAGTCCGCCAACCGTCATCACCAGGACCGAGGCGGTCTGGAACAGGGCTTGCGCACTGGCCAGAAGGAGAATCTGTCGATGCATGGGACGGATGGCCATCGTTTTCTCCTGGTTGCGATCCGGGCGGTGGCGATCGCATCGGGCAACGCGGACGCCTGAACGGCGCACGCCTGAACGGCGCACGGTTGACAACATCGGCTGCGACCATTCAATATATAAATTGAAAGATGGCGCATGGACCGCCCAGCACTGTCAAACGGCACCGCCGCAGCGACCGTCCGCGCCGCACTTGCCGAGGTGGCAAAGGCCCTCGGCCATCCTCACCGTGTGGAGCTCATTGAGCAACTCGCCCAGGGTCCCCGCTATGGAAGAGTTCATCGCCTGTTTTTCCGAGGTTTCCGACCCCCGGCAGGAGAATATCCGTCACAATCTGCACGATGTTCTGCTGATCGCCCTCTGCACCATGCTGTGCGGCGGAGAGGACTGCTCCGACATGGAGGAGTTCGGCCGGTCTAAACGCCCGTTTTTGCGTCAGTTTCTGCGCTTGAAGCACGGCATTCCCAGCCATGACACGTTCAGCCGGGTGTTTCGTCAGCTCGATCCCAAGCCGTTTCAAACCTGCTTCATGCGCTTCATGGAGCGTTTCTCTCAGGGTTTGCAAGGCGTGATCGCTGTCGATGGCAAGACCTTGCGGGGTTCGTTCGATCGTGCGTCGGGGCAATCGCCGCCGCACATGGTGCATGCCTGGGCACCGATCAGCGGCTGTTGCTGGGCCAGATTGCCACCGATGCGAAATCCAACGAGATCACGGCGGTACCTAAGTTGCTGGCGATACTGTCGTTAAAGGGCTGCATCGTGACGGCGGATGTGATGAGCTGCCAACGCGCGATTTGCGCCCAGGTTGTCGCGCAGGATGGCGATTACGTGATCGCTCTGAAGGGCAATCAGGGCACCCTGCATGACGACGTCCGGTTGTTTATGGAGGACCCGGACCGGCCGGCCGGCCGAGGCGACACACACGACGGTCGATGCCGACCATGGGCGGATCGAGACCCGAACCGGCGAGGTTTCCACCGATATTGGCTAGGTGGCGGCCCAACATGCGGGGCCCGGACTGGCGGCGATCGGGAAAATGGTGCGCACGCGCGAGATCCGGGGCAAGACCGCGACGGAGACCTCGTATTATTTGCTGAGTACACCGCTGTCGGCGCGGTTCACCGAGGTGGCGCGCGCGCAATGGGGGATCGAGAACGGCCTGCACGGAATACTGGATGTGACGATGAACGAGGGCCGCAAGCGCAATTGGAAAGACCACGGCCCTGAAAACATCGCACTTTTACGCCGACTGGCGCTCAATCCAGCAAAGTTGGAAGGCTCGAAGGGCTCGATGAAGGGAAAACTCAAGAGGGCCGGATGGAATGACGAATTCCTTGGTCGCCTGCTGGCTCAATTTGCTAAAGGTCATATGCGATAGCCCTGTCCTTCCGTGCCTACCAAATCGTCCCGAACCGGCCTACTGTGCCACTCTCCCTTTTTCGGAATTGACCTGAACGTGATCATTCGTGCTTCCAGTTCGGCCCGCCAGGTGCTTCTCCGGCTGCGCCGCGTCGTGTCGTGCGTTTGCCTGCTGCTACCATTACTGGTGGCCGCCTGCTCGAATACAACCGCCGGCGGCGACCCCATCGTGGATGCGGATACGCTGGAGAAAACGCCGGATCCGAAACTGGCCAGCGAATACATCATCGGCTCCGGCGATTCCCTCAGCGTCTTCGTCTACCGCAATCCCGACCTCAGCGAAGGGGGCGTGGCCGTGCGGCCTGACGGGCGGATTTCCACCCCACTGATCGAGGACATCGTCGCCGCCGGCAAAACCTAGACCGTGTTGGCGCGCGAGATCGAGGAGCGGCTCAAGAAGTTCATCCAGGACCCGAACGTCACGGTCATCGTGCGCGCCTTCATCGGACCGCCGGACCGTCAGGTTCGCATCATCGGGGAAGCCACCGACCCGATCTCCATCCCCTATCGCGACCACATGTCGCTGCTCGATGTGATGATCGCGACCAAGGGGCTGACCAAGTACGCCTCAGGCAACCGGTCGCTGATCGTACGGACCCTGCCGAACGGCAAAAGACTGTCCATCCGCGTGCGGATCAACGATTTGATCAAGGACGGCGATATCGGTCAAAACATTGAAATGGCGCCCGGGGACACACTCATCATTCCCCAGTCCTGGTTCTAAGGAGGCTGGCCGGACATGGATTCGATTCGCAATCTTATAACCCAGTATCTGCGAGCCGCCTGGCGCCGCAGGTGGACCGGCGTGATCGTCGCGTGGCTGACCTGCGGCGTGGGCTGGGTGGGCGTTTACACCATTCCGAATACCTTCGAATCCGCCGCGCGCCTGTTCGTTGACGCGGACGCCGTCCTGACCCCGCTGCTGCGCGGTATCGCCGCGGACTCCGCCCCGACGACCCAGTTGGAAATCCTGCAACGCACCTTGCTCAGCCGCCCCAATCTGGAAAAGCTGATCTCCAAGACCGACCTCGATTTGACGCTGAACGGCCAATCGGACCGGGAGCGTATGATGACCCGCCTGGCAGTAGACATTAAGGTCGTGCCGCAGACCAAGAACCTGTTCACCATCACCTATCGCGACAAAAGCGCCAAGGTGGCGCACGATGTGGTTCAGACCTTGCTAACCATTTTCGTGGAAAGCGCCACGGGCACCAATCGCACCGACATGGAGAACGCACGGCGCTTCCTGGAGCGTCAGATCGCGTCTTATGAGCAACAGCTGCGCGGCGCCGAAAAGCGCCGGGCGGAATTCCGGGCGCGCTACGTCGATATCCTGCCCAACGAGACCAACCCCAACGTTCCCGCGCTGGAAGGCGCACGCGTCAGCGCGGCCATGCTGGAAGGCAAGCTGCAGGACGCCCTGGTCAGCCGCGACGCCCTGAAGCAGGAAGTCGAAAACACGCCGTCCATGCTGGTCGTCGAGTCCGGACTGGCCGCCATGACTCCGGCTCAGGCGATGGCCGCCGGTATGCCCGGCGCGAGGAACCCGGTTGCCGAGGCCGAAGATCAATTGCGCGGATTGCTGCTGAAGGACACCGAAAACCACCCGGACGTCATCGCGCAACGGAAGCTGATCGCGTCGCTCAAAGCCGAGGAGGCCAAGTACGCCTCGGCCGCCGCGGCCAGGACGGCGGCCGCCGCAACCGCTACTCCGGTCGCCGCCGCGCCGGATCCGAACCTGCTCAAGCGATCGGTCCCCAACCCGATATACGATCAGTTGAAGGTAAAACTGATCGAGGCGGACACGCAGATCGTCTCCCTGCAACGTCAGCGCGACGAGGCGGTCCGCTACCGCGACAGGCTGGAAAAAATGCAGCGCGAACAGCCCGGACTGATGGCCGAATACCAGAACATGGACCGCGACTACAGCGTGTTGCGGAGAAACTACGAAGAACTGCTGTCCCGCTTGCAATCGGCCAACATCGCGCAGGCCGCCGATACGCAGGCCGACAAGGTTAAGCTGCAAGTGATCGACCCGCCGGAAATCCCGCGCCTGCCGGTGGCGCCCAACCGGCTGCTGCTGATCACCGGCGTGCTGTTCGCGGGGATAGCTGCGGGCGCGGGTGTTACTGTCCTGTTCGGTCAGATGGACCGCTCCTTCTCCACCGTAGACGATCTGCGCGCCCTGGGCCTGCCGGTCCTGGGTGGCATTTCGGTGCTGGGCATGGCCCCGCTGCGACAACGGCTGATGACCGTGCTTCGCTTCGGCTTCGCGGTCGCGATCCTGGTTGGCGTATATGGCGGGCTGATGGTCCAACTGCTTCGCACCGCGGCGCTGATCTAAATGCTCAAACCCAAGGCATCTCACCTGGTCGAACGGGTGGCGGAAAAGCTCCTGCGGTCCGGCGCATTGGAGGATTCAGCGGCTCAGTTGCTGGATCCAGATCTGCCGGCCGCCGAATCCCCCACGCCGGAGCCGGTCCCCGCACCCGCGCCGGCAGGGCGACCCGCGCGGACGGACCGTTCGGCGCTGTTCGCGCCACGGCCGGCGTGGAATCCTGCCCCGGCCATTGCCGACCCCCTACCAAAAATGGACGATTTTCCGGCCTCCAACGTTGTTGAAGCCCGGCCAGACCGCGTTCCGCCCTCGGATGCACCGGCAAGCCCGGCGGCGCCGTCGATCCTCACACGGGATCCACGGCAGATCGAGGTACTTTCCAATCCCGATCTGTTGCAAGGGCGCACCGCCGTCGACGCCGTCGCGCTGGAGCGCGGCGGCATGGTCGACTGGTCGCGCACCCGCAGCCGCATCTCCGAGGAATTCCGCCTGGTGCAGCGCCAGATCTTGCGGACGGCGTTCGGGCCCGGCTCCGACCCCGGGTTCTCCAATCTGCTGATGGTCACCAGCGCCCGGCCCGGCGAAGGCAAAACCTTCACCTCCGTCAACCTCGCCGGCAGTATCGCGCGACAGGGCGATCACCACGTGCTGCTGGTGGACGCCGACTCCAAGCGCGACTCCTTCTGCTACTCGCTGGGGCTCGCGGAATCCCGCGGGCTGCTGGATCTGGTTGCGAATCCCAAGCTCGACCCCGCGCCGCTGATCGTCAAGACCCCGATCGAGCGGCTGTCCATCCTGCCCGTCGGGCGCGATCGCGAGCGCAGCGCGGAGCTGTTCTCGACCAAGGAAATGACGCGGCTGATCCAAAGCCTGGGCCGGCGCTACGCCGACCGGCTGCTGATCCTCGACGCGCCGCCGTGTTTGTCCACCAGCGATCCGGCGGTTCTGGCCCCCGTTGTCGGCCAAATCCTGTTCGTGGTGGAAGCCGACCGTACCCAGCGCGATGAGGTGGAAGCCTCGCTCGATTTGATCCAGGCCTGCCAAACCATCACGTTGGTATTGAACAAGCAGCAGATCTCGTCGCGTTATACGTTCGGCGCGTACTCTTCCTATTACTCCTCCTGACGCTCGCGCGCCCGGGAAGCCGAAATAATGGGAGCTAAGGCCGCGCCCCGAATCGCCGCCGCAAGCCTCATGCGGCGGTTCCTATGGACAGTTGCCGCCGGCACCCTGGGGCAATCGGGTGCGGCGGTGGCGTTCCCGCTGGTCGACCCGACCAATGTAGGCTCGCTGGCAGGCGCGTCCGACCTCGCCGGGCCGGATGCACAGGATTTGACGCACCAGTTACAGATCGCGAATGGCCTACCGGGCCTGGCCAGCGCTGGCGGCTGGACCTTTGTGCCGCGCCTGGGCTTTCAAGAGTCACTGACCGATAACGTCATGCAGGTTCACAGCCCGATGCGCTGGGACCTGACGACAGCCTTTTCCCCTGGCATTACAATTGCCGGCAACACACAACGCGCGCAAGTGCGGCTGGACTACGCGCCCGTTTTGATCATGAACGCCCGGACCGGGTCGCAGAACGCGCTGAACCAGCAACTCAATGGCACCGCGACAGTCACGGCGATCAGCGACCTGGCCTTCGTCGACCTGCGGGCTCTGGCGGGCGTGCAATCCACCCGCGGTGCCGCCGGCGGTTACGGCACCATCGGCGCGGGCGATGCTGGCGGCCTCACGGCCGGGTCCATGTCCGGTTTCGGCGCCACCACGGGCGTCGGCGCAAATAAAGAGAACACCGTACAAACCACCAGCGTGTCGATTTCGCCGTACTTGCTCCATAAATTCGGGGATTACGGCACCGCCAAGCTCGGATACTCGCTCAACCTGTCGCAAAACAGTCCGACGACAGGGGTCCAATTCCTGCCTTTCCCGGCTGGCGGCGGCAATTCGCAGAAGCTGATGACCACCGAGCAGACCGTGGAATTCAAATCAGGGGATTTTCTGAACGATTTCCAGGACACGCTCGATGTGGATATGAGCCAGTCGACATCGACGAACCAGATCGGTTCGATCACGACGTTCGGCACGGTCGCGACGGCCCCGACGTCGTTGAGATCGAGCCGCCAGATCGTCACGAACGCGCTCAACTACGCACTCAACCGAAAGGTCACCCTTACGGTGTCGATCGGGCATGAGAATATCGTCTACACCGGCTCCAACGCGACATCCATCAACGACATGACGTGGTCGTTCGGGGGAACCTATAACCCCAACCAGAATAGCTCAATCACCGTCAGTTATGGCCATCTGCAGGGCGCGGATGCGCTGAGCTTTTCCGGCCACTATCAGTTGACGGCGCGGACGGCGATCACCGGCAGCTACAGCGACACGTTGGGGACGCAGCTGGAAAACCTGCAACGGCAGTTGAACCAGGGGGTGGTCGGGGCCAACGGATCCCTGGTCAACGCTCAGACCGGTGGGCAATTATTCGGTTCCACGAACGCGACGCCCATTCAGCCCGGCGTATTCCACTTCAAAACCCTGACCGCGACCGCCACCACCCAGCTGAACCGCGACACGCTGAGCCTGACCTTGAACATGTCCAATCAGGTCTCGACCGGCGGCAGCTCGGTAACCCTGGGATCCTCGCAGACGAACGGCATCATCATGCAGTGGACGCACGACCTGCGGCCGGATCTGCGGTTGTCTACCTCAGCCTCCTACAATATTCTCACCGGAGGCATCGGGGGCGGCAGCCAAAGCATCGCTTTCAATTCGAGCTTGATTTACACTATCAGCGAAACCCTGTCGGCCTCCGCGCGGTACAGCTTCTTCAAGAGCACGTCGTCGTCGGCATTGCTCAGCCTATATGAGGATATCTTGGTCGTCGGCATCACAAAATTATTCTGACGGTTCATCGTGTACGAGACATTCTACCACCTGACCGCCCTGCCCTTCCTGCTGACGCCGGATCGCCGCTTCTTTTTCGGCTCCAGCGGCCACAGCCGCGCCATCGCGCATCTGGTCTACGGGCTGTCGCAGGAAGAAGGCTTCGTGGTCATCACCGGGGAGGTTGGGGCCGGCAAAACCACGTTGGTGGAGCAACTCTGGACCCAGCTCGACCGCAGTACCTACGTGATGTCGCGGGTCGTCACAACCCGCGTGTCGGGCGACGATCTGTTGCGCCTGGCGATGGCCGGGTTCGGGCTGGAGGCCGAAATCGGCTCCGACAAGGCAACTCTGCTGGTGCGCTACGAGCAACTGGTACGCGAACACCGCAAGGCCGGACGGCGCCTGCTGCTGCTGGTCGATGAGGTGCAGAACCTGCCGCTGAACGCGCTGGAAGAACTGCGGATGCTGTCCAACATCACGGTGGACGGGAAGGCATCCGTGCAGATCATCCTGTTGGGCCAGCCGCAGTTCCGGCCCATGCTGGCGGTCAAGGATGCCGAACAGCTGCGCCAGCGGGTGCTGGCTTCGTACCACCTCGGGCCGCTCTCGGAACCCGAAACCCGCGGATACATCGAACACCGGCTGCGCACCGTCGGCTGGAAGGACGACCCAGGCTGGGATGAGGACGCCTTCGCGGCAGTCCACCGGCACAGCGGCGGCATCCCGCGAAGGATCAACACGCTTTGCTCCCGCGTGCTGCTGCTGGGCGCGCTGGAGGAAGTGCACAAGATCACCGCCGAGATGGTCGATACCACGGCCGACGAATTGAACGAAGACCTGGGTGCGGGAGGCGTGGTGTTGGCCGAACCCGAGGCCGTCCCCTCCCGCGAGATGGACACGCTGGCCGGCCGGGTTCTGGCGCTGGAGCATGGCTTGATGCGGCAGGAACGCATGCTGAAGCGTCTGTTGGAGATCATAGAAGCCAGGGTGCCGCAATGACCGGTCCGACCAACGCCCAACGGAACGCCCAACGGAACGCCATGACGGTGGATGTGGAGGACTATTTCCAGGTCCAGGCCTTCGCCCATTGCGTCGATCGCGGCGATTGGGATGGCTTTGAGTCTCGGGTGGAAGCGAATGTCGACCGCATTCTGGCGCAGTTCGGTGCGGCGGGGGTGCATGCGACGTTCTTCACCCTCGGCTGGGTCGCCGAACGCCACCCCGCGATGGTGCGGCGCATCGTCGCCGCGGGGCACGAGCTTGCCAGCCACGGGTGGGAGCACATTCGCGCCGACACCCAGGACCCGGCGACGTTTCGCGCCGACGTGCTGCGGACCCGCCTGACGCTGGAAGATATCGGCGGCGTGGCGGTCGCCGGCTACCGGGCTGCGACGTTTTCTATCGGCGCGCGCAATTTGTGGGCTTTCGAGGAATTGCAAGAGGCGGGGTACCGCTACAGCTCCTCGATCAATCCCATCCGGCACGATCTCTATGGGATGCCGGACGCGCCGCGCGTGCCGTTCCACCCGGACGGCTGCTCGCTGTGGGAAATTCCCATGACAACGGTGCGCGCTTTCGGGCGCAACTGGCCCTGTTCGGGGGGGGGGTATTTTCGGTTGTTACCAACTTTTTTGTATTATAGAGGATTGAACCGCGTCAATAATAACGAGTGCCGGCCGGGGATTTTCTACTTCCACCCGTGGGAGGTCGACCCGGGACAGCCGCGCATCGAAGGGTGCGGCTGGAAGTCGCGGGTACGGCATTACACCAACCTGTCCCGCATGGCGCCCGCGCTGGACAGGCTCTTGCGGGATTTCGCCTGGGACCGCATGGACCGGGTTTTTGCCCATGTCCTGGCTGCCTGATCGCACCATATGCCGCTAAAACTCCGCCCTTTGGACGTCGCCTCCGAACCCGCATGGGATGCCTTCGTCGATGCGATGCCGTCCGGAACATTCTTCCACCGGGCAGCGTGGCGGCGACTGATCGCCGAGGAATTCGGGCATCTGACATTTTATACATACGCCGAACGGGATGGCGCCATCGTGGGCGTGCTGCCGCTGGTGCAGGTCAGGACGCTGCTATTCGGGAACACGCTGATCTCGTCCCCGTTTTGCGTGTACGGCGGGCCGCTGGCCGCCGATGCGGAAACGGCCGATGCGCTGGCGGAATACGCGGCGTCGTTGCTGCCGGGGACCGGCGCCAGCGCGGTGGAGTTCCGGGATCGCGATCCCGTGGTCAGCGACTGGACCGAGCGGCCGGATTTGTATGTGACGTTCCGAAAGGGGATCGTGGCGGATAACGAAGCCAACATGAAAGCCATCCCGCGCAAGCAGCGGGCCATGGTGCGCAAGGGCATCCAGAACGGGCTTTCTTCCATTGTGGAGCAGGACTCCCGCCGGCTGCACCGCATTTATGCGGAAAGCGTGCGCAACCTCGGCACCCCCGTGTTTTCCGCCCGCTGGTTCGCTTCGCTGATGCACACGTTCCGCGATTGCGCGGATATCGTGACCGTCCTGAACGGCGAGATGCCGGTTGCCTCGGTGATGAATTTCTATTTCCGGGATGAGGTGCTGCCCTATTACGGCGGTGGGACCTCGGTCGCACGCCAGGTCGCGGGTAACGACCTCATGTACTGGGAGGTGATGCGGCGGGCAGCGGATCGCGGCTACCGGCTGTTCGATTTCGGGCGCAGCAAGCTGGGGACCGGGGCGTATTCGTTCAAGCATAATTGGGGGTTCGAGCCGGCCAAGCTGCCGTACCGCTACCTGCTGGCCCCAGGCGCGCACATTCCCGACCACAACCCGCTCAACCCGAAATACGCCCTTTTCATCGCCGCGTGGAAGCGCCTGCCGCTGCCGGTGGCGAACGCGATCGGCCCACATCTCGTGCGGGGGTTGGGGTGAAGCCCCCCCTCCTGTTTCTGATCCAGCGCCTGCCCTACCCGCCAACCAAGGGCGAGAAAATCCGCGCGCTGCAAATCTTCCGGTATCTCGCCCAATGGTACGACATGCACCTGGGCTGCCTGTTGGACGATCCGGCCGACGCGGAACACCTCGAAACCATGCGCGCGATGTGCACCAGCATGCACGTCGCGCCGCTGAACCGGCGCATGGCGACCTTGCTGTGCCTGCGAGGGCTGCTGACCGGGGAGGCCTTGAGCGTCACCTATTTCCAGGATCGAGGGCTGGCCCGTTGGGTGCGAGACGTCATAACCCGGGTAAAGCCAGCCATGATCTTCGTCTACTCCTCCAATATGGCGCCCTACGTGCTGGACCAGCCGCGCTCATCGCCGCTGGTTGTCGATCTGGTGGATGTCGATTCCGAAAAATGGAGGGCCTACGCCGAGGCGCTAACCGGCCTGAAACGCTGGGTCTACCGCCGCGAATGGCGCAAGGTCGCGGCGCTGGAACGGCGCATTGCCGCGGAAGCGGACATGGCGAGCTTCGTGTCCGACGCAGAAGCGTCCCTGTTCGCCACCCTGGTTCCCGACCACGCCGCCCAGGTGATCGGCGTCAGCAACGGGGTCGATTACCGCTATTTCGATCCGGCTGGGTCCTACGCCCCGGTCTATGACACGACCGTCCCCAACTATGTTTTTACCGGCACCATGGACTACCCGCCCAACGCCGACGCGGTCGCCTGGTTCGCGGCGGACATCCTGCCAGTTATTCGGAAGACCCTCCCCGGCGCGCAGTTCCACATCGTTGGACACAGCCCCAGTGAAGCGGTGCAACGGCTGGCGCGGATCGAAGGCGTGCACGTTACCGGCCGGGTGCCGGATGTGCGGCCCTATGTCGCGCATGCCACGGCTTCCGTCGCACCGATGCGCATCGCGCGGGGCATTCAGAATAAGGTGCTGGAAGCGATGTCCCTCGCCCGCCCCGTGGTGGTAACCTCTGGCGCGTTGGAAGGGATCGACGCAGTGCCGAATCAGGAGGTCATACTGGCCGACGACGCGGCAAGCTTCGCCGGCGCCTGCGTAAGGCTGGCCGCTGGCAACCTGGGTTCGGTCGTCGGGCGGGCTGCCCGCGACTGCGTTTTGCAGCGCTACGACTGGCCTGCCCGCCTCAGCCGTTACGACGCGATGCTACGCCCACCGGAGACTACGCAATGAGCATGGCGGAACAGCCGAACGCCCCCACGGCTGTCGCCTTGCCGGGCCTGCCGCAGGCGTGGACCGCCATGCGCGGCACCGCGGTCAGCCTGATCGTCGGAATCCTGATGCTGGGTGGATTGTTCCAAGCCGAGGTGACGACCGCGGTCCAGACATGGGACGATTCCACCGCCTACAATCACTGCTTTATGGTGATCCCGATCGCCATTTATTTGCTGTGGGACCGGCGCGGATCGTTGCGCGGCCTGGCCGCCCGGCCGATGGCGCTGGTGGCGCTGGCCGGCATCCCCCTCGCGGCGGCGTGGCTGTTTGCCGAACGGCTGGGCATCATGGAGGGGCGGCAACTCATCGCTGTGACCTTCCTGGAACTGCTGTTCCTCGGCGTGCTGGGCTGGCGGCTGTGGAAGGCAATGTCCGGGCCGTTGCTGTATTTATATTTCCTGGTGCCATTTGGAGAATTCCTGACCCCCAAACTACAGGACATCACGGCAGTGTTCGTGCGCCACGGCCTGGAAATCGTTAATATCCCCGCCTACGTGGATGGCTACACGATCGAAATCGCCGAGGGCACGTTCTTCATCGCGCAGGCCTGCGCCGGGCTGCGGTTCCTGATCGCCTCCATCGCGTTCGGCGCGCTGTACGCGATCCTGATGTATCGCAGCCCGGTCCGGCGTGTCGCGTTCGTTGCGATCTCGATCGTCGTGCCGATCATCGCCAATGGCTTCCGAGCCCTTGGGATCGTCGTGCTCGGCCATATTCTGGGTAGCGCCGAGGCGGGGGCGACCGACCATGTGCTGTATGGCTGGATGTTCTTCTCGCTGGTGATCCTGCTGCTGCTCGCCTGCGGGCTGCCGTTCCGGGAGGATCACCACCCCGACGTCGTGACCCCTGCCCCGATGCCTCCCGGCAACCACTTCCTGGGCGGCGTTCTCGCCAGCGCATTATTGGTCGCGATCGCCGGTGCCAGTCCGGCGGCGGCCAGATTGCTAGACCGAGCGGCTCGGGTGGACGTGGTGCAACTGAAACCGCTGGAGCCGGGGGCAGGATGCACATCCGCACCTGGGACACAACCCGAACGCAAGCGGCCGGCGGCCGGCGGGCAGGCGATCGATCAGCGCATTACCTGTGCCGACGGCGGCGTTTACGACCTGCATATCGTCGCGTTCTCCCCGCGCAGCACGGCTGGGCCCGTCATGGCGGAACGCCGCCGCCTGAGCCGGCCCCTGTGGGTCGAGGAAACCCGCGAGAGCTGGATGGAGCTGGAGCCGCATGTCTGGCGCCTGCTGGTCGGCACCGAAGAACCGTTGGCCATGGCACTCGGACTGTGGATCGACGGTGCGCCGAGCATGGCGGGCCTACCGGTGCGCGCCCGTATGGCGTGGAACAGCCTGACCGGCGGGCACTTCGCACCGATCGTGGTCTCCGTCACCCCTGTCGTCGAGTGGGCGCACATGAAGTTCGCGGTGCGGCATAAGGTGGAGGCCGATCTGACGGCTTTCCTGGGGGCGCACCCGGAGCTGGCGAACCAAATTCAGGCGCTGTCCGTCGGGCGCTGACCCCGGTCAGATATGCAAAGCCCGCCCGGCGACCGCGAGAGCGGCTTCCTTCACTGCCTCATTCAGGCTGGGGTGGGCATGGCAGGTGCGGGCGACATCCTCGGCAGAGGCACCGAATTCCATCGCCAGTGCCAATTCGGCGATCAACGTGCCGGCGTCGGGACCGAGGATGTGGGCGCCGAGCAGGCGGTCGGTGGCCTTGTCCGATAGGATTTTGACGAACCCTTCGGTGCTGCCCATCGCGCGCGCCCGGCCGTTTGCCAGGAAGGGGAATTTGCCGACGTTGTAGGCGATGCCGGCGGCTTTCAGTTCCTCCTCGGTTTGGCCGACCGAGGCGACTTCGGGCCATGTGTAGATCACGCCTGGAATGACCGCGTAGTTCACGTGCCCCGCCTGCCCGGCGAGGCGTTCGGCGAGGGCTACGCCTTCGTCCTCGGCTTTGTGGGCCAGCATAGGGCCGGCGATGGCGTCGCCGACGGCATAGATGCCGGGGACGTTGGTGGCGAAATGGGCGTCGGTTTTGACCCGGTTCCGTTCGTCCAAAGCGACGCCCGCGGCTTCCAGGCCCAGACCCTCGGTGTAGGGGCGGCGACCGATGGCCAGCAGCACGATGTCGGCTTCGATCTGGGTCGCGTCGCCGCCCTTGGCGGGTTCGGCGGTCAGGGTCACGCCAGTGTCGGAAGCAACGGCGCTGGTGACCTTGGTCCCAAGGCGGAATTTCAGGCCCTGCTTCATCAGGATGCGCTGGAAGGCGGTCGCCACTTCGGTGTCGATGCCCGGCACGATACGGTCGAGGTATTCGATCACCGTGACCTCGGCGCCCAGGCGGCGCCAGACGCTGCCGAGTTCCAGGCCGATCACCCCGGCGCCGATCACCACCAGATGCTTCGGCACCGCGTTCAGCTCCAACGCGCCAGTGGAGGTAACGATGCGCTTTTCGTCCACCGGCACGCCGGGGAGAGGGGTCGATTCGCTGCCGGTGGCGATGACGATGTGTTTGGCGGTGTGGACGGTGCCGTCGACGTCCACCTGCCCGGCGGCGAGGATGCGGCCGGTGCCTTTCAGCCAGGTGACCTTATTTTTGCGGAACAGGAACTCCACGCCTTTGACGTTGGCGCCGACGACGTCCCCCTTGCGGGCCTGCATGCGGGTGAGATCGAGCGTGACGCCAGCCACCACGATGCCGTGGTCGGCCAGCGCATGGGTCGCGTCGTCGTAGCTTTCCGAGGAGTGCAGCAGCGCCTTTGACGGGATGCAGCCCACGTTCAGGCACGTGCCGCCGAGGGTAGCGCGCTTCTCCACGCAGGCGACCCTGAGGCCAAGCTGCGCGGCGCGGATGGCACAGACGTAGCCGCCGGGGCCGGCGCCGATGACGATGACATCGTAGGATTCGGTCATAGTTGTTGTCATGCCTAACCAGGATGATTTCGAAAACGCCGAATTTCGGCCAACAGGCGTGGAATGTCGTCTCGCGCATGGGCGATAAAGTCTTGATCGGCGATGGTGGCGCCCAGCAATTCGATATCGCTGGCCGGGGTCTGAATAAAACTGGAACCACTCGTATGGTCTCGCCCTTCGACAAACGAGGACCATGGCCCCGGGGCAGCCAAGCGGGCACGCTCCTCGATGCTGTCAAGCTCTTGGTCGCTGATACGGTCGAACATGCGCGCGTTCACGGTTAGTCTCCTCATGGACGATTCGGGTTAGGAACTGTCGGAGCGAAGAGGCACTCGGCCTGTGCTGGGGTTATACCATGCAGCAGGCAGTGATCGGGATTGTTTGGTCCCCTCGCATCGGGGACCACGTCACCGCCGACCCGTCGCACGGCACCGACGGTCGTTTTGCCGATCGCGCGGTGCGGCATGGATTCCGTCAATTCCTGCAATGTTCGCGTTTCGGAGGCGTTCACTGACACATTCCGCAAATTCCCCGCGGCGTCGAGGGAGACACCGCTCCCCTGCTGAAACGCCCGCGCCGTGCAGGAGCCACCCCTGCAGACCATTGCATCGTCCGCCAAGGACTCGTCGGCTCCGAGTGTAAACATCGACGCGTCGCTCTCACAGATCCAGCAGCAACCGCCGTGGATCCTCCACCCCTTCCTTCACGCGGACCAGGAACGATACCGCTTCCTTCCCGTCCACGATCCGGTGATCGTAGGACAGGGCCAGATACATCATCGGGCGTATCTCTATCTTACCCCCAACGACCATGGCCCGCTCCTGGATCTTGTGCATGCCCAGGATGGCCGATTGCGGCGGGTTCAGGATCGGGGTCGACATCAGGGAGCCGTAGATGCCGCCGTTGGTGATGCTGAAGGTGCCCCCGGACAACTCGTCCGCTTTCAGCCCGCCGTCGCGGGCGCGTTTGCCGAAGTCGGCGATCGCGGCCTCGATTCCGGCGAAGCCCAGTTGGTCGGCGTGACGGACCACCGGCACCACCAGCCCGGTCGCGCCGCCGATGGCGATGCCCATGTGGACGTAGTGCTTGTAGACGATGTCGTCGCCGTCGATCTCGGCGTTGACGGCCGGGAACTCCTTCAGCGCGACGCAGCAGGCGCGCACGAACACACTCATGAAACCGAGGCGCACGCCTTTGTGCTTCTTCTCGAACGCGTCGCGGTACTGGGCGCGCAAGGCCATGATCGCGGTCATGTCCACCTCGTTGAAGGTGGTGAGCATGGCGGCGTTGTTCTGTGCCTCCTTTAGACGAAGGGCGATGGTGCGGCGGAGGCGGGTCATTTTCACCCGTTCCTCGCCTTCCCCGACCAAACGGGGGGCGGCGGGACGCGGGGCGACGGGGGCGGCTGCCGGCGCCGCGGGGGCGGGCACGGCGGCGCGGGCCAGGAAAGCCAGCACGTCGCCCTTGGTGATTCGCCCCTCCTTACCCGAACCGGTGCCAAGGGCGGACGGGGTCAGGTTCTGCTCCTCGATCAGCTTCGCGGCGGCTGGCAGCGGGGCATGAACCGGCGCTGCCGGCACTGGCACCGCGGCGGGTCGCGCGACGGGGCCGAGCGGCCGGGGCGGCGGGCGGATGCCGGCGGTGGGGTTTGCGGCGGGGCCGGCGATCGTGGGGGTCACGCCGGATTCAATGATGCCGAGCAGGGCACCGACTTCGACCTCACTGCCTTCCGGCACGTTGATGGCGACCAATACGCCGGCCGAGGGAGCTGTCACCTCCACAGTCACCTTGTCGGTTTCCAGCTCGACCAGCGGTTCGTCCATCGCGACGGCCTCGCCGGGTTGTTTCATCCAGCGGGCGATCGTGGCGGTGGTCACACTTTCGCCCAGGGTCGGCACCTTTATTTCAGTGGACATGGTGTCTGTTCCCTAGCCGAGTGCCGCGGCGACCAGGGCCGCCTGCTGCGCGTTGTGGGTGCGGGCCAGGCCAGTGGCCGGGCTGGCGGCGGCGTCGCGACCGATATAGCGCGGGCGCTTGGCGGCGATGTTCAGGTCTTTCAGCACATTCTCGATGCGCCGGTCGGCGAACCACCAGCCGCCCATGTTCTCCGGCTCCTCCTGGCACCACACGACTTCGGCGTTCGGGTAGGTGCCCAAGGCCGCGGACAAGCTGCGGATCGGGAAGGGGTAAAGCTGCTCCAGTCGCACGATGGCGACGTCGGCGATGCCATTGTCCCGCCTGGCCTGGAGCAGATCGTAGTACACCTTCCCGGTGCAGATCACGACGCGCTTCACCTGATCGGGCGACGCGATGGTGTCGATCTCCGGGATGACGAAACGGAAGGTCGAGCCCTCCGCCATGTCCGCCAGCGGTGACACCGCCAGCTTGTGGCGCAGCAGTGACTTGGGCGTGAAGATAATCAGCGGTTTGCGGAAGTTGCGGTGCATCTGGCGGCGCAGAGCGTGGAAATAGTTCGCCGGGGTCGTCAGGTTGCACACCGCCATGTTCCGTTCGGCGCACAACTGCAAATACCGCTCGGGGCGCGCTGAAGAGTGCTCCGGTCCCTGCCCTTCGTACCCATGCGGCAGAAGCAGCGTGAGGCCGGACATCCTCAGCCACTTGGTTTCGCCGCTCGCCAGGAACTGATCGATGATCGGCTGGGCGCCGTTGGCGAAGTCGCCGAACTGCGCCTCCCACAGCACCAGGGTGCGCGGATCGGCCAGGGAGTAGCCGTATTCGAAGCCGAGGACGCCGACTTCGGAGAGGAGAGAATTGTAGATCTCGATCTTCGCCTGATCGGGTTCGATGTTGTTCAGCGGGACGTATTCGTTCTGGTTGGTCTGATCGATCAGCACGGCGTGGCGCTGGCTGAAAGTGCCACGCTGGCAGTCCTCCCCGGACAGGCGAACGCGGTGACCTTCCAGCAGCAGGGTGCCGAAGGCCAGAGCCTCCCCCGTCGCCCAGTCGATGCCCTCGCCAGTGTCGATCATCGCCTTCTTGGCTTCGAGCTGGCGGAGGATCTTGGTGTTGGCCGCGAAACCGTCGGGCACGCGGGCCAGCGTATAGCCGACCTGTTTCAGGGTTTCGGTTGAAACGGCGGTGGCGTCTTCCTGACGTTCCACCTCTTGATCCGCCTGCTTCAGGCCGGACCAATGGCCCTCCAGCCAGTCGGCCTTGTTCACCTTATAAGACTGTGCCGCCTGGTAGGCGTCTTCCAGGGTCTTGGAGAACTCCTCCACCATGCCGCGCGCGTCGGCGGCCGACACCATTTCTTCCGCCGCCAGCCGGTCGGCGTACAGTTTGCGAGTGGTCGATTGCAGGCCGATGGCTTTATACATCATCGGCTGGGTGAAGGCGGGCTCGTCGGTTTCGTTGTGGCCGTGGCGGCGATAGCAGACGATGTCCAGCACGATGTCGGCGGCGAATCGCATGCGGAACTCGGCGGCCATGCGGGCACAGAAAATGACCGCTTCCGGATCGTCGCCGTTCACATGCAGTACCGGCGCCTGGATGGATTTGGCGACGTCGGTGCAATAGAGGCCGGAGTAGGCGTGCGCCGGGACGGTGGTGAAGCCGATCTGGTTGTTGACGATCACATGGACGGTGCCGCCGGTGCGGTAACCGATCAGCTGGCTCATCGCCAGCGTCTCATACACCATGCCCTGGCCGGCGAAGGCCGCGTCGCCGTGCATCAGAATGGCCATGACGGAGCCGCGCTTCTGCGTGTCGCCGGCCTGATCCTGGCGGGCGCGGACCTTGCCCACCACGACAGGATTGACCGCTTCCAGGTGCGAGGGGTTGGGCTGCAATGACAGATGCACCATCCGCCCGGCGATTTCCTGGTCCGTCGAAGTGCCGAGGTGGTACTTGACGTCCCCCGACCCCTGCACATCGTCGGGCTTGAAGCTCTCGCCGCCGAATTCGGAGAAGATGGCGGTGAACGGCTTCTTCACGATATTGACAAGCGTATTGAGCCGGCCGCGGTGCGGCATGCCGATGGCGATTTCCTTCACCCCGGCAGCGGCGACCGTCTCAATGATGGCGTGGATCGCGGGGATGGTGATCTCCCCGCCCTCCAGCCCGAACCGCTTGGTGGTGACGTAGCGCTTCTGGCAGAACATCTCGAAGCCCTCGGCCTCGGTCAGCTGGCGCAGAATTGTGCGTTTGGCGGGGCGATCGAAGGCATGTTTCCAGGGGGCGCCCTCGACCCGGCGCTGGATCCAGGACTTCTGGTCGGGGTCCTGGATGTGCATGAACTCCACGCCGATGGAGCCGCAGTAGGTTTCCCGCAGGATGGTGGAGATTTCCCGCAGCGTGGCACTTTCGCGGCCCAGGACGTTGTCGATGAAGATGCCGCGATCCCAGTCGCCATCCGTAAAACCGTAGCTGCGCGGGTCCAGCTCGGGGTGCGGTTTCGGTAATTGCAGGCCGAGTGGGTCGAGATGCGCTTCCAGATGCCCGCGCACCCGGTACGACCGGATCAGCATCAGCGCCCGCAGGCTGGCGATGGTCTCGGCGCGGGACGAAAGCATGGACGGCGCCGCTGCTCGGGGTGCCCAGGACGTGCCACCGGCCTCATCCAGCACCGACCGCGCACCTTCGTCCATCGCGTCGAAGATCGCGGCGTAGGACGGGTCCACCGAACCGGGGTCGGCGGTCCAGGCAGCGTATTGTTCCATGAGGAACGCGCTGTTCGTGCCGTTGAAGGCCGAAGCAAGGAGGTCGGCACCTTCCATCTGTCAAAGTCCCTGATATCAGTGTTTTGCCGCCGTTGGGCATGACGGCTTGCCGGGCGGCCTTGCAAGGCACGCGCCAGGGAACGGTTCCCCGGCGCGTCATATGCACTCTATCAGGTGAAAGGTTAAGGCCCGGTTAAGATTTCTGGGAAATTTGTATGGGTTATACCAATCGGCGGAGAGTCAACCAGTCCGCCGATTGTTGGGGTGGACGGCCCAACGGCATCTCGTGCCAAAGTTGAGTTGTCATACACCAACCAAGGACCGTCCAGATGA
>CAIYDT010000186.1 GCA_903924985.1 uncultured Acetobacteraceae bacterium
CACACGGACGCGATGATGGACGAGCTGGTGGAGGCGCTGCTGGCGATCCTCCAGCCGGCCGCCCGGCGCGTGGCGGCGTGAGATGTTGCCGGCGCTGCTAACCGTCGCCGTCTGCGCGGTTCTGGCGCTGGTCTTGGTGCCAATGATGCGCGTTCGGATTGCCAGGCCGGAGGGTGGAAGCTTCGATCAGGCGGTTTATCGCGACCAGTTGCGGGAACTCGATCGCGATGTGGCGCGTGGCGTGCTGAACGATACCGAGGCTGCGTCCGCCCGTTTGGAAATCCAGCGTCGCCTGTTGGCGGCTGGCGCCATGCCGGTGCGTGAAGCGCGCGTGGGTGGCAGCCTAATTGCCGCTGTCGCCATCGCGCTGGTTGTCGCGGCCGGGTCGGCGGGTTTGTACCTCTGGATCGGAGCGCCCACGGTGCCCGATATGCCGATTACGTCGCGGAAGATCGCAGCAGATGCGCCGGATCTGGGTGCCGACCATGTCAATCTGCGTGAAGCCGCCAGCCGGCTGAAGACGCGGCTCGACAGCAATCCGTCGGATGGGGAAAGTTGGCTCTTGTACGCCCGCACGACGGCGATGATGGATCAGTGGGAGGTGGCTGGCGGTGCCTATAAGCGGGCCATCGACCTCGGCCAGAAGAGTGGGGATATCTACGCCAGCTACGGCGAAATGCTGGTGTTGCAGGCGCGTGGGATCGTTACCCCCACCGCGCAGATTGCATTATCCGACGCGTTGGCCAACGATCCGAAAAACGACGTCGCACGGTATTATTTGGCCCTCGCGGCCGGGCAAGGTGGGGACGCTGGCAAAGCGATCGATATGCTGCAAGGGCTGCTGGCCGATTTGCCGGCGGATTCATCAATGCGCGACGAGATCGGCAAGCGTATCGCCGAGGCGGCCACAGCGGCGGGCATGCCGGTACCACCCCTGGCACAGGGCAAAGTGCCCGCGGAGCCGGCTCCCGCGGCGGGGGGAACCCCTGACTCCATTGTTCTGGACGCGGCGGCACAGATGTCGGAAGGTGCCCGGAACGATTTGATCCGGAGCATGGTCGCTCGGCTCGCGGCCCGTTTGGAAGCGTCACCCAACGATCTTGACGGATGGATGCAACTCGGACGCGCTTATGCGGTGCTGGGAGACGGGGAAAAGGCCGTCGATGCGTACGATCGTGCTTCGGCCCTGAAGCCTAACGATATGGGTATTCCATTGCAGGCTGTCGCGACGTTGCTGGATCGTTTAAAACCGGAAGACCCATTGCCAGTGCGCGCAATTGCGTTGCTGCGTAAGGTCGAAATTGCCGATCCGGATCAGCCGGAGGTTCTATGGTACCTCGGTATCGCCGCCGCGCGTGACTCGAAGCCGGACGTTGCTCGTCAGTCCTGGACACGGCTGTTGACGAAGCTGCCGGCCGACGGGGAAGACGCTAAAATGGTCAAGGATGCTATGGCGTCCCTACCGAAATAGATATTTTTACCCAATGAATACGCGCAATCCGGCTGACCGGTTTGCAGATCAATTCCTGTCGGTTTACCCGTTGTTTATTCCGATTGGGTAATAATGTTGTCCTTGGCTTCGGGGAAATGGGCGACAAGCAGAAACTTTGTGCGCCTCGGCCACGGCACCGCGGTCGGTATTGCCGGTGCACACGAATGCGATGTGGAGGCGGTGGTGTCCGCCCTTCAAACGGGAATGCGGTGTTCCGGCGGATACCGGAAGCTGACCCGCTTTAGCAGCCGGGTGAGATGGCCGGGGAAGGGGTCGCGACGGTGCATGACGGACGAATTGTCCCACATCACCACGTCGCCCCCGCTCCAATGGTGTTTGTAGATCAGGTCCTGACGCGTCATGTACGACAGCAATTCCTGGAACAGCGGCTGGCTGTCTTCCTCGGTGGAGCCTTCGAATTCCGCCCCATGGCTGGGGCTGTACCAAATGGCTTTGCTGCCGTGGACCGGATGCGTGCGCACCGCCGGATGCGGGGAGTCCGGGGCGCGCGTGAGCTGTTCGGCGGTCATTTGCAGGTCGGGACGTCTAGTGGCCTCCCGGCGGTTGTGCCGGTCGACAGAATTAACGATGCGCTTGCCCTCGACCCTGGCTTTCAGGCCAGCCGGCATCCGTTCGTATGCGGCGGCGAGGTCGGCGAACCAGGTGTCGCCGCCCTCCGCCGGGATTTTCTCGCCGAACAGGATGGTGCCCCAGGTGGGCTGCGGCATGTAGCTCTGATCGATGTGCCACTGCGCTTCGCCATCCCCCAACACGCCGATGGCACGACCGTCCTTCTTGAGGTTGGAGACGATCATCACCTCCTTATTCTCGCGGGAATGGTAGGTGGAGCGGACATGGATTTCGAGTTCCCCAAAGCGTTCGCCGAACCGCATCAGGTCCTTTTCCGTGAGTTTCTGTCCCGGGAAAACAGCGACCTTACCGGCCAGCCAAGCCTCCTTGATGGCGGTGAAATCGCTGTCGGCGACGGGCTGGGTCAGATCGACGCCGGTGATCTTGACGCCGATCGTGGGGGTTATGCGGCTGATGTGCATTGGGGTCGTCCTCCCGTGCTTTGTTGTGGGAAGCAAAGCACGGGTTGGGGGCGGCGGGTAGGGGTGATAGGTTTCGGGCAAGTGGAGGGGGTGCCATGCGTCGCGTCGAGGTTTTGTCCATTCAGCGTGTCAGTGCCAGCGATCTTGCCCGGATTGCCGCGGTCGGTCCGGCGGTGCGGGTGACCGATGCTGGCGGGTGGTTCGACGGGGAAATCCGGGAGACGTGGCCACCCTTCGCCGCGGCGCGCTATCTGGCGCCAGGGGCGAACGGGCAGGGGACGCGGGCGGAACGCGACGCGCTACTGGCGCGGGCCGAGGTTATCCTCGGAGGCTGGCCCTATCCGCTGGATCTCCGTTCTCGGTCGCCGCGGTTGAAGTGGTTTCACCAGCGGCCGGCGGGGGCGAGCAATTTGCTGATGGGCGACCTCTGGGGCTCCGACGTGGTGGTAACGACATCGCGCGGGGCGGGAAATACGCTGGCGATCGCGGAATATGCCATCGCCGGAATCATGCACTTCGCTCGGGGGTTTCACCATGCGCACGGAGGAAACTTCGATCACCGGGCGTATCGGCCTCTGCTGATCGAGGGGAAGACGCTGTGCGTCATCGGCGCAGGCGGGATCGGGCAGGATGTCGGGCGGCTTGGGGCCGCGCTGGGGATGCGGGTGGTTGGGACGCGGCGGTCTTACGTGCCGGGTCAGCCGTTGCCGGCTGGGTTTTCGTCGATGGGCGGCGCCGAGGCACTCGACGGGTTCCTGGCGGAGAGCAACTTCGTTGTGGTCGCCTGCCAATGGACGCCCGAGACCACCGGGCTGATCGGGGTTGAACGGCTCGCGTTGATGAAGCCGGGGACGATCCTGGTGAATGTCGCGCGCGGGGAAATCGTGCATGAGGACGCAATAGCGGACGCACTGGATCGCGGACATCTGCGCGGTGTGGTCATGGATGTTTACAACGGGGAATTCGAGCACCCTCCGCCGGAGCGCCTGTGGAAGGACAAGCGGGTGCTGATCACCCCGCATGTATCGGGGGCGAGCGATGCCAACCGGCACGGGGCGATTGAGGTGTTTTGCGACAATTTGGCGGCGTACCTGGAGGGAAAGGAACTGCGCAATGTGGTCGATTGGGGGGTGGGGTACTAAAGGTTAGGGGGCAGGCGGACGATCCGCATTGGAACATGTAATCGTTGCATCCGTTGTGGCCCATGTGCCGTCCGCCCGAGGGTCAACAATGGTCATCCGAAATGTGTTCGTGCGTATCATCTACCTCAGCGGGCGATTCTGATTCGCCAAGCTGGCGTAAGGCATCCAGCACGGGCCCAAAATACCCAACGAACTGAGACCCTCTGGCACAACCACACCTTCCGTTATCGGTTCCAGATGTACCGATACGCCGTGCCGTCGTGGTATGCTCTCCATTGTCAGAGCGCGCGACTAGCGCGAGGCGGAACCGCCGATTGACCGCGAGGGCTGAGGGATAGTCAGCCAAAGGTTCACCGTCCAGCGATATCTGCCCCGCTGAGCAGCCGTTACCGCCGCACCGTCACCCCGCCCGCCCCCGACCGCCCGCCATCGACCACCACCTGGGTGCCCGTCGTGTTGGACGACAGGTCCGAACACAGGAACATCACCGTATTGGCGATTTCCTCCGGCAATGCATAACGGCCAGCGGGAATAATCCGGCTCGTGGCCGCATGGATGGATTCCGGGTCGCCGGGATTCCGTTGCGCCTCCAGCGACCGCATCATGCGGGTTTCCACCGGCCCCGGACAGACCGCGTTCACCCGCACGCCCATTCCCGCGACATCGGTCGACGCCACTTTGGTCAGGCCGAGCACGCCGTGTTTGGAAGCGACGTAGGCCGGCATCCCTGGCCCGCCAAACAGCCCGGCGACCGAGGCCGTGTTGACCACCGCGCCCGATCCCTGCGCGACCATGACCGGCAGCACGTAGCGCAGGCCGAGGAAAACGCCCTTCAGGTTGACCGCGATCACTTTGTCGAACACCACCTCGTCGTATTCCTGGATGGGGCAGACAGTACCCTCGATCCCCGCATTGTTAAAAAAGCAGTCGATGCGGCCGTAGGCGTCCATGGTCTTCTTCACGTAGTCCTGGACGGAGGCTGATTGCGTTACATCCGCCTGCACGAACCCCACGGTGCCGCCGCGCTGGGCGATGATATCGGCGCTGGCCTGGCCGGAGGTCGCGTCGGCGTCCACCACCATCACCTTGGCGCCGCGCAGCGCGAAGCCCAGCGCGGTGGCGCGCCCGATGCCCCCGCCGCCGCCAGTGATCAGCGCGACTTTGCCCGTGAAATCCATGGTACGTTTCCTTCCGTTTATCCCGTGCCCATGGGGCGGCGGTTCGCGGCTGGCGTCAATCCCTTGCTGCGCGGCCTCAGTCGTGTCTTGCTGCGGCAAAACGGGGGAAACGATGCGAATTCTGCTGGCTTGCCTGCTTGCCGCCGCGCTGCCGGCGCATGCCGAACGGTTCAAATGCGGCCACGTCGGGGGTTCCTTGACCTTCGGGTTGGAGGCGAACGTCGCCACGCTGGATCAGCACACCACCAACGCGACCTCCGCCCGCGATATCTCCGCCAGCATTCACGAAGCGCTGGTGACCCGCGATGAGGACATGAAGCCGATGCTGCTGCTGGCGGAGTCGCTGACGGTCAGCCCGGACAAGCGGGTGTTCACCTTCAAGCTGCGGCAGGGGCTGAAATTCCATAATGGCAAACCGATGACATCCGCCGATGTGCTGGCGTCGTTCCATCGGTTTCAGCGGGTTGGACTGGACCGAGCGATACTGGAACCTGTCGTGGCGATGAACGCACCCGATCCAGCCACGTTCGTCATGACCCTGAACGCCCCCTTCGCCACGTTCATGGAAAACTTGTCGTCGATCACCGCGCCGATCGTGATCGTGCCATCCGAAAACGCCAGCGCTCCGTCGCAGCAATTGGCCGGTGTCGGCCTGGGGCCGTGGGAGATCGAGGAATACGTCCCCAACAGCCACGTAAAGCTGAAACGGTTTGAGGCCTACGTGCCCGACACCCGCTACGACGACCGCTCGGGGTTCGGCGGCTACAAAGTGGCCTGCCTCGATACCGTGACGTTCCGTATGGTCACGGAACCGGGGGCGCGCGTGGCGGGATTGCAGACCGGGGAGCTGGGCGCGGTACAGGATGTGCCGGTGCTGGCGCAGAAGCGGTTGAAGGATGACAAAGGTATCCGGCTGGAAACAGTAGAAAATTACTGGCTGAATCTCGCCTGGCCCAACTGGTCCGCGCCGCCCACCGACAATCTGTATTTCCGCCAGGCGGTGATCGCCGCACTGGATTACGATGAGATCATGGACGCCGCCAGCGACGGGGTGTACCGCCCGACCACGTCGTTGCAGATCGCGGGCACCGCGTATTACACCGAGGCCGGGCGGTCGCTGCTGAACCAGCACAATCCGGAAAAAGCCAAAGTGTTGTTGGCGAAATCCGGCTACCATGGGGAAAAGGTGGTGCTGCTCGTCGCCAAGGATTACCCCGCCCGTTACGCCACCGCCGTTGTCATGGCGCAGCAGTTAAAGGCAGTTGGGATCAACGCGGAGCTTGAAGTGACCGACTGGCCCACCGCTTTGCAGCGCAGCCTGAAGGGCGGTTCCGACTGGAACTTCTTTTTCTCCGCCATGATGACCTATCTGGCGCAAGGCGGCACGTCCACCTTGCGCACCATGGCCGAACCATCGCCACTGTTTTGGCCTCCCGGCAAGAAGGTGGACCCGGCCTTCATGGCCGCCTTCCACGATGTCGCCTACGCCGACACCGTCGAGGCCCGCCGCGACGGCTTCGCTCGGGCGCAACAGATCGCCATCGAGTCGGTGATGGTGCTACCCTTCGGGATCATGCCGAAGGTGCAGGGCATCCGGTCCAACGTGCGGCATTACAAGCCGTTCTGGAATCCGCGCTTGTACAACGTCTGGCTGTCGGAGTAGTAATTTTACGTTGCAGCGGGAGGCTACGTTGCGTAACGTCCACGCAGTTCATACTGGCCGCACCGGATCGGACGGAGGGAATCGCAATGCCTGACATCGTGGCACGCGCCAAGGCGTTGATTATGCAGCCCGCGCAGGAGTGGCCGGTCATCGCCGCCGAACCGGCGGATACCAGGAGCTTGATCCTGGGCTACGCCGCACCTTTATCCCTTATCCCGGCGGTGATCGGGCTGATCGCCGCCTGGCTGCTGGGCGGCATGATGCTCATGCGGCTCGGCTTCGGCACGCTGCTGGTGCATACCATCGCCAGGTACATCCTCGGGTTGGGCGCGCTATGGGTCGTCGGCAAGATCATCCAGGCCCTTGCGCCAAAATTTGGCGGGGTGGACGATGAGGTTTCCGCGATGAAGCTGTCGGTCTATTCGCCAACCGCGAGTTGGGTGGCGAGCATCTTTATTCTGATCCCGATCATTGGATTTGTACTGGCGTTGCTGGGTCTTATCTACAGCATCTACTTATTTTATGTTGGCGCACCCGTGGTAGCCAAGATACCGGACGACAAGAAGCTGCCGTTTACGATCGTGGTGTTCCTATGCGCCATCGTGCTGTTCATGCTGATTGGCTGGGTGATCGCCAGGTTGCTCCCGTGGATTTAACCACCTGACCGACCACGGGTGAACATAAACAGGGGCCCTCGCAGAATGGCGGGTGGCGCATTGGGGCGGCTTCCTTGACCGGCAGGCCCCCGGGTGCGACCGTGCGGGAAAGCCAAACCGAGGAATCCCCGCCATGAAATTCGGCGTCTTCTACGAGCATCAGCTGCCGCGCCCCTGGACCGAGACCAGCGAGTTCGACCTCTTCCAAAACGGCCTCGCCCAGATCGAACTGGCCGACAAGCTCGGGTACGACTTCGCATGGGAGGTCGAGCACCACTTCCTGGAGGAATACTCCCATTCCTCGGCGCCGGAGGTCTTCCTGGCCGCCGCCTCCCAGCGCACCAAAAACATCCGGCTAGGCCACGGAATCATCCAGCTCACCACCAACCAGCCCCACCGGGTGGCGGAACGGGTGTCCACCCTCGACCAGATCTCCGGCGGCCGCGTCGAACTGGGCCTGGGGGAGGGCGCCGGACCCGCCGAACTGCACCCCTTCGCCGTGCGCGTGCGCGACAAGCGCGAGCGGTGGGAAGAAGCCGTACAGGCCATCATGCCCATGTTCACCAAGGATAGCTGGGAGTTCCACGGCAAATACCACGACTTTCCGGCCCGCAACGTGGTGCCGAAACCGTTCCAGAAGCCGCATCCGCCGCTGTGGGTCGCATGCTCCAACATCCGCACCATCGGGGAGGCCGGGGAGTGGGGCATGGGCGCCCTCGGGTTCAGTTTCGTTTCGCCGGATGCGGCACGCGCCTGGGTGCACAAATACTACAACCAATTCCTGCATGCCCCGCGCCGGCTGGCGGAGTATGCCGACAACCCCAACGTCGCCATCGTCAACGGCTTCATGTGCGCGCCCACCGATGAGGAAGCACTGGAGAAAGCCGCGGGATGGACGTTCTTCATCTTCGCCCTGGGGTATTACGGACGGAAGGGCGTCGATGCGCCGGGCAAGGGCGATTTGTGGCGGGAATACCAGGACTGGCGCCACACCGATAAGGCTCAGGCAGCCCTGCGCAACGGCCTGATCGGGTCGCCGGAAACCATCCGCAAGCGGTTGAAGCAGTTCGAGGACGCGCATGTCGATCAGGTCATTCTGCTGAACCAGGCCGGCAAGACCACGCATAAGGACATCTGCGAGAGCCTGGAATTGTTCGCGAAAGAGGTGATGCCGGAATTCCATGCCCGCCAGCCGGCGCAAGACGTCTGGAAGCAGGACGTGCTGGCCGGACGGATCGTGCTGGAAGATCTGGATACCGACAAATACGATCTCTATTCGCACCAGAATGAAGACATCGTGCGCCTGACGCCCCAGCAGCTGAAGGACATGATGGCGACGAAGGAACGCATGGCGGTCGCGGGGGAGTAAACGCCATGGATGCACATCCAATCGCTGGTAGCCTCGGTGCCGAGATTTCCGGCGTCGATTTGTCCCAGGATCTTTCGGACTCCGTCATCGGCGAAATCCGTTCGGCGTTGCTCGACCATCAAGTCATTTTCTTCCGCGACCAGAACCTGACGCCGCAACGGCAGTTGGCCTTCGCGCGCCGCTGGGGAAAAATTCATCTGCATCCCTTCATGGCCGGCATGCCGGACTGCCCGGAGGTGCTGGAAATCCGCAAGACCCCCGACGACAAGCGCAATTTCGGGGGATCGTGGCACACCGATCAGATGTTCGCCCCGCAACCGGCGATGGGCACGATCCTGTATGCCCAGCAGGTGCCTTCTGTTGGCGGAGACACGATGTTCTCCAACCAATATCTGGCATATGAGGCGCTGTCCGATGGCATGAAGGCGATGTTATCCCGGGTGCGCGGGGTCTGCGTCGGCGACAAGAAGCGCGGCGGGGTGTCCCGCATGGACTACAACGCAGCCACCATCGCGATGAAGACGGTGGAACCACCGAAGGATTTGCAGACGACGTCGATGCATCCGCTTGTGCGCACCCATCCGGAAACCGGCCGCAAGTCGCTCTATATCGGCAGCCATGTCCATTATCTGGAGGGTATGACCGAGTCGGAATGCGCACCGCTGATCCAATATCTACGCGACCACTCGGTGAAGCCTGAGTTCGTCTGCCGCTTCCAGTGGCGCAACGGATCGCTGGCGTTCTGGGACAATCGCTGTACGCAGCATTTGGCCATCAACGACTATCCCGCGGAAACCCGCGTGATGCATCGCGTCACCGTCCGCGGCGACACCCCCTTCTGAGCAGAGAGAGACGATGGACCGACAAATGGTGATGGTGGGCTTCCTGCAGGCCCAGAACTGCACGAACCTCGTCAGCTCCTGGCGTCATCCTTTGTCGCGGGAAGACACCTGGAGCCCGGAATACTACGCCGACCTCGGACGCATTCTGGAGGAGGGGAAATTCCAGGTCGCGTTCTTCGACGACCGGTTGGCGATGCCCGACCGCTACGGTAACGACCACCGGCACACGGTGGAGCACGGCATACGCTGCGTGAAGATGGATCCCGTGACCGTGATGATGGTCATGGGCATGGCCACCAAGCGCCTGGGCCTGGGGTCCACCCGCAGCACGACGTATTACGAACCCTTCGACGTCGCCCGCACTTTCGCCACCATCGACCTGATGACCAACGGGCGTGCCGCCTGGAACGTTGTCACATCGATGAACGACGGCGAAGCGTTGAATATGGGCAAGCTAATTCACCCGGAGCATGATAGTCGTTACGACCGAGCAGACGAGTTTATGGAAGTGGTGATGGGCCATTGGACGTCCTGGGACGACGATGCCATTGTGCAAAATAAACAGACCGGTCTGTTCGCGCATGGCGATAAGGTGCGCCGCATCGATCACAAAGGGCCGCATTTCGAGTCGCGGGGGCCGTTCACCGTGCCCCGATCCAGGCAGGGTCATCCGGTGGTGATCCAGGCCGGGCAGAGCGGACGGGGTAAGAAATTCGCGGCACGCTGGGGCGAACTGTTGTTTGTCGGCAGCCCGCCCACGCTCGATATCGGGCGGGCCAACTACAAAGAGATGAAGGAAGCCATTGCCGCCGAGGGTCGTAACCCCGATCACGTGGTGATTGCGCCGTCCGCCTATATCGTGTGCGCCGAAACCAAGATGGAGGCCGAGGACAAGCTGGCGCTGACCGAGAAGCTGACCACGGACATCGACGCGCTGTCGTTGTTGTCGGAAGCGATGAATTTCGATTTCGCGTCGAAGGGCATCGACAAAGCGTTTACCGACGACGAGCTGGATCACATCTCGGGCACACAATCGATGCGCGACCGCGTGTTGGCGGTGTCTGGTATCAAGAATCCGACGCCGCGCGACTTCGTGAAATTCAGCTCGCGCGCCCGTCCCAACAAGCCCTTCGTCGGTGGAGCGAAAGAAGTGGCGGATGGGCTGGAGGAATGGTTCTCCACCGGCATTTGCGACGGATTCGTGATCGCGGCGACGCACACGCCAGGCACCTACGCCGAATTCGTGAAATACGTGGTGCCGGAGCTGCAGCGGCGCGGCCTGTACCATAAGGACTACCGGGGTGAAACTCTGCGGGAAAACCTCGGCATCCCGATCCCGCGCATCGGCTGTTGAAGGAGGAAACCACCATGCTCTACGAACTGCGCACCTACACGTTCCATCCGGGCAAAATCAACCAGTACCTGGATATCGCGAAAAACGTCGGCCGGCCAGCGCGCGGCCAGAACTATGGCGTCAACTGCGGCTATTGGACTTCGGAATTCGGTTCCCTGAACCAAATCTGGCATCTCTGGCAATATGAAAGCATGGTCGAGCGGGCGCGCTTGCGGGACGAATTGTCGAAGAACAAGGATTGGACGACGAAATATGTGCCCAATATCCGTCCGTTGATTCAGCGCCAGGATATTCGCTTCCTCAACGCGGTGAACGGACCGAATACACCGGAAAAAGAAGGTGGGTTCTACGAATTGCGCATGTACCGATTCAACCCAGGCATGGCTGGGCCGTGGGCACAGCGCTACAAGGCGATCATGCCGGTGCGGGAGAAATATTCCAAAAATGTCGGCCTGTTCACCGGCGAGGCGCCGCAGCCGAACGAAGTTCTGCACATGTGGAATTACCAGTCGCTGGCGCAGCGTGCCGAAGCACGTGGCGCGTTGTTCAAGGACCCGGAATGGCTGGATTTCCTCGCCAAGGGGGCAGGCGCGATCGTCGAGATGAACAACGTGATGCTCATCCCCACCGACTACAGCCCTATGAAGTAGGACGCGACCATGAAACTCGGCCTGTCGATCGGCTATTCGAAAGCCCATCTGGATATCCCCGTGGCGCTGGTGCAGCGGGCCGAGGCGCTTGGTTACGACTCCGTCTGGACGGCGGAGGCGTATGGCTCGGATGCCGTCACGCCTCTGGCCTTCCTGGCCGGGCAGACCAAACGGATCAAACTGGCCACCGGCATCATGCAGATCGCAGCGCGCACGCCGGCCAACGCGGCGATGTGCGCCGGCACAGTGGACGCGATGGCCGGCGGTGGACGGTTCATCGCTGGCCTTGGTGTGTCCGGCCCGCAAATTGTCGAGGGCTGGTATGGCGAGCCTTGGGGCCGGCCGTACTACCGCCTGAAAGACTACGTCGCGATCATGCGGAAGATCTTCAAACGCGAGGAACCGGTTACGCATGACGGCCGGGAAATCTCTCTGCCGTATCACGGCCCGGGCGAGGCCGGCGTCGGGAAGCCGCTGAAGTCCATCCTGCACATGAACCCCTCGATCCCGATTTATCTGGCCACTGGCAATGAATCCACCGTCAAACTGACGGCAGAAATCGCTGACGGCTGGTGCCCGATGGGGTTTGTGCCGGGCGCCATGGCGGAATACAGGCCTTGGCTGGAAGAAGGTTTTCGACGGGCTGGCAACGGTAAGACCATGGCGGATTTCGAAATCCAGGCGTCAGTGCATGTCGAAGTCGCCGACGACGTGAAGGCGGCACTGGCGAAACTGAAACCCGAAGTTGCTCTGTACGTCGGCGGCATGGGCCACAAGGACAAGAATTTCCACAAGGACCAAATGACTCGTCGCGGCTTCGGCGATGCGGCGGACCGCATCCAGGAGCTTTACCTGGCGCACCGCAAGGAAGAAGCCATTGCCGCCGTGCCCGACGAATGGGTCGATCTGAAATCCCTCGTCGGCCCGCCCGCCCGTATAAAGGAACGGTTTCTCGCCTGGGAAGGCACCGGTGCCACCGGCATGACCGTGCGCTCGCGCGATCCCGCCGCCATCGACATCATGGCCGAAGCGGCCCGTCTCAACCGATAACAGGAGGAACCCATGCGTTTCCAAGGCAAAATCGCGCTGATCACCGCGTCGGCCAACGGCATCGGCCGCGCCACCGCGGGCATCATGGCCCGCGAGGGTGCGACGGTCGTCTGCGTCGATAATAATGCAGACCGGCTGGACGCCGCCATCGATGCCATGGCCAAGGAGGGCGGTGACGTCCATCCCCGTCTGTGCGACGCGATGCATGAATCGCAGGTCGACGCGACGGTTGCCGAGGTCGTCAGAACGTTTGGCCGCATCGATATCCTGGTCAATGCCGTGGGCGGCAGCACCATCATCGCCAAGCCGGGCGCGGATGTGGAAGAACACACGTTCGAAGACTGGCAGCGCGTCATCAACTTTAACCTGAACGGAACGTTTCTGTTCACCCACGCCGTCGTGCCGATCATGAAGGCGCGGAAATCGGGGAAAATCGTCAATCTTGCCTCCATCGCCGGCCGCGGCCTGAGCGTTGCCAGCGGGTCGGCTTACGCCGCGGCCAAAGGCGGCATCATCGCCTTTACCCGCAAGCTGTCGTTCGAACTGGGGCCCTTCGGGATCAACATCAACGCCATCGCCCCCAGCGTCACGTTGACCGAACGCATAAGGCCGCAATGGAACCAGCGCTCGCCCGAGGCGCAGGCCGCGCAAATTGCCTCCACGCCCTTACGCCGCGTGGCGGAGGCGATCGATCAGGCCAATGTCATTGCGTTTCTGGCGTCCTCGCACGCCGATTTCGTCACGGGTCTGACGATCGACGTGACCGGCGGGCAGTCGGGCTGATGGCGAAAACCGTTGTCAGCCTGAAAATCACGCTGCGCGGCTCGAAACCGCCGATCTGGCGGCGGCTGCTGGTGCCTGGCTCGATGACCCTGGACGATCTGCATGTTGCCATCCAGGCAACGATGGGGTGGGACAGCGGCCATATGCATGCGTTCATGATCGGGAAGGAGCAGTATGGCGACCCCGAAGCTGGGGACGATTTAAGTGACGAAGCGGATATGAGCCTGGACCAAATCGTAAAATCCGGCGTCCCCCGCTTCACGTACACATACGATTTCGGCGACGACTGGGAGCATCTGATCGCTATCGAAAAACCGCAACCGGTCGTGGCCGGCCAATCCTACCCAGCCTGTGTCGCCGGCAAGCGCGCCTGTCCCCCAGAGGATTGCGGCGGCATCGGCGCCTATGAGGACCTGCTGACGGTCATGGCCGACCCCAACCATCCAGACCGAGCAGAACGGCTGGCATGGTACGGCGGGGAATTCGATCCAGAGGAGTTTTCCGTCGAAGACGCCGACACCGCCCTGGCCGGCTGCTTCGAGCGTAAGCCTGGGGGTTAGGGCAGGCGGGGCAGTTTTTCCGCCAGCGCTGCGTAGGCATCCTCATCCGTGCGGTCGTAACGCAGTGGGGTCACAACGATACGGCCGGCTTTCAAGGCGGTGTAATCGCTCTCCGACCCCTGCGGTCGGTCGCCGCGGCGGAAATTCAGCCAGTGGTAGGTCATGCCGCGCGGGTCGGTGCGGGTATCCACGTTCATGCCCGCGACCATGCCGACGCCCTGGCGGGCCAGGGTCATTTCGCCCGCATCGTTGGGCGATGTCGGCGGGAAATTGACGTTCAGCACAGCGTCCTTACCCCAGCCGAGCGCCAGCAATTGGCGAATCACGCCGGCACCCAGCGTGCGCGAACACTCCCACGGCACGTTGTTGCGGTCGACAAACGCCTGGCTCAAAGCGATCGCCGGCACGCCCAGCATCATCGCGGTCATGGCGCCGCCGACGGTGCCGGAGAACACCGTCTCCAGCCCCAGGTTCAGGCCTCGGTTGACGCCGGACAGCACCAGTTGCGGCGGGCTGTCCTTCATCAGGTGGCAAAGGCCCATGGCCGCGCAGTCGCCGGGGGTGCCGGTGACGCCGTAGCGGCGGTTGCCTCGGTCACTGATGCGCAGCGCGTGATGCAGGCTGACAGCGTGCGACTGGCCGCTTTGGTCGTGTTCGGGGGCGACGACCCACACCTCGCGGGCGATCTGGGCGGCGATTTCCTCCATCACCGCCAGCCCTGGCGCGTCGATGCCGTCGTCGTTGGTCAGGAGTACGCGGTCCAGCACGATGGGGTCTCCGGTTCGGTTCGGCAGCCGGTGTTGCACGGCCGGGGGGATTTTGCCAGTGTCGCGCCACAACAGTGGGAAACGGGCCATGCTGATTATCGACGCGCAAGTGCATATCTGGGGCAGCGGCAAACCGAGTGCCCACCATCGCCAAACGTCGTTGTTTACGGCGGAGGAGCTGGTCAAGGAGATGGACGAAGCCGGCGTAAACGGCGCCGTTCTGCATCCGCCGAGCTGGGACGCGGGTTCGAATGAAATGGCGGATGCGGCTTGTGTGCGATATCCCGATAAATTCTGCACGTTAGGCTGGTTCCCACTGAACGATCCGTCCCAGCGCAGCCGCATCGAGACCTGGAAGCAGCGCCCCGGCATGCTCGGTTTACGCTGGTCCCTGACGCGGGAGGGGCAGGAGACCTGGCACTCCGACGGCACCATGGACTGGCTGTGGCCGGCGGCAGAGAAAGCCGGAACCCCGGTGGCCACCATGGCCTGGCGGTTCCTGAAGCAGTTCGGGCAGATCGCGGAGCGGCATCCGGGGTTGAAGCTGATCGTCGACCATTTGGGAACGGTGCGCTCCGCGAAGGATGAGGCCGCGTTCGGCGATCTGACCGATCTTCTGGCTTTGGCCAGGCACCCCAACATCGCGGTCAAAGCAACGGGCGCGCCGGGGACCTCCTCGCAGGGTTATCCGTTCCGGAATATTTCCGACGGTCTGCAGCGGATTTTCGACGCGTTCGGGCCGGACCGGTTTTTCTGGGGCACGGATATTACCCGGATGCCGTGTTCGTACCGGCAATGCGTGACGCATTTCACCGAGGAGCTGCCCTGGTTGAAGGGGACCGATCTGGAGAAGGTGATGGGGCAGGGGGTTGTTAAGTGGCTGGACTGGAAGCGGCCCGGGTGAACCAAACCCGGGGATGACGAGGGGAGAAAGTTCGGTACCGCATGGTGGCCGTTCAGCGGCTCCAAATCATGGTCCCACGCCATCCGGAAATCACGGTCCCACGCCATCCGGCCAAGGCGGCCCCTTCAGCTCCAGCACATTCCCCTCGGGGTCCGGCACGTAGATCGACGGGCCTTGCCCTTGTGCCCCATACCGCGACGCCACCGGCGCCGGGTCCGCCCCGCACGCCTTCAAATGCGCGATGATTTCATCCGCGTCGAATGGCTCGATCTGCAGGCAGAAATGGTCCAGATTCCGCGCCTCCCGCCCCGGCGCCGCTCCGCCTCGCTGACCCAACGGCCCGTCAACCGGCACCAGATCGATCAACGCGGAACCGGCGCGGAGCTGATACAGGCCCAACGCCTCCTGCGTTTTCTCCAGCGTGCATCCGATCGTGTCGATGTAAAACTTCATCATGGCTTGCAGGTCGGTGACCCGCAGGACCAGGTGGTCGAGTTGCTTGATGCGCAGCATGGCCGGCTCCTCCGCCATAAACCCAAACGCATCATGACCCTGGAACGGCTAAACTCTCAAGCCCGCGAGTATCGCATCGCGGACCGGCGCCGGCTGCGCTTCGACCGCTTGCATCAGGGACCGAACCGCCACGCGGAGTTCGTAGACCTGATCCAGCAAAGACAGGATCAGGGGGATGGCGTCCTCCGTCACGTCCATGCCGAAGCGTAAATCGTGGATCAGGCGCACGCGGGCGACGTCGATGTCGTGGAAGACAACACCATCCTCGGGCCGGACCCAGCCGCGCTCGACCCAGGTCAGCAGATCGGCTTCCCGCAGGCCGGAGAACAGCTCCACGACGGCGGTTGTTCGCATCATAGATCCTCCAATCCCGAGCGGGGGTTGAAGTCATTTTTCGGCGTCCAATCGCGAAGGAAGGTCGCCAGTTCGGGTTCCTCGCCGGGCGGCTGCACGACGTGGAGCTGCACGAACTGGTGCCCCTCGCGGATGCCGCGGCCGCGCAGGCGCAGGCGGGTGCCGGTGCCGGAGCCGGGGGGCACCGTCAGGCGCACCTTCCCTTTGACGGTCGGCACTTCCAGGGTGGCGCCCAGGACTGCCTCGCGAACCGTGACCGGCAGCTCGATGACGATGTCGTCGCCCTCGCGGTGGAACAGGGGGTGGGGGGCGACTGCGATCTCCACCAGCGCATCGCCGGGTTTGCCCTCGCCCATACCCGGCATGCCCTGGCCCTTCAGCCGCAGCACATGGCCGTCGGTCACGCCGGCTGGGATGCGCACGTCCAACGTGCGTCCCTCAGGCATCGTGATGCGGCGGGTGGTGCCGACGGCGGCGTCCAGGAAGCCGATCGTCAGGGTGTAATGCGCGTCGCGCCCTCGGGCATTGAAGCTGCGCCCACCGCCGTGGCCGAAGGCCTGGGCGAAGATGCTGTCCAGGTCCTCGGGGTCGATATTGCCGCGGTAGCGGCCGTGCGAGTCCCCAAAGTCGCGGTAGAAGGGCTGCTCGCGATGCACCTCGTTCCCCGCGCCATCGATCTCCCCGCGGTCGAATTTGGCGCGCTTGTCGGCGTCCGACAGCAGCTCGTACGCGACGCTAATTTCCTTGAAGCGCTCCAACGCCTCCGCCTTGCCTGGGTTCAGGTCGGGGTGATGGGTTTTGGCCAGCTTGCGGTATGCCGCGCGAATTGCCGCCGCGTCGTCGGTCCGTTGCACGCCAAGGATTTGGTATGGATCTTTCATGGGCCGCTTTCAGGTAATGAGCCGCCTGCGGAACATCAAGACCACACCGGCGGGCGCTTTTCCAAAAACGCGTCGATGCCCTCTTCCGCGTCGTGCGCGAGCAGGTTGTCCGTCATGACGGCGGAGGCGAAGTCGTACGCAGCGGCAAGGTCCATGTCCGCCTGGCGCTGGAACGCCTTTTTGCCCATGGCGAGCGCCGTTGGGCTGCCCCGCGCGATGCGGGCCGCCAGCTCGGCCACGGCTTCGTCCAGCGCGTCGTCCGGCACCACGCGGTTCACCAGCCCGATTTCCCGCGCTCTTTCCGCCAGGATCAAATCCCCCGTCAGGAGCATCTCCATCGCCGCTTTCCGCCCCACCGCTCGGCTGAGCGCCACCATGGGAGTGGAGCAGAACAGTCCGATATTCACCCCCGGCGTGGCGAAGCGTGCGGACTCCCCCGCGATGGCGAGGTCGGCGCTGGCGACCAATTGGCAGCCGGCGGCGCTCGCCACACCATGCACCCGAGCGATCACCGGCTTGGGCAAATGAACGATCCGCTGCATCAGGCGGGCGCACAGGGCAAAAAGCGTCTCATACGATTCCTTGCGCGCATCCGCCCGCACCTCCCGCAGGTCGTGGCCGGCGCAGAAGCCGGGGCCGGCGCCGCCGATCACCACGACACGCACGGACGGGTCTTCCGCGATGGCGGCGAGTTCGGAGTCCATCGCCTCCATCAGCCCCACGGACAGGGCGTTGCGGGCGGCTGGGCGGTTCATCGTTAGCCAGGCCACGCTGTCCTGGTCGTGCCGCAGCAATACGCGGGTCATGGCGGCTTCCTTCTGCTTCCCCCAGGGGGGGCAGGGGTGCAAGCTGTGTGCATGATCGGACTTCGCCACGGCAAGACGCAAGATGTGCTGGCTGGCCTGCTGCTGGCCGCCATCGCCATCCCCGCCAGCCTGGCCACCGCCAGGCTGGCGGGGATGCCGGCGGAAGCGGGGTTATACGCATTCGCCGCCGGCGCGGTGGGATTCGCGATTTTCGGCACCAACCGGTTTTTGTCGGCGGGGGCGGATTCCACCATCGCACCGATCTTCGCGGGCGGTTTGGCGGTGATGGCGGTCGCGGGGTCACCGCAGTACGTCGCGCTGGCGGCGCTGCTGTCCGTCATGGTGGGGGTGGTGCTGATCGGCGCGGCGCTGCTGCGGGCCGGGTGGGTGGCTGATTTGCTGTCCGTCCCGGTCGTCACCGGGTTCCTGGCCGGAGTGGCGGTGCATATCGTCGTCGGGCAGTTGCCGGTCGTGCTGGGGGTCCCGGGTTCAGGCGGCCCGCTGTTGGGTCAGTGCGTTGCGCTGTGGCATCTGCTGCCACAGGCCAATGTTTGGGCGCTCGGCATCGGGCTGGCGGTGCTGCTGATTATCCAGGTGACCGAGAAGGTGCTGCCGAGCATCCCCGGCGCGCTGCTGGCGCTGCTGCTGGCATCGTGCGTGGTCGCGCTGTGGCACCCGTCCGTAGATATGCTGAATGCGCTGCATCCCGCGATGTCGGCTCCGGCGATGCCGTCCTTCGCCGATGTCTACCGGCTGGTACCGTTGACGCTGATCGTGGCGGTGGTTTGCATGATGCAGACGGCGGCGGTGCTGCGCGCCTACCCCTCCCAGCCCGAGGGGCCGCTGCACGTTGCTCGCGATTTCGCCGGCGTCGGGGCGGGTAGCATCATCGCTGGGCTGGTGGGCGGTTTCCCGGTGAATGCCAGCCCGCCTCGGACGGCGGTGGTGGTGGAGGCCGGCGGCAGCTCCCAATGGGCGGGGCTGGTCGCGGTGGTACTGGCGCTGGCGCTGCTGTATTGGGGCGGGGCGCTGCTGACGTTCTTGCCGCACGCCGCGCTGGGGGGCATCCTGATCGCGGTGGCCTTCCGCGTGTTCCGCCTGGGGGAGATGATCCACATCGCCCGGCGGGGCGGGACGGAAATCCTGCTGGTTCTGGCCAGCGCCGCCCTGGTGGTGGCGCTACCCATCCAAACCGGCATGATCCTGGGCGTGGTGGCGTCGTTGCTGCACGGGTTTTACATCGTTGCCCGCCCGCATTGCGTCGAGCTGGCGCGCGCGCCCGGCACGACGGTGTGGTGGCCTCCCGACGGAGAAAACGGCGAGCACGTGCCCGGCGTCCTGGTCTTCGCGCCGGCCGCACCGCTGAATTTCACCAATGCGGCGTTCATCAGGGGCCAGCTGCGCGACACGATCGAACGGGCGAAGGTCCCGGTGCGTTTGGTGGTGATCGAGGCCAGCGGCATGATCGACATCGACTACACCGGCGCGGGCATGCTGGTCCGGCTGATCGGCTTCCTGCGGGACCGTGGCATCGATATCGCCCTGGCCCGCCTATCGGTGGAACGGGCGGCGGTCCAGGCGGAGCGGACGGGATTGCTGGACGCGTTCGGACGCGATCATGTGTTTCTGACCGTAGAGGAAGCAGTCCGGGCGCTATGACGGCACCAGACCATATCGAAGCATTGCGCGATAGCGTGCGCGCGTTTGCCGCTCGCGCCGACGAAGTGCGGCGGGCGCGGGGGTTGCGGGGTGCATCCCACGGTCACCGACGCGAACGTCATCCTCGGTTATCTGGATCGCGAGGCGCTGCTGGGCGGCGGCTTGCCGATCGACTACGCCGCCGCCGAACGGGCGGTGCTGACGGATGTCGGGGCGCATTACAGCCTGTCGGCGGTCGATGCGGCCGAACGCATCGTGCGCATCGTCAACAGCAACATGGCGCAGGCGTTGCGGATCGTCTCGGTCGAGCGCGGGCACGACCCGGCGAATTCAGCCTGATCGCCTTCGGTGGCGCCGGCCCGGTGCACGCGGTCGCATTGGCCGAGGAACTGGGTATCCCCGAAGTCATCGTTCCCCCCGCGCCCGGTGCCTTCTCCGCTCTTGGCCTGGCGGCAACCGACCTACGCCCGCACGCCGCCAACGTGCCGCGGGAACGCCGTTCGTTGGTCCGATTGGCCGACGTGCGCTACCGGCGGCTACCGGCCTGGAGGGTCAGCGCGCACAGACGACCGGATAGTCGGGGACCGTCTCCGCGATGTGGTTTATCGCGTTGGTAAGAACGTTGATGAAGACGACAGCGGTTATTTCCATGATCGCCGCGTCGTCGAACCCGGCCGCCTTCACCTCGTCGAGCGCCGCGTCGGAGACATGCCCGATCGAACGCATCACAGCCAACGCGAAGCGCAAAGCCGCCGCGGACGCCGGATCGGCTGATCCCGCGTCGCGTGCCGCCGACAACTCCACATCAGACAGGCCCTCGCTTCGACCAAAATGGGTGTGCGCAGCGAGGCAGACGCCGCACGCGTTTGCTTCCGCCACCGCGATGGCGATGCGCTCCCGCAGAGCGGCGGGTAACACGCCGTTGTCGAGAGCCGCGCCAAAGCCAAGATACCCGCCCAACACAGCCGGTGAGTTCGCCATCACGCGCATCATGTGAGAAACGTCGCCACGTTTGGCCGCGACGTTGTCGAGTATCACGCGTAGTTGGCCGGAGGTGGCCGTTGGGTCGATCATTGGGATACGCGTCATTTTCTGGTCCTGACGTTCAATTGGGGATAGCGCGCTGGCGTCGTCTGTTCCACGAGGTAGAACCGGCCCGGAATTACCCCCAGAGGGCACCAACAGACCCGAACTAATTCCTGGGGCTTTATCTCAAGGCGGTGATCACATGGGCCTTTATTTTCGCGGTCACCGGGCCGGAGCCGAACCGCGCGGCTACCGCGGCGGCCGCGACGCCCGTTGCTTCCGCCAGGCGACTGGCGTCGCGGGCCTCGATCTCGTTCCTCATCGGTGTACCCTGGCAGTAACCGATAGCCACTGACAGCGCTGTCGGGGCAACGCTGTCGCGCGCGACTGTCGCGGTTGTCACTGTCCTGAATCCGGCGGCTATGATCTGGGATTCCAGAGTCACGGTGTCGTAATGTCCGTGCGGCGTGCGTGCGAGAAACATCGGAGGATCATCGGGAAACAAGGTCGCGACAGACTTCACCACGAGGTCCGCGAATTCGTTCTCTTCGATCCTATCCCAGACATTGAACAGAAAGCGCCCGCCGGGTTTCAAGACACGGTATGCTTCGGAAAAAGCGCGAGGCTTGTCGGGGAAAAACATCACGCCAAACTGACACACCACGGCGTCGAACTCGCCATCCGCGAACGGCAGGTCCTGGGCATCCGCCTGCCGCCAGGTTACCCGTGCGGACGATAGCTGGCTTGACGCGTGCTCAAGCATTGCCGGATTGAGGTCCGTCGCATCGATCGAAACGCCTTCCGGCAGACCAGAGAGCAACGCTCGGGTAACGACGCCCGTTCCGGCCGCGGTTTCAAGCACGCGGCCCCGCCGCATATCGGCAAGCCGTAACGCCAGATCAGCCGCATAAGGCGCGAATATCATCGGCCCCAGACATTGGTCATACAGGGCAGGGATGGGTCCCCGAAAAATCCGATCGCTCTCCACGTCAACCGCCTCCCATATCGGGTTGGTCTGTTCACCAATCCATTTGCTGCAAATTATAGGATGAAAGGCCCGCCCTGAACAGCCAGGGAGCAGGTGAGCGCTGGTTCGCGTTTCCTGGAGTCAGCCAGGCTCCCGCATTCCAGGAAATAGACGATGCTCTCCGTTCAGCGAGCTTACACCAACCGCCCTTTCCGGTTATCAACAGGGGCGACAAAGTGGTAATCCCTTCCCAGCCTCAACAAGATGCTGGTCCTGGAGCTGGTCCGGTGTGAGTACATCCTGCGCCGCAAGAACATCATCGCCCTGGGCAACAGCGGAGCGGGCAAGACGCACATCGCCCTCAGCCTGGGCCTGGCCGCTTGCCAGAAGGGCTTCAGCGTCGCCTTCACCACGGCCGCGGCCCTGTTCCACCAGCTGATGGAAGCGCGCGATGAGACGCGACTGATCAAGCTCCAACGCGAGTCGCAGGAGGTCAATCTGCTGATCATCGACGAGCAGGGCAATCGCATTTCAGAAGAGCGCCAAAAGACGGGTGAGATAGGCGTCGTTCCAACCGGCTCGCTTGAACTTGCCTCGCAAGGAGCCTTTTGATCCTTCTTTCTGCATTGCGTTGATAGCCATGTGACGAAGAACCG
>CAIYDT010000187.1 GCA_903924985.1 uncultured Acetobacteraceae bacterium
AACGCAAGATTGCGAATCGGCGGGCGGGGGTTCCGATTCTTTTCGGAATCCGGAAGGGGCAGTTTGGATTCTATTGTTGCGCTAAGGGTTCAAGATAAAATGAGGGGATGCTTGAGGGTGCGGGCGCCAATTTCGTGTCGGTTTCCGGCAGCGGCAACTACGTCATCTCGGCAGGTAATGGCGATACGATCCGTCAGGGCAGCGGTCCGGCGTCTGTTCAGGCCATTGGCTCCAACAGCTCGATCTCTGGCAGCACCAACGCCGCCGATACCCTGTTCGTCTCGCTGGGCGGCAGCGGGAACGTCGTTTATGCCAACCAGACGCAGGCGATGGTCACCATCACCAGCGGGGCCACGAGCACCGGCACCGCCAACGTTGTCCAGGGCGGGGCCACGTCAGCCGGCAACCTGACCGTCCTCGATACCGGCGACTTCGCGATCATCACCGCCAACCAAGACAGCGTCGTCAGCGCCACGGTCAGCGGCGCCAGCACCCGCGTATTCGGCGGCACCGGCACCCTGAACCTGCAAGCGTCCGGCGCCAACGACAGTGTCGTCTCCGGAACCGGTATCGAGAATGTCAGCCTGATCGGCACCGCGGCGTATTTGTTCGGTAACACCACCGGCGGCGGCACGCTGACCGCCTTTGTCTCCAGCAACAACAGCGTGATCACGCCGCAAGCCGAGACGACGGCCAACATCACGCTCACGGGCTCCAACAGCAGGGTCAATGCCGGCAGCGGCGCGCTGAATCTGTCGATCGGCGGATCCGCCGACACTGTGTTCGCTGGGACTGGGACAGAAACCATCTTCACCAGCACCAACCCGTTGGTCTTCGGGCAAGCCGGCGGCAATCTGCAATTTGTCGGCGGCGCGGGCACACCCACGGTGATTGGCGGTACCGGCGGGACGGTGAACGCGACCGTCGGTTCTGGCGGCCTCAGCTTCTCCAGTGGGCTAAACGACAACAGCACCATCACCAGCGGTGTCGCGCAAGCGACGATCTTCGGTGGTTCCGGTAGCACCGTTAATTTTGTCGGCACCGCACCGGGCGGGGCGCAGTTTCATGCCTACGCGGGTAATGAGACACTGACCGGCGCCGGTTCCACGACCAACAACGCCTTCTATGGTTCGTCCATATCCGGGGCCTCGGCCGTACTGACCGGTGGATCCGGCATCAACACGTTCTACGCGGGCGCCAATGCCGAAACCATGACCGGCGGCGGTAACAACGAGACATTCGTCTTCTTCAAGTCGACGACCTTCCTTGGCCCGGCCAACATCACGATCACCGACTTCAACAGCTCTGACACGATCTTCATGGTTGGCTACGACTCCACCAGCAGTGCCAGTGGCGTGTTGGCCGGCGCGACCGGCCCGGCGATCACGAGCAGTGGCACCGGGCTGACGCTGACGCTGTCGGACAAGACCACCATTACATTCACCAACCTGACATCGGAGGCACCGCTCTTCGGCAAGATCGGTTACTTCTCCTAGGCCGAACGCCTCAACGGAAGCGGCCCACGATGCCTCCTGCATCGTGGGCTTTTTCTTTGCCGGCCTATCGCAGCAATCGGCGTAAGGCCGGTCGCACCATGGTGCCGAGCGGCACCAACATTTGGGCCAGGGCAGGGTGCTCCAAAATGGGCATGAGCATGCGCAAGACCAGCCGCATGCGCGTGCGGTGCATCGGCAGCAAGAACTTCATGTCGTCCAGTGCCTGCTGGATGGCGTCTTTTTGGCCCGATTTCAGCGCCCTGTTGTACTCGCGAACCAGCCACGGGAAGAAGCGCGGCACAATCAGGTCCGTCGTGTACCGCAGGCCGCGATGGGTATCGTTGGGATAGTCCGCCAGCAGCTTACGCACATAGACCATCCGGCTAATGGCCATCCGCCCGGAGAAGGAGGAGCTGCCGCCGAAGATGCGCCATTTGGTCAGGGCCTTGTCGAGGTAGATATTGTCGTAGCCGGCCCGGAACAGGCGCAGGAACAGGTCGTCGTCCTCGAATCCCACAAGCTGCTCATCGAAGCCCCCCACCGCGTTGAACGCGGCACGGGTCATCACCGAGGCTGAGGGCAGTATGAACATGTCCGCCATCAGGCAATGCACCAGATCCCGCTTGGGATGCACGACATGGCTTGCACGATTTAAGCAGTCCCGGCCGATCATTTTGCCGGTCTCGTCGATCTCGTCCAGGTTGCTGTACACCCAGCCTAACTCCGGGTAACGCGGCCGCCGGAAGGGTTTGGTGAGCTCGGCCAAGTGGTTGGGGTACCAAATGTCGTCCTGATCCAGCAGCGCGATCAATTGCCCCTTGGAATGTGTGATACCGTAATTCCGGGCGGAGGATTGGCCGCCATTGGCTTTACGCAGCAAGGTGATGGGGCGGGTCTGGGCCAGGCGTTCCACGATCGCAGCGCCATCGTCGGTCGATCCGTCGTCCACGACGATGACCTCATCCGGCGGGACGATCTGGCTGAAAACGCTATCGAGGGATTCTTCAATATAAGGCGCCCCATTATACAGGGGAATCACCGCGGAGATGGTCATTTTGTCCGGTGGCATACGCGACCCTTGAAAGCGGCCCCGTCAAGGGGACCGAGCTGCATGATCGGCAATGTTTAGCACGCCGGTGCGGGAAGCCATACCGGTCAGGGGAATCGCATTTGGAATTGTTTGCGGCTGATCGAGGGCTTGCCCGACGCGGCGAAGATGGACTCTACCCCAGCGGGTCAAAACAACACGCTGTGGGGATACCGTGGAGCAGTTTGCCGGTTGCTGGGAAGGCCTGGA
>CAIYDT010000188.1 GCA_903924985.1 uncultured Acetobacteraceae bacterium
ACGCTCAATCGGAATGAGGCTCTGGGCGTGTGTCAGTGGTTAGGGCGGTTGGTATTACATGGACTTGAATTTGCAATGCCCAGCTTGCGGCGCCGTCTGGTCGCATCCTGTCCCACCGAATTCAGCCCAATTGTCAGGTCTAGTCCAGACTTCTACAAATGAGCAACACCCCAGATTCTCCAGCGGAAACGCCGGATCATCGCACGGACCAGGGTGGAAACTTTTGGGCGCTGTTTACCCCTGGAGTCTGGAAAGTTTTGCACGCTGTTTTACACGCCAGACGGTTCGTTGAAGGAACGCGTCGTTTCCCAACACGCGCAACACGACCTCCCGCACTTCCTCGTCTCCGACTACTCCGATCTTGTTCAGACCTTGCATGGCCTCGACGATTTCGGATCGCAACTACGCCTTGCCCTTCGCTTCAACCATTCCCAACCCTACCACCCCAAAGCATCCGCCATCTGCCGCCGCTGCCACGCCGGAGGCCCGAGCAACTCGTACATCGACCGGGAAATCCGTGTATAAAGCGTCAGCCCGTAACGAGGATCGCTCCCGATCGCCGCATGCACCTCATGCGCGGCGTTCGCCGCCTCGATCGCGCTATCGCCGGCCGTCGAGCACGCCAGATAGCTCCGCCCCACCCCGTTCCGCCCGGATTCCAGCGCCCAGGCCGCCTCGTAAACAGCCCATTTCGCCGCATCCATGGCGTTCAGCAGGCGAATGATATGGTCCTGCACCCGCTGGAACCGCCCGATCGGGGTGCCGAACTGCACGCGGGTGTTGCTGTGCGCCACCGACATATCCAGCATTTCCATCATCCCGCCCACCTGATAGGCGGCAGCCATGACACGAGCGACCGACAGCGAGTCATCGAATGATTCTCCACTGGCGCGCAGCAAGACCGAGGCCGGAACCCGGTCGAAGCAAACTTCAAATTGAGCCTGAATAAACCCCGGCAACAACCGCCTCGCCACACCCGCCGCCGACACAATCGCCAAAGCCGGTTCGGGAGCCGCCACACTGACCAGAAAATGCGTCGCCGCATCCGCGAACGGCACGAACACCTTCGTCGCCGTCAAAACCCCATCCACCAACGGGGAACACGTCGCCGCCACACCCTTCCACGACGTCTCCGGCCGGCGTAACGCCGGGATCAGGATCATCGTCCCGTCCGCGATTGCCGTCAGCGCCGCGTCGCGCTGTTCGGACTCCTGGCATCCGAGCAATAAACCCACCGCTACGGCGCTCGACGCCAGCAAAGGCGAGGGCACCGCGCCGCGACCCAGTTCCTCGAAGATCAGCGCGGCGCTCAGCGGGTCGAGGTCCAGCCCGCCGCAGGATGCCGGCACCAGCGCGCCGGTCCAGCCGGCCTCGCGGAACTGTGCGAACCAGGCAGGGTCCCACGTCAGCCCCTCCTTAGCCTGACGCACCAATTCCGCGCGCGGCACGTGCCGTTGCACGAAGGTCCGCACGCTGTCGCGGATCAACACCTGCGAGTCAGAAAGGGAAAGATCCACCGCTCAGGCCTCCACAGCTGCTTTACGCGCCATACCTTCTTCGCCGAGCTTGCCCGCTTGCTGCGGCTCCCGAGCACCCACACCCAAACGCCGAGCGATGACGACGCGCTGGATGTCGGTGGTTCCTCCTGGATGCTGTTCGACGATGCCACGCCGCTGCTGCATTTCCGCCAGCCCGCCCATGGCGCCGTATAAAGCGTCCGAGGTCAGCGCCTCCGGCCCCAGCAGATCGTGGATGGCCTTGGTCAGCCACAGGTTGGTGGTCTTGCGCAGATACGACGTCTGCGAGCCGTGGTAGGATCGTTTCTCCCCCGCGTAGACCATCCAGAAATTGCGGGTGGACAGCAGGCGCACGGCCTCCAGCCGGCTGTATATTTCGGCCAGCTTGTCGCGAACGTCGGGGTCCTCGATCAAAGGCCGCCCGTCGCGATGCTGCGTCCGGCAATGCGCCAGCAGCGCGGTCCACACAGGATTGGTGCGGATGTTGCCCTGGCCGCTGTGTTCGACCTCCAGATGCGTCGAGGCGACTTTCCAGCCGTTGTTCTCGCCCCCCACCAGGCAATCGACGGGCACGCGGACATTGTCGAAGAAGATGATGTTCTTGTGCCCGAACTCGTCGGTTTCGCCCTCACTCTGGGCGCTGAGCATATACAGCGGCTGCGCGGTAATACCGGGCAACGAAGCGTCGATCATGAACCAGGACACGTTCTGGTGCCGCTTACCCCCGGGGTCGGTGACCGCGATGGTCCAATAACGGTCGGCCCCATGATGCGACCCGATGTAGATTTTCTGCCCGTTGAACACATACGCGTCGCCATCGCGGATGGCGGTCATTTTTACCCCAGCCAGATCCGACCCCGCGGTAGGCTCGGTCAGCAGCTGCCAACTTCGCACCGCGCCCGTGTAGATCGGCGGCAGGAAGCGCTGCTTCTGCTCATCCGTCCCCCAGACGCGGATGCTGGCGGCGCCCATTTTTCCGCCGCTGTCGTAATAAGGCGGCAGGCCGATGCCGAGGCGCGCGGTTTCCTCCTCCAGCACGATGATCTGGTCCAGACCCAGCCCGCCGCCGCCGTATTGCTTCTCACCCGACGGATACAGCCACCCCTTGGCACCAAGCTTGCGGCCGAGCGCCCGCTTCGTCAGATAGAGCGCTTTGGATTCCTCGAAACTCCGCGGCCGAACGGCGATGCCGTCCGGCACGTTCTCGGCAAGCCAGCTTCGGACTTCCTGCCGGAATTCCTCCTGCGCTTCGGTGTATTTGAGTTCGAATTCCACGGTCCGATTCCCTCTCAGGGCGGATGGTCCAACGGGCTGGAAGCCCCCGCCCGCATGCACGCCGCGACCCGGCTCTTTGCAGGATGGATCGTTCAGCCTCACCGGCGTTGTGTCAACGCCGGTGAGGGCGGGTACGCTATGCGACCGGGGTCTCACCCCCGGCCGATATAAGGCATCTTCGTCGCCATCACGGTCATGAACTGAACATTCGCGTTGAGCGACAGGCTGGCCATATAGGCGACCCCGCGGGCGACATCGTCGACGTCGATGCGCGCCTCCGCCTCGACCTTGCCGCTGGCCTGCAGGCGTCCCCGGGCCGTATCCTCATTGCGCGTGGTCGCGGCGTTGCCGATGTCGATCTGACCGCACGCGATATCGAATTCGCGGCCGTCCAGCGACAGGGACCGGGTGAGACCGGTCAGCGCGTGCTTGGTCGCGGCGTAGGGCGTTGAATTCCGCCGCGGCACATGGGCCGAGACCGAACCATTATTGATGATCCGCCCGCCGCGCGGCGTCTGGCTCTTCATCATGCGGAATGCGTGCTGCGCGCAGAGGAACGAACCGGTCAAATTGACCGCGATGACATTCGACCATTGGTCGAGCGTCAGATCGTCGATCGGTATGTTCCGGGTGCTGATGCCGGCGTTGTTGAACAGCAGATCGATCCGTCCGTAGGTCGCCTTGACCGTCTCGAACAACGCCGCGATCGATGCGGGATCGCTGACGTCGGTAGGCACCACGAGCATACGCGGCTGAGCAATCTTGGCGAGCGCGGCCGTCTCCTCAAGCATCGCGCGACGGCGTCCGGCGAGCACCACGGAAAACCCATCCGCGCAGAGCGCGAGCGCGGTCGCACGTCCGATGCCGCTCCCGGCCCCTGTGATGACCGCGATCTTTTCTGGTGTTTCCATGGCCCGTTCCTCCGGATGCATGTCAAAGGCGTTCGCCATCCTTCACCGCAAGCCGGCGAAGGGCAACGGGTCATGTCCCGGCGGGGCGTTGCCTTCAGCCGCCGTGATCGAGTTTTCCTTCTGCGAGACGGCCCAGTGCATTGTAGATCTTCCGATCGATCTCAATCCCTTCGCGCACAAGACGCGCGCGCGTCCGGTAGCCGCGCTCACCCGGAATGCGGATTTCGTCCACCCCCTCCTGGCGCGGTGTGGCCTTGATCGTGTCGATCCGCTTGGAAACCTCGCGCCGGTAATCGTCGGCCGACAAAAACAGGTCTGGCTTGAACGCCAGGAACATATAGCCGCCGACATCGCCCTTTGGCCGCGTCGGGGCCGCCAAAGCGCCCAGCGCGTCCATGGCCAGCGCCAGGCCGAAACCCTTGTAGCCGCCCTCCGGTCCGCCGAACGGCAGCAGCGTGCCCTGGCGCGCGACCCGAGCGTCGGTTGTCGGATGCCCGTTCGGACCGAGTGCGACACCTTCGGGGATCGGGGTGCCGATACGCGCGCGGAATTGCAGGTCGGTGCCCATGAAGGCAGAGGTGCCCATATCGATCACCAGCGGATCGCCCTCGGTCGGAAACCCGAAAGCGATCGGGTTGGTGCCAAGCGCGGGACGGGTGCCGCCGAACGGGGCAACCGATGGCGGCGATGCGACCGTGTGGATCACGACGAACCCGGCGCGGGCGATCATCTCGCAGTAATAGGCACTGCGGCCGGTCATGGACGTATTGCCCATGCTGACGATCGCGAGGCCGTGCGCCTGGGCGCGGCGGATGGTTTCCTCGGCGGCGCGGTAGCCGGCGATCATGCCGTTGTTGTTGCCGCCATCGAGCAACGCGGTCGCCCCGGTCTCCTTCACCACCGAAACGGGGTGGCGCGGTTTACCGAACCGGGGTTCGTCGATCACGTTCAGCAGCTTCGGCAGCCCGGAGTATTCGTAACCGCACAGCGCCGCGTCCAGGACGTGGTCGGTCAGGATGCGTGCTTCTTCGCCGTCGAATCCCGCGCCACGCATCGCGGCTTCCCCATGCGCGCGCGCTTCGGCGGCCGTCATCCGGACGCGGTCCTTGGCAGGTTCTTCGGTCATCTTGGCTTCCTCGATTACGTCTGACGGTTGACCCAAATGGCCAGCAGCCCCACGCTGCCGCCCCAGGAATAACGAAGGAAAGAGTCCATGTCAGCGTCAGCCCAGGTTACCCAACTTCGAGACCCCAAACACGGTTGCTCGCCCGAGGAATGGGAGGCTCGGCTGGATCTGGCAGCGGCCTATCGCCTTGGGGCTCGCTTCGGCTGGCACGACATGCTGGGTAATCATTTTTCGCTCCGCGTGCCCGGCACCACGGACCAGTATCTGCTCAATCCCCTCGGCTTGTTTTTCGAGGAAATTACCGCGTCCTCGCTGGTGAAGATGGATACCAAGGGCAACGTCCTCAGCGATGCGCCGCACGGCATCAACAAGGCGGGCGAAGTTATTCATGGCGGCATCTATGCCGCGCGGCCTGACGTGGCCTCGGTGATGCATCTGCACTCCTCGGTCGGGGCCGGCGTGTCGGCGCAGGAAGACGGGCTTCTGCCGATTTCGCAGAACGCGCTGATCCTGATGGATCGCATCCGGTATCATGAGTACGAAGGACCGGCGAGCAACGCCGAAGACGAGCGTCGCGCTTTGGCCCGCGATCTGGCGGACGGCAGCATCCTGTTCCTGCGCAACCACGGCACCTTGACCGCCGGCCGGTCGATGGGCGAGGCCTTCGTGCTGCTCGGCCGGGTCGAGCGGGCCTGCGAAATCCAGATCGCCGCGCAGGCCGGATCGAAAGTCCATTTTCCGAGCCAGGACGCGATCGATCGCACCCGGGCGATTGGGGCAATGATGTACGGGGACAACAGCCGCTCCCCGCGCGCGGCGCTGGAATGGGCGGCGTTCCGCCGGAAGTTGGATCGTGAGGACCCCGGTTACGCGGCGTAAACGCGTTATCCGTTCGAGGAGACAGGAACGACAAGCGCCGCCGCCCGCGCCCGAATTTCATCCGGCCAGGGAGCGGGGCGGCGTGCATCGAGATCGAGATTGACCCCGAACTGGCTAAGTCGGGCGATGTCGGTGCCGTTGCGGGCGTGGACCATGCGGTGGATCAGGCGCAGCGACGAATTACCGAGGTGGGCGATACCAGTCTTCACCAAATAAGGCTCGTCGAGCCGAAGGGAACCGGAAACCCGTATGGCCATCTCGAAGGTCGAAAAGCCACGCCGATTCAGCTGCATGTAGGCGGTGTCCATCCCCATCGCGACGGCGGCATGCCCATTGGCGCTGGAAAAGCGATGCACGATGCCGGACAGGGAGAATCGGCCCTCGGCGTCGAGATCGGCCGGCCTGACCCGGCCGCGTGCTGTCGCAATGAACCCCGCCTTCGTCGTCGGGTCTGGCCGCTGTTCCGCTACCGGACCATCCCATAACGCCAACCGGCCGCCGATCGCATCGCGCTGTCGCGACGACACATGGGCAGCAGACAGTTCCCAGTGGGCATCGACCCAGGTCACGGTATCACCGGTCGCGGAATCGATAAAGCGATGCCCCAAGCGGAAATCTAACGTTGTCCCGTCGAGGTTAATGCCGAGCGGGGCGCTGATAACGTGGAAGCTGGTGCCAGCGCGGAGCTCACGGGCGAAGCGGAGGTCCATTCGGCGCACAAATCCGCCACCGCGCAGTAGCTCACCGAGACCAAGTTCGTCCGCGAGAGTCGTTTCCGCCTCCTCCAGCCGGTCGAAATAGTACGCGACCGTGAAATGCTCGGTCACGTCGCATTGCCAGGGCGGCACCGTGCCGCGATAGGTCTCGATCCAATTCGTCATGCAGTGCATCCCAGCGTTACCGGTGAGCAGGGCGCGCGGGAGCGCCGTGAGATAGTCGAAACCAAGACGGGCCACACCGAGGCGTGGCCCGTCTCAGTCTCCAGATGTCCCGAGGGGCCTTCGGAGGGCGGCCTTTATTCCGCCGCCATGTTCGGCGTGAACTCCAGCGGCAACCCCTTGTGGCCGGTCAGCTTCTCGCCTTCCTCGTACATCTCGAAGGCGCGCTTCTTCAACGTCGGCAGGACCGCGGCGATCATGTCCTGATCCAGGTCGGCCGCAATTCCCGGATAACCGGCGCGCGTGATCATGGCCGGAAGCCTCCCAGCCTCGAGCTGCTCGAAGGTCCACGCCAGCGGATCGTCGACGATCGTCCAGTCGAAGTTTTTGCGGTGGTTCTTGTTGCGCGGGCCGTAGTGGTAGTGCGCGTCCTTCCAGAAACAGTCGAACGCAAGCAGCTCGGTCTCCTCGATGTAGGATTTGCCCTTCGACCCGCCGATGTCGGCTAGAACGTGCAACGCGAGGCCACCGTCGCCGTTCCGCTGGCGCCGCATCTCAAGGCCAAAACGGATGTTGCCGGCTTCGAACATGTCGGTGCCGCGGTTGTGTTTGACCACGTTCCGTTTGGCGATGAACGTCTCCCGCGCGCAGGCTTCGACGTCGGGCAACAAGCGCCGAACAGCGTCCATGTCGGTGAGCGCGGCAACGCCCTTGTAGCCCGCCCGCTCCAGCATATTCGGCAGCTTGGCCGCCATGGTCCGAATGGACCAGCCAATCGGGTTGCCGTCGGTGATTGGGTCCATCCGGCAGTGCACACCCATCCCGCCACCCACACGCAGCGGGGTCGAAAGCTCGGGGTTTTCCGGGCCGTAGACGTACCCGCTCTCGAGGTCGAAACAGTTAAACCGCAGCAGCGAGACCTCCTCACCGCCGATCCTGGCCTCCACGTCGATAGAAACACCCTGGTCCGAATGATCCTCGACGTTAGCGTCCCACAACTGGTGCCTGACAACGAAGGTCAGGGGGGACGCGGTGAACGAGGTTCCCGGTGATTGTGGCATGTCTTGGTTCTCCTGTTTGAGTGTTTGGGGTGAGTGTAAGAAGGTGGCGCGACGGTCGCAAGAGGATTGCGCGGCCGTGTCGTAAGCGCGTGAAGTGACCGGTGCATTCGACCTCAGGAGGGTCGAATGCGACGTACGGAGTAACGTCAATATCTACGGAAGCTGAAGCTACGGGACGTGTTGGGCCGCTATGACGCGGCTCTTCTCAAGACGATTTACGAACAGGCAGGCCCCCGGCCTCCATGAGCGGTCCCCGCCGAGAGGCTCTCGGCGGGGTAAAGCAGGTCACCGCGAAATCGCCTCCAGCGCCAGACGATTGGTGCGTGGACCGAAGACGCCAATCGTGATCATAACCACCACCATCGCGGCGGCGATGAACGCGAACACGCCGGTGACGCCATAGTTCCGAAGAATCCAGGCGATGATGAACCCGGTGAAGACCACTGAAATCCGGCTCCACGAATACGTGAATCCGACCGCGCGGGCACGAATGCGCGTTGGAAACAGTTCAGTCTGATAGGCGTGGAACGAATACGACAGCCACCGCGTGCACATCGTCATTATGGCGCCCAGAACGATCAGTGCAATCGCCGTCTCCTGCTGGGAAAACAGGATGCCGACGATCGCGATGCCGCCCGCCGAGACGACGATCTGCCATTTCCGTTCCATCCAATCCGCCAATACCATGCTGACCATCGGCCAACCCGGGTCGGCCAAGGCCATGACGAAGGTATACTGAAGCGACTGGGTAACATGGATACCCTTCGCGAGCAGCAGCGTCGGCACCCAGTTGACGAATCCATAGTAGCCGATGGTCTGGAACAGTTGGAACACCGTCAGCATCAAGGTGCGCCCACGATAGGCTGGGCTGAAAACTTCGAGGTAAGAGCCAGGCCCTTCCTCCTCTGCCTCAGGCGCCTCGATCGGGGGCAGTTCGCGGCCGATGCGTGCCCTTACCTGCGCCTCCATTTTGCTCATGATCTGTTCGGCCTCCTCGAACCGTCCTTGCTGGGCCAGCCAGCGCGGCGATTCCGGCAGGGCCAGGCGGATCCACCAAACGCAGATCGCGCCAACCGAACCCAGGGCGACGACCCAGCGCCAGCCCTCGATGCCGAACGGGGACAAGGGAACGAGCAGCCACCCCAAAAGCGCCACCAGCGGAGTGGTGATCGCGCCGATGCCCTGCTGGAAGCCGAACGCCTTGCCGCGCATGTCTTTAGGCACCAGCTCGGCGAGATAGGTGTCGATCGTTACGAGCTCCACCCCGACGCCGATTCCGGACACGAAGCGCCAGAAGTTCAGCGTGTTGGGCGTGCTCTGAAATGCCAGTGTCAGAGTCGCGATGCTGTACCAGACAAGGGCGAAGGTGAAGATCGAACGGCGGCCGAACTTGTCGGCGGCATAGGAAAACACGATGGTGCCGAGGAACAGGCCCATGAAGAACGCCGCGATGAAGCTGGCGAGGCCGGTCATGCCGAAGAAGGACACCGTGGTCGGGGTGAATATCTTGGCCGCGTAGAGGCCTGGGGCGACAAAGGCCGTGAAGGCAATGTCGTAAATTTCGAAACAGCCTCCTAGCGAGATCAAGAGTATCATTTTCCAGGTTACAGATGTAACCGGCAAACGATCCAGCCGCGCCGTGATCAACGCGGCGGACGTGGTTGTCGACATCTTGTGCGTTCCTTTCCTGCCACGCTATTTTGCCCGACATTCCGTAGATGGGCGGCGTGTTCGCTCGTCTCGAAGGCAGCCTGACAACGCTTTCCGGCACTATGCAACGGTTGGGTCGGTAGGGCAATCGCACTTCAGAACATGCTCGGCAGCCGGGTGAGAGAGGCATCCTGCCATCCCGCCCGTTTGAACTTCCCGCGCGGTAAGCCTTTCGAACCCTCTTTTTGCGTGCCGTTAGTCGCCAGTCGGTAATTAAGGCTACAAACCGGGCAGCCGGATTTGGCGGAATAATTGTGTCTTATACTGGCCTGCCGTAAGTGGGGCAAAACCGGTGGCACGATATTGCTACTCCGTCATGGTCGTCCTCGGGTCAAGCCCGAGGACGACCATGACGGTTGAAAAACGGGATCTCGACCGAAAACAAAAAAACGCCCCGCACCGGGAGACCAGTGCGGGGCGTCCTTATTCGTTCCGAAGGTCTTAGATCAGGCGGCCTTGGCGAACGTCTCGACAGCGGCGGTCACGCGCGCGGCGATCGGCGCCATCGCCTGCTCGCTCAGCTTCAGCGACGCTTCGGTCAGCTTGCCGCTGGCGGACATCGTCTTTTCCAGCGCCGCACGGGCCATGCCGGACTGTAGCGTGATGGCTTCCTGAAGGGACTTCACCGAACTCAGGGCCTTGAACATGGCCATCGTCTCCTGGAAGGAGGCCTGCATCGTCGCGGTGGCCTGCTCAGCGAGGTCCTTCACGCCGGCGGTCCAAATCTGGCTGGACTGCGTCAGCGCTTCGAGATTGCCCTTGCTGAAGGCGACCATCTGTTCGGTGGATTTCGTGGTGTCGATCATGGGTTTGTTCCTGTCTTCGGTTGTTCCGATGCCCCCCGCCCGCATCCCTTCGCGCGGCGATGTTCAGGTGGGTGCTAACCGGTCATAGGCTCATGCTGCATTGCAACATAAAGCGGATATAGGCCGGGCCGAAACCCAACGCAAGGGTAAAATTGTGCGGTGCACCATAGACGATGTGACATTGACGGCGCGCCCTTTTCCCCGTTCCTTGCGTCGCGACGGACAGGGACCCCGATCCATGAAAACAATCCGCCTGGGCTGCGGCGCCGGCTTTTCCTCGGATCGGCTGGGTCCGGCGGTGGACCTCGCCCAGCGCGGGGCGCTCGATTACCTCGTGTTCGAGTGTATCGGGGAACGCACGATGGCGTTTGGTCACCGCGACCGGATGCTGGACCCCAATCGGGGCTACAACCCGCAATTGCGCGCCCGCATGCGCGGTGTGCTGGTGCATTGCCACGCGAACGGCACCAAGATCGTGACCAACATGGGTGTCGCCAACCCAAGAGCGGCGGCGCTGCTGGTGGTAGAGATCGCGCGGGAACTGGGGCTGCATGGCCTGAAGGTGGCGTGCGTGGAGGGCGACGACGTCACCCATCTGGTCGGTCCCGACACCGCGTTCATGGACCATCCCGGTACGGTGAAGGATGTCGGCCTGCGCATGGTCGGTGCCAACGTCTATCTGGGGGTGGAGGCGTTGTTGCCCGCCCTTGAAGCAGGTGCCGATGTGGTGATTGCCGGGCGCATCGCCGATCCGTCCTTGTTTCTCTCGCCGTTGGTGCACCGCTTTGGATGGAAACTGGACGACTGGACCGCGCTCGGACGCGGCACCCTGGCGGGCCATCTAATGGAATGCGGCATGCAGATAACCGGCGGCTACTTCGCCGACCCCGGCTACAAAGATGTGCCGCGCCTGGCCGACTGCGGCTTCCCCATCGCCGAGGTCGCAGCCGACGGCAGTTTTGTCATCACCAAGCTTGTGGACACCGGCGGCTGCGTCACAACCGCGACCGTGAAGGAGCAGTTACTATATGAGGTACACGATCCGTCCGCGTATTTGACCCCGGACGTGACCGCGAACTTCAGTGGCGTCGCGGTGGCGGAGATCGGCCGCGACCGGGTCCAGGTCACCGGTGCCAACGGCCAAAAGCGGCCCGACCAGCTCAAGGTCACAATCGGCTTCGACGGCGGCTTTCTGGGGGAGGGCGGTGTCAGCTACGCCGGCCCGAATGCCCGCGCCCGAGCGGAACTGGCGGCCGACGTGGTGCGGGAGCGGCTGACCCGCATCAATCGGTTGGGCGGCGATCTGCGGGTCGATCTGATCGGCCTGAACGCGCTGCACCAGACCGCTGAAACCCCGGTCACCGACGCCGCCGATGTGCGGCTGCATGTGGCGCTGCGCTCCACCGACCGGGACGACATCGACACCATGTTGTGGGAGGTCGAGTCGCTCCTGTGTTGCGGCCCGGCCGGTGGCGGCGGTTACCGGGGACAGGTGACGCCCTGTGTCGTCACCCATTCCTGCCTGATCGATCGTACCCAGGTTTCCCCGACATTCGAGATGTTCGTCGCATGACCCAAAGACGCATTCACGACATCGCCCACGCCCGGGCCGGCGACAAAGGCAACACGTCGAACGTGTCCGTCTGGGTGTACGATCCGAAGGACTACCCTCTGCTGAAGCAGCAGCTGACGGCGGAGCGGATCAAGAACGCCTTCCCGAAACTATTCACCGGGTCGGTGACGCGGTACGAAATGGACGGCTTGCATGGCCTGAATTTCGTCATGCTGGACGCGTTGGAGGGCGGGGTAAACACCTCGTTGAACCTGGACTCGCACGGAAAATCGTTCAGCTATTTGATCTTGGGGCTGCCGATCGAGAGTTGACGGCCATGCACACCGTCATGCCGGGTTAGAGTGGCCCGGAGAGTCAGTTCCAGAGACGGTTGCCATAACAGGCCCCAACCTGTTCCAAATGCCACGCTCGGCGGCGGGTCCTTCGCCTTCGCCGGCACCGACCAGCCACGCGCTGCGGGGATCGAGGACGACGCGGATCTGATGCTGTCCGACCTGCGAGCTGTCGGGCAGCACAAGAACGACGAGGCGCTGCTTCGGGTCTTCGGCGCCGAGCAGCACGCGACCTATCGCTGGCTGGAATCGCTCGGCTTTGTGTTCGACCCGCCGAAGGTCGCCTCCGGACAGTCGGTGCCGCGGACGCACCGTGCCGATCCACACGGCGAGCAACCGACTTGACCAAAGGCAAGACTTCGGCCCAGCCTGCGGGCGGGCGCCCAACGGACCGCCCGCCCCGAAACCGAAACCGCCCGTCAGCGGCGGAAGTAAACCGGAGGATACGCCTTTGGACGCCCTGGAAACCCGCACCATGGCGAAGGTATCGAGACGCCTGATACCTTTCGTCATCATCTGCTATTTCGTTGCCTATCTCGACCGCGTGAATCTGAGTTTCGCGGCGCTGGAGATGAACAAGGATCTGAAGTTCTCCGCCACCGTCTATGGAACCGGGGCCGGGGCGTTCTTCATCAGCTACTTCCTGCTGGAGACCCCGTCCAATCTGATCCTGCTGAAGATGGGCGCGCGCCGCTGGATCGCGCGCATCATGTTCACCTGGGGCATCCTGTCCGGTGCGATGGCCTTCGTGTCCAGCGAGTGGAGCTTCTACATTATCCGCTTCCTGTTCGGTGCGGCGGAAGCAGGATTCTTTCCCGGCATCCTGTTCTATTTGACCCTGTATTTCCCGGCCGCCTACCGCGCCCGCATGGTCAGCACGTACATGGTGGCGATTCCCGTTTCCGCCGTGATCGGTGCGCCTTTATCCACATCGATCCTGTATCTGGATGGTTTCCTCGGCTTCAAGGGCTGGCAACTGGTCTTCCTGAGCGAGGCCATTCCGGCGCTGATCCTCTCGGTCGTGACCTGGTTCTATATGACTGAGCACCCGTCGCAGGCGAAATGGCTGGAACCGGACGAGCGGGAATGGCTGGTCAACCGGCAGGCTGCCGAAGTGAAGCAGCGCGAGGCGGCACATAGCATGTCGGTTTGGCAGACGCTGCGTAATCCCAAGGTAATCGCGCTGGGTATTGCCGGCTACGGGATCGCCAACGAAATCTATGGCCTGACCTATTTCCTGCCGCAGATTGTCAAGCAATTTGGACTGACGAACATGCAGACCGGCCTGGTTTCGGCCGTTCCTTTCGCGGTCGGCGCGGTCGGGATGATTTGGTACGGGAATCGCTCCGACCGCGTGTTGGAGCGGCGCAGCCACACCGCGGTAACATTCCTGATCGCTGGGGCCGGATTGATGCTGGTCGGCCTGACGCACGACCCGTATCTGCGGCTGTTCTTCCTGTGCGTTGCCGCGTTCGGCAGCTTCGCCGTACTGCCGGTGTTCTGGTCCATGCCGACCGCCTTCCTGAGCGGCGCGGCGGCGGCGGCGGGGGTGGCTTACATCAACTCCATCGCCAATATCGCGGGGTTCGTCGGTCCCATGATCATGGGGCGGCTGCGCGACCTAACCGGCAATTTCGACAGCGGCCTGCTGGCCATCGCGGCGGTGTGCAACATCGCGGCCTTCGCCATCTTGTGCATCCACCACGATAAGGAACTGGAACAACAGCCGATCCTCGACGACACCGCCCCTGCCCCCGGCAACGTGGCGGAGATCGTTTGATCGAGCCGCCCCCCAGCCCGTGTGACTCGGACCGGGGGGCGCGCTAAGCTGGCGCGGTATCGATACTCACAGGAGGAAACCCATGGCCGGCAACGGACAAGCTATCATCGACCTCGACCGCAAGCGCATGACCGCGATGGCCGAGAAGGACGTCGCCTTCCTGAATACCGTCCTGTGCGACGGCCTGATCTACACCCATTCCTCCGCTCGGATGGACACCAAGAAGAGCCTGATCGGGAACATGGAGTCCGGTTCGACGGTCTATACCTCGGTCGTGCCGTCCAAGGTGGTGGCGCAGGACCTCGGCAACGCCGTCGTGCTGACCGGCGAGGCCCGGATTTCCGTGATGGCTGGCGGCAAGCCGAACTCGTTCGGGGTGCGGTTCACCGATGTGTACGAGAACCAGAACGGGACCTGGCGGATGGTAACCTGGCAGTCGACGAAGCTGCCGGAATAAGGGTTACCGGTAGGGTGGCGCTCTGGTGCGATCAATCGCGCCAAGCGCCGCCGACCGCCTGCCAAGCCGTCTTACAGACCGCCGTCCAGGATCTCCTGGACAGACCGGGCGCATTTTCCATGGGCGCGAAACGATCGACGTCGCCGCGCAGCAAGCCTGATAGTAAACTTATTGCGCATAAAATACTATCCCCCTCGCCAAAAACCAATCCCTCAATGCGCCTCGGCCCAACTCTTCCCCACGCCCGTCTCGACCACCAAAGGCACGGACAAAACAGCCGCGTTCTCCATCACCCGCCGCAACAGCGCGGCCAGAGTCTCAGATTCAGCCTCCGGTGCTTCGAACAGCAGTTCGTCATGCACCTGCAACAGCATCCGCGACTTCAGCCCGGCCTCGGCCAAAGCGGCGGGCAGCCGCACCATCGCCCGCTTGATGATATCCGCCGCCCCACCCTGCAACGGCGCATTGATCGCCTGCCGTTCCCCATACGCCCGCCGCGCCGGGTTCTTGTCCTGAATGCCCGCGATCCAGCAGCGGCGCCCGAAGGGGGTCACCACGAACCCGTTGGCAACAGCCTCCCGCCGCACGCGGTCCATATACGTCCGTATCTCCGGGTACCGGACGAAATACCGATCGATATACCCGCGCGCCTCGCCCGGCCCGATCCCCAACTGCCGGCCTAACCCGAACGCGCTGATCCCATAGATAATACCGAAGTTGATCGCCTTCGCGCGGCGGCGGGTCATGGCGTCCATACCCTCCATCGGCACGCCGAACACCTCGCTGGCGGTGCGGGCGTGAATGTCCTCACCGCGCGCGAAACTTTCCTTCAGCGCCGGGATATCGGCGACATGCGCCAGCAGCCGCAGTTCGATCTGGGAGTAATCCGCGCTCACCAGCACATGCCCGGGTTCGGCGACGAAGGCCCGCCGGATGCGCGCGCCTTCCTCGGTCCGAATAGGAATGTTCTGCAAATTTGGATCGGTCGACGACAGCCGCCCCGTCGCGGCGATCGCCATCGCGAAGCTCGTGTGCACCCGCCCCGTCGCCGGATCGATCTGCGCCGCCAGCGCGTCCGTGTAAGTGGATTTCAGCTTCTGCAGTTGCCGCCATTCCAGAATGCGTTCGGGCAATTCCTGACCCTGATCCGCCAGCCCCTGCAACACGGATGAGTCCGTGCCCCAAGCACCGGTTTTCATCCGCTTGCCGCCCGACAGTTTCATCTCATCGAACAGCACTTCGCCGAGCTGTTTGGGGCTGCCGACGTTGAACGGATGGCCCGCCAAACGGTGGCAATCTTGCTCCATCACCGCCATGCGGGCTTCGAAATCGACCGACATGCGCTTGAGGTCGGCTTCGTCGACCTTCACGCCGGCGCGTTCCATGTCCAGCAAGATGGGGATCAGGCGGCGTTCCACCTGTTCGTACAGCGCCAGCGCATGGTTCTTCCGCAGCCCAGGACGCAGCACATCCCATAACCGTAGCGTGACGTCCGCGTCCTCCGCCGCGTAGGCGGTCGCTCGGTCGAACGGCACCTGAGAGAACGGAATTCTCCCCCGCCCTGTCCCCGTCACGGAATCGAAGCTGATCGGCGTGTGGCCCAGATGCAACCGCGACAACTCGTCCATGCCGTGGCCGTGCAACCCGGCCTCCTGCACGAAGGAAATGACCATGGTGTCGTCGAGGGGGGAAATCGGTGGGAACCCCGCCTGCCCCAGCACCATCATGTCGAACTTGGCGTTCTGCAGGATTTTCAGCACCGTCGGATCGGAGAACAACGGCCCCAGGATCTCGATGGCCGAAGCAACCCGCAACTGTTCGCCAAGAATTTCGTGCCCCAGCGGCACGTAGCACGCCCGCCCATGCGCGGTGGACAACGACAGCCCGATCAAATGGGCCCGCATGGCGTCCAGGCCGTCGGTCTCGGTATCCAGCGCGAACCGCCCGGCGGCCGCGCACTCGGCAGCCCAGGCGCGCAAGGCGTCCTCGGTCACCACGGTCTCATACGGCCCAAACCCGGACGCCGCCCGCGGCGCGGCCCCCAGCCCCAGATCATCCCGCGGCGGGGCCTCGACGACCGGCGCGGGCGCGGCGGCCGGCATTTCCAGCCCGAGCCGCGCAATCGTGCTCCGGAACCCCTGCGCCGAAAGCCAGGCGGTCAAAACCGCTCGGTCCGGCTCTTTTACGATCAGAGAACCAATCGGCAGCGGCAGCGGGGCGTCTTCCCGCAGGCGCACCAGCTCGTAGGAAATACGCGCCTTGTCGGCGTGCTCGATCAGGGAGTCCCGGCGTTTGGACGGCTTCATCGACGGCGCGGCGGCCAGCACGGCCTCCAGCGAGCCATATTCGTTGACCAATAAAGCCGCGCCCTTGGGGCCGATGCCGGGAACGCCCGGGATGTTATCGGTGGAATCGCCGATCATCGCCTGCACTTCGATCATCTTGTCCGGCGCGACGCCGAATTTCTCCATCACCTCCGGTAGGCCGATGGGCTTGCGCTTCATCGGGTCCAGCATGGTCACGCCGGGGCGGATCAGCTGCATCAGATCCTTGTCGGACGACACGATGGTCGCGGTGCCGCCCATGTCGTTCATCGCCCGGGCATAGGCGGCGATCAGGTCGTCGGCCTCCCAGTCCGCCAACTCGATGGCGGGGACGCCGAAGGCTTCGGTGGCTTCGCGCACGAGAGCGAATTGCGGAATCAGGTCTTCCGGCGCCGGCGGGCGGTGGGCCTTGTACGCCTCGTACAGCCGGTTGCGGAAAGTGAAGCGTCCGGCATCGAAGATCACCGCGATGTGGCTGCCGGTATGATCTTTCAGAAACTGCGCCAGCATATTGGTGAAGCCGAACACAGCGTTCACCGGCGTCCCGTCCGGCCGCGTCATCGGTGGCAACGCATGATACGCCCGGAAAATAAATCCCGAGCCGTCGATTAGGACAAGATTGGGCGCGTTCGCCGCCACCGTCACGTTAGTGTCCGGCGCCGTGGCCCGCTCCCTCATTCAGCACATACTTGCGCGAGCAGTACGGGCAAACGACCTCCCGGTCCTCGATGTGCAGGAACACGCGGGGGTGACCGAGCGCGGTGACGCCGCCGTCGCAGGCGACGGTGCGGTCGTCGACGTGGATGGTCTCGAAAGTGGCGGCGTCTGCCATAAGGGTCCTCTGGGTGTCCGGGAGTCGGCATGGTGAAGCTGGGGCGATGATAGCGCGCGCGGGGATGCTTTCAACCTGGAGGCTGTTGGCGGTGGTCTTGCTGCTGGCGGGATGCGCCACGCATCTGGCGCCGCCCGGCCCGGCGATCGGGCAAGCCGCTGTCGCACACGGGGCTTTCACCATGCCGGACGGGGCGTCCCTGCCCTACCGCGCCTGGCTGCCGGAGGGTGCGCCGAGGGCGGTCATCCTGGCGCTGCACGGCATGAACGACAGCCGCGACGCGTGGGAGTATCCCGCGCCCGACTTCGCCAAGGCCGGTCTGGCGGTGTTCGCCCCGGACCAGCGGGGGTTCGGCGCCACCGCCTCGCGCGGGTTTTGGCCCGGGACAAAGGGGCTTGTGGACGACGCCCGCACCATGGCGGCGCTGCTGCGGGCGTGTTACCCCGGGGTTAAGCTGATCCTGATGGGCGAGAGCATGGGCGCCGCGGTGCTGATGGGCGTGGCGACGTCCCCCGATCCCCCGCCGGTGGACGGCTACGTGCTGATCGCCCCGGCTGTCTGGGGGCGGGCGGAAATGAATCCGTTCCTGCGCGCAATGCTGTGGGCGGCATGGAATACTTTTCCGGGCTGGACCCTGACCGGCCAGGGCTTCGTCAAGATCACCGCCAGCGACAACCGGGAGGCATTGATCCGCCTATCCACCGACAAGCTGACCATCCACGGCACGCGGGTGGACGTCATCCGCGGGCTGGTGGATCTGATGGACGCCGCGCTGGCCGCCGCCCCCCGGTTCAATTCCCCTGCCCTGTTCCTGTATGGCGGCAAAGACCAACTGGTGCCCAAGCGTGCCACCGAGGCAACCTGGAAAACCCTGCCACCGGGGCCCGTGCGGGCGTACTATCCGAACGGGTACCATCTCCTGCTGCGCGACAAGGGCCGAGCGACCCCGATTGGGGACATCGTCAACTGGATCGTGCATCCCGACTGGGGCGGGTTACCCTCCGGCGCCGATCTGGCAGCATCAGACTGGCACGTAAATCCGCCCGTCAAATAGCCGCCGCGCGGTCCGATAGAAGGCGCCGCTGTGCGCCACCCAGGCCCCCGCGGCGTCGCGCCCGACGTCGGCGTCCACCGTGAGAATGCCGGAGGGCATACCGAACCGGATCGCACCCGCGGTTTGGGGCCGGGTGGAGATGAACGTCTTCCTCCGCGCGATCATTTGGACCGCGGACAACACCGTCCCGCCCTGACCGCCGCGCCGTCGTTCCACGACTCTGCCCTGTTCATGTATGGCGGGCATGACCAATTGGTGCCGCCGCACGCGACCGAGGCCACGTGGAACGTTTTGCCCGCTGGCCCGGTGCGTGCTTTCTACCCGGATGCCTACCACCTGCTGTTGCGGGATCTGAAACGTGCCGAACCCATCGGCGACATGGTGACGTGGATCGAACATCCCGATTGGGGTGGATTGCCGTCGGGGGCTGACCGAACGGCGATCGGAACTTCCACCCGGAGCAAGTAAGATCTTATGGCGGCGCAGCGCGGATTGTCCTTTCCAACGATCGGCATTTCGGACAGGATCACTGGGCTCGCGAGGCACAAGCATGATCCCCCCCGAAACCCATTATGCCCACAGTGGCAGTGTCCACATTGCCTATCAGGTCGTTGGTGACGGCCCATTCGACATCGTCTTTGTTCAAGGCTTCCTCTCCAATCTGGAGGTGCAATGGGAAGACCCAGGCCTGACCCACCTGTTCAACCGTCTCGGCGCGTTCGCGCGGGTCATTATCTTCGACAAGCGTGGTTCCGGACTGTCCGATCGCGGCACCGAGATGCCAGATTTGGAAACCCGCATGGACGACGTGCGCGCCGTCATGGACGCCGCCAGATCGAAGCAGGCGGCGTTGATCGGGGGATCGGAGGGGGGGCCGATGTCCATTCTGTTCGCCGCCACCTACCCCGAACGAACACGTGCGCTGGTCTTGTATGGCGCCTATGCGCATTTTCACTCCTGGGTACTGTCGCCGGCGCAGGTGGAGGCGTTCGTTGCCAAGGCCGAGGACAACTGGGGGACTGGCGGCAGCCTGGGAAGTTTCGCACCGAGTATGGTGACCAACGAGCGGTTTCGGGCCTGGTGGGCCCGCTTCGAGCGATTGGGCACCAGCCCGGCCGGAGCGATCGCGCTGGCGAGGATGAATGCCCTGATCGATGTGCGCCGGATGCTGCCGATCGTGCGTGTGCCGACGCTGGTCTTGCATCGGGATGGCGACCCGCGGGTAAAACCGGCGGCCGGCCGCTACCTCGCCACGCACATCGCCGGCGCGAAGTATGTAGAGGTCCAGGGCAACGACCATCCCATCTGGGTTGGCGATACCGATCGCATCGTCGATGAGATCGAGGAATTCCTGACCGGCGTGCGCCCCGTGCCGCAACCCGACAGCGTTCTGGCGACGGTGCTGTCGGTCGATGTCGGCGAACCTCCGCGCCGCATGACCGAACGGCCGCGTCCCTGGCTTGAACGCATGCCCCGCTTCCGCGAGATCGCCGCGGACCTTCTGCGGCAGTATCGCGGCCGCGAAATTGGTCAGCGGCCGGATGGGATGACGGCGATGTTCGACGGGCCGGTACGCGCGCTGAGATGCGGCCTCGCGCTGCGGAACGCCGTCGAGCCTATTGGGATGACGCTGCGTGGCGGGGTTCATGCCGGTGAAGTCGAGATCGCCGGCGTCGAGATCGGGGGAGCAGCGGTACAGGCGGCGACCCGCTTCGCGGCGGTGGCTCGGGCGGGCGAAATTCTCGCGTCCACGACGGTGCGCGATATCGTTCCGGGTTCCGGATTGCAATTCTCCGATGCGGGCGACCGCCTGCCCGCCGGGGATACCGGGTCGCCTCGCCTGCTCATTCTGCACGCCGATGCGAACGCGGCCACGCTGGTACGCGAGGATGAGCGGACCAAGGCGCCGCGCGTGAGCCCGCGCGAGCGGGAAATTCTCGTCATGATCGCGCACGGCATGACCAACGCGGACATCGCGGCGGGGCTTGGCCTCAGTGAGCACACGATTAAGCGGCACGTCGCCAACACGCTGACCAAACTCGATCTGGCGAACCGATCCGCCGCCGCCGCCTATGCCGTGCAACACGGGCTGACCTGATCCGAACGAGCCATCGCGGGTTGGCTCGTACGGGCGAAGCACGATCCCGGCCATTGCCGTATCCCTTGTCGCATCGCAGGTGCGAGGGAGGCGAACGATGGCAACGGCAACACCGGTCGAACCGGACCGTCTGAACAATTTTCTTGGCCGCATGCTCGGCGATATGGGGGCGACGCTGAACGCGGCCCTGGTCGTGGTCGGGGATCGCCTGGGTCTGTACAAGGCGATGGCGAACGCCGAACCGATGGATGCCGCGACCCTCGCCCGCCGCACCGGCACCACCGAGCGTTATGTGCGCGAATGGCTGGCGGCGCAGGCTGCCTCCGGCTATGTGACCCATGATGCCGATACGAACCTGTTCCGATTGGAACCCGAGCAGGCGATGGTGTTCGCGGACGAAGGCAGCCCTGCCTTCCTGGCGGGATTTTTCGAAATCGCGGAGGCGGTGTTCCGCGCGGTGCCGCGGGTGACCGATGCCTTCCGGTCCGGGCGCGGTGTCGGCTGGCATGAGCATCATCGTTGCCTGTTTTGCGGCACCGAACGGTTTTTCCGCACCAGCTACCAGCACCAACTAGTGTCGTCGTGGTTGCCGGCGCTCGATGGAGTGACCGAAAAACTCCAAAGCGGCGCGCGGGTGGCCGATGTCGGCTGCGGTCACGGAGCCTCAACCATTCTGATGGCGCGGGCTTTCCCCGCATCGCGGTTTTTTGGGTTCGATTACCATTCCCCCTCGATCGAAGCCGCGCGCGAGGCAGCGACGGCGGCCGGCGTGGCCGACAGGGTCAGCTTCGAGGTGGCGGCGGCCAAGGACTTCCCGGCAAACGGTTACGATCTGGTCACGTTCTTCGATTGCCTGCACGACATGGGCGATCCGGCCGGCGCGGCAGCGCATGTCCGCTCCGCCCTGGCCCCCGATGGGACCTGGATGGTGGTCGAACCTTTCGCGCACGACCGGTTGGCCGACAATCTTAATCCGGTCGGGCGCATCTATTACGCAGCGTCAACCATGATCTGCACCCCAGCGTCCCTGTCGCAGGAAGTCGGCCTCGGCCTGGGAGCGCAAGCTGGGGAGTTGCGGCTGCGGCAGGTGATCGCGCAAGGCGGATTCACCCGCTTCCGCCGCGCCACGGAGACCCCGTTCAATCTGGTGCTGGAAGCCCGTCCGTAACAATGGACATCATGAGGAGGCAAGGACGTGAACACGTTAACGATTCAGGCGCTGCGGCGGGCGATCGAATCCCGCGACGGCCCGACGCTGGCGGGATTCTACACGGACGACGCGTTGTTGCGCATCGTCGATCAGGACAATCCGCCAAGCCGACCGCGGGAGATCAAAGGACGCGAGGCGATCACCGCCTATTTCGATGACGTCTGCGGTCGCACGATGACGCATCGGGTGGAATTCGGCATCGCCGAGGGGGACAGATTGGCCTTCACCCAGGCTTGCACCTACCCCGACGGCAACCGGGTATTCTGTTCGGCCGCGCTGGAACTCCAGGGCGGCAAGATCGCCCGCCATACGGCGATTCAGGCCTGGGATCCCTGAGCACGATCGCCGCACGTGTTCGATACAACAGACAGGAGACGACAATGACGCTGTTCAATACCGTCCGGTTCCGGGTGAAGCCGGGGCAGGAGCAAAGATTCCTCGACGCGCACCGTGCCGGCAAGGCCAATTGGCCAGGCCTGATGCGCGGCACGATGATCACAACCGGTGAGCAAACCTACTGCCTTATCGGCGAATGGGCTGATGCGGACGCTCTGACCGGCGCGCGCGCCAGCATGATCGCGACCCTCGACAGCTTCCGCGACACGCTGGAGGATTTGGGTGGCGGTCTGGGAGTCACGGACGCGGTGTCCGGGCCGGTGGTGCTCGAACTGAAGGACTGAGCCACGGGGAATGTGCGCGGTCTAAACCGGCACGTAAATCCGCCCGTCAAATAGCCGCCGCGCGGTCCGATAGAAGGCGCCGCTGTGCGCCACCCATGCCCCCGCCGTGTCGCGCCCCACGTCCGCGTCCACCGTCAGAATGCCCGAGGGCATGCCGATCCGGATCGGCCCGTCCGTCGTGCCGCCGACGGCTTGGTGGGCGACGGTGCCCTCGATCCGCGCCGCCACGGCCGTGCACAGCGACGCGGTCAGCGGCAGGGCGCGGTGCGGCTGGCCGTTGGACAGGAAGCGGGCGGTCAGATCGACCTCGGACGCGGCGATCGGCACGCCGGACAGCGTGGGGGAGTCCATCGCCGGAGCGACGAAGCCGATGATGGGGACGCCGTTGATGGTGCGGGCCTCGGCTTCGTCCTTGGCGATGCCCATGGCGACCGAGGCGGCGCGGCGGATGTTCTGCAGGGTGGCCAGCAGTTCGACGTTGGCGTCGAGGGCCTCGGGCAGTTCTCGGCCGGTCAGGCCGAGGTCCTTGGCGCGGACGAAGACGCAGGCGTTGGCGGCGTCGATGCAGGAGACCTCCAGACGGCCGATGCCCTGGACGTCGAGCCAGTCGGTGACGTGGCCGGTGGGCAATAATTTGCCCGTCGTGGCACCGCCGGGGGTGAGGAAATCGAGTTTCACCGGGGCACCGAAGCCGTGGACGCCGGGGATCGCCATGGTGCCGTCGGTGGCGGCGCGGCCGTCCCGGAGGGGGAAGGTGGAGCGGATGATCTTCTTCGTGTTGGTGTTGAAGATGCGGACCACCGCGGTTTCGCCATTCGGGCGCACAATCCCCTCATCCACCGCGAAGGGGCCGACGGCGGAAGACATGTTACCGCAGTTGCCGCGGTAATCGACGGCGGCTTCTTTGATCTGCACCTGTGCGAACGTGTAGTCGATGTCGGCGTCGTCCCGCGCGGAGGGGGCCAGAACGCACACCTTCGACAGCGACGAGATGCCGCCGCCCATGCCGTTCAACTGCCGCCCGTTCGGGTCCGGCGTGCCCATCGCGGCCATGAAGATCGGGTCCCACGCCGCCCTCTCCGGCAAATCCTTCGCGTGGAACATCACGGCGCGGCTGGTGCCGCCGCGCATGAAAACGGCGGGAAGGGCGAGAAGCGGCATGGCGGGCTCCCATTGGTTTGGGCGCAGGGTGGGAGCGCCCAGGGCAACGGTCAAGCGGTCCTTGTCGCTGCCCCCATCCCGTCATCCCCGGACGCCCCACCCCGTCATCCCCGGACGCGCCCCACCCCGTCATCCCCGGACGCCCCACCCCGTCATCCCCGGGCGCCCCACCCCGTCATCCCCGGGCGCCCCACTCCGTCATCCCCGGACGCCCCACCCCGTCATCCCCGGGCTTGTCCCGGGGACCACCCGCGGCACGACACCGCGTCAGGGGGACCAAGGACCG
>CAIYDT010000189.1 GCA_903924985.1 uncultured Acetobacteraceae bacterium
GCAGGCGTCCGCACCACGCCCATGCCATACCGGTTGCTCAAGCTGGCCGATATTTATGTTTGAGCGGGACAACGATCAGTCAAGAAAACTGGCTGAGAAAAGTGCGTAAACAGGATTTTTTTTTGTGGATCAGTTTGCGGCGGCATCTATCGAATTTCAACGGCGCGGCCGGACGACCGAGAAAATCCTCTGCCTTGCTTGTGACAGGCTTGATTTGCTTAGGAATGTTGACAGGTTGCGGTGCCGAACAGCCCAAATTCCTGGATCAGCCGGCTCCGGTGGTCGCGGACGGCACATGGTTGCATGAGGCCTTGGGGATGACCTTTCCAGCGGAACTCGCGGGGTTCCGTCGAGCGGCAATGGCGCGAATATCACTCTCGCAACCGGATGCGGCGGTTTCGTATAACCTGACCGGTGATGGTGGCCCGATGGCGGCGACGATCTATCTAGCCCCAGCCCCGGTGCTGCCGACTGTCGGGCTTTCAGGTGAAGCGGTCGCAAACGCGCGGGGCCAAGCCTGCCGCACGGCCTTCGAGACCAGCAAGCGGGATATCTCTAACCGTTACGTAACACGACGAGTCGAGGAGAGGGACGTTTCACTGCGCAAAAACGGCCGGTTGCGCCCTGGCCGGCTGGTCGTGCTGGCCTATCGGGCCAATTTCGCCGGACGCCGGCAGGCGGTGCGAACCGAGTTGGCCGCGTTCTGCTTCGCCGGAGACGGCTGGTCGCTGGAGTTTCGGTTCACCTATCCAGATGGCACCGATGCCGAGGCGCGAATCGCTGGCTTCTTGCAAGCACTGAATTGGACCGGGCGACTGGCGGACTGATTCCGTGGGAACCTGCCGGGCGCACCCGGTATAGTCCCGACCCTATGGATAAGAGGTATGCCCTACTTCCTGTCGAGGAATCTGCGCCGGCGTGCTTCGTTGCATAAACATACAACGATCAGACGTAAAAGCTTCACGATACTGACACGCGCCCGTGCGAGCATCGGCCGCGCCGGAATGCCAAATCGTCGCACTTCGGGCGGTTATGCAATCCGTTCAGTCTGATGCTTAAGGCGACGCTCCATGCAATGGCGACTCTTTCCCGCACCATCGCCGTGCACCGATCGGTGTGCCGATAGGTGCGCGGAATGATGCGCCTGAATTGTGGTCGGTCGCTCCGCCTGCCTGGGGGGGCGTGTCTCGTGGTTCCATGCCTTTTGGTGGGCCTGGTCCCGCTGGCAATGGCGATACAGGGCGCTCGATTGGCCGCAGCCGCTACCGGGTCGGCAACCGATCAGGCGGCCGCACCGGTAACAAGATTCAACATCGATGAGATACGCGTCGAGGGGAATACATTGCTGCCCCAGGCAGAGATCGAAGATGCGATCTACGGTTTTGTGGGACCGGGTAAGACAGCCGAGGATATCGAACGCGCACGTGCCACGCTGGATGCGCTGTACGCGAAGCGCGGTTATCCCACCGTCTCGGCGGAAATCCCTCGCCAGCGGGTCAGTGACGGGGTGATCGTTCTGAAGATCACCGAGCGCAAGGTTGGCCGGCTGCGGGTGACAGGATCGCGCTATGTGTCGCTCGACCGGATCAAGGAAGGCGCGCCTTTTTTGGCGGAAGGCACGGTCCCGGATATAAACCGGGTCGAACGTGATTTGCAGACGCTGAACCAAATGCCGGCGCGCACGGTGACGCCCGTGCTGCGCGCGGGGCTGACGCCGGGGACGGTGGATGTCGATCTTGAAGTAACCGATCAGCTTCCGGCTCATGGGTCGCTGGAATTGAACAATCGCGGTAACTGCCCAGGTAGTCGATCGCTGATCGACGGTTGACACGCGAGTCGCGGCATGAGTCAAGCTTCCCATGTCGTTGCCGCCGCCCGATTCCCAATCTGGTTCCGAGGCGGGCGCGCCGTCCGGCGAAGCCGCGACGCCTCGGGAAATCATCGACGCAGTGCTGGCACAAAACGCCGCGCAGCGGGAAGTCATTGCGGTGCTTACGGC
>CAIYDT010000190.1 GCA_903924985.1 uncultured Acetobacteraceae bacterium
GCAGGCGTCCGCACCACGCCCATGCCATACCGGTTGCTCAAGCTGGCCGATATTTATGTTTGAGCGGGACAACGATCAGTCAAGAAAACTGGCTGAGAAAAGTGCGTAAACAGGATATCATTTGATGTTGGGGTTTACGATTGCGGACCAAGCACTACACAAATGAAAACCTGCAGCCCGAACCCAGTCTGCTGGGACGTTCAGACGGTAGGCGTCGGCAAAATGCCCATCCACCACATGGTCCGCTCTCCCATGTCGACATCGTAGGCACGTTTGAATTCCAACTTTCCATCCGGTTGGATATGGAACAAGGACAACCGTGCCGGCACGTTGCGAATGGCTTCACCGTCGCGGATTTTCAGACCCATGATATGCGCGACGACCAGCAAGCGGCCGGTGGGGTCGATGTGGAAGGTGCGTGGGTGGATGCCGTGCGTGTCGGCGTGCTGGATCAGGTTGGGTTCGCCGCTGACTGGGTCGATGGCGTAGACCGCGAGGGAGTTCTCGCCGCCGGCGAGGATTTTCTGCCCGTTCCAATCCACGGCGTCACTGGCGCGGTTGGCGACGTAGACACAGCGGCCGTTGGGGTGGACGCGAACGGTACCGACCATCTGGCGCCAGGGGCGCTTTTGCGGATCAGCCAGGGTGGATTTGCGGAACCGTGGCTCGGGCGTCAGGCGGCCGTTGGTCAGGCCGAACACGTCCAGCCGGTTCTCGCGTTCGAGCGAGACGTAGACCCAAGGTTGGATCGGGTGGAAATCGAGATGGCGCGGGCCGAAGCCGTAGCCGCCGCCGGGGGCGACGGTGGCTTGGTTGGCGAGCACGCCGGACTGCAAGTCGAACACATGCAGCGAGCCGGGTTCCTCCGGTTTGCCCGGCGCGGGGTCGTGGCCGCGGGAGACGAGGATGACCTGGCGGTTATCGAGCGTGGCACGCACCTGGTGCGGGAAGATGCCGGGGTCGATAGGGCCGGATGGGGCGACTTCCGCGCCGGGCGTGGCGTCCGGGTTGATGCGGTAGACCCGGACGGCGCCTGGATTGTTGAAGGCGACCAGGACGTGTTCCGAGGGAATGTCGGTGGCCATGTGGATCGGGCGTGAGGGCAATGGGATCGGCGCGCCGTGCAGGCTGAGGCTGCCGTCCGGAGCGACCTTCAGCGCACTGACATGGTGCGTGGTACCGCCCCCGCCCATGCCGGAAGCGCCATCGCTGGTGGCGGCATACAGGAAACGCCGGGAGGCGTGCGGCCAGACATATTGCACGTTGGCCGGCAGGGCGATCGTGCCGCGGCGGGTCAGTGTGGCGGCGTCTACATCTACGTCATACTGGGTGAGGTCGGCGCCAACGCTGGCATAGAGGGCAATGGGATCGGTCATGGTCGTTCCTTCCTACAGCCAGGGATCGACGAGGATCTTGGCGTGTTTTTCCGGATTGGCGAGATCGTCAAACGCATCCTGCACGCCGGCGAGGCCGACCTTGCCGGTGATCAGCGGCGTGACGTCGATCTTGCCGTCGGCGATGAGTTGCAGGCTGGTGGCGAATTCATCCGCGGTATAGGCGAGCACGAACTGCACGTTGAGTTGCTTGACGATGCCGAAGAACGGCTCGAACTGGTCGGTCTCCATGCAGACGCCGACGACGACCACGCGGGCACCGGTTGGCGCGCCTTCCAGCACGCGCTGGATCATGCCCGGCACGCCGACGCACTCGAAGATCACGCCGGGGCGCTGCTTGGGGCTGGTGCCGAATAGCTGGGCGAAGCGGCTGGGATCGTAGCCGACGGGGGTGGCGGCGTTGGTCCAGCTTTTATAGGGCGATTCCTTCGCTGGATCGACGACGATGTCCGCACCCATGCGCAACGCCAGGGCGCGGCGGGCCGGGGAGAAATCGGCGGCGATGATGGGGTGCACGCCCTTGACCTTCAGGCCGGCGACGACCGCGAGGCCGACGGGGCCGCAGCCGATTACCAGCGGTATGTCTTGGGGAGTGAGGCGGGCGCTTTCGACCGCGTGCCAGCCGACGGCCATCGGTTCCGTCAAGGCCGCCTGATCGGCCGGCAGGCCGTTCGGTACCTCCAGCAGCAGGCGGTCGGCGAGCGGCATGTACTGCGCGAAGCCGCCGGCAGTTTCGTTGGAATAGCCGATGCCGAGCACATTGTTGCCGGACAGCGTCATCGGCATGGAAACCACCAACGCGCCGGGCTTCAGGCGCTTAAGCGTACCGGGGCCGTGCTCCACGACCTCGCAGCAGAACTCATGGCCGAACACGATGTCGCGCTTCGGATCGAGCCCCCAGCGGCCGCCGGTGCGCTGGGCGAGGTTGGCAAACTGGTCGATATGCCTGGCTGCGTGCAGGTCCGACCCGCAGATACCGCAGCACAGGGTCTTCACCAGCACCTGGCCCTCGGCCGGCTTGGGATCGGCGAGGTCGCCGACGGATATCTTTCCGTTGCTGTAGATAGCGGCGCGCATGGCATTTCCCCTGATTTTTCAATCCTGCCCTTAGCGGGCCCAGGACTGATCGTAGCCATGCCCGGGCGATTGAACAGCCCGGTATCGAATACCCAGTGCAGGGCGCCCTTCCCGCTTGCCGCTTACGCGCCTAGATTTCAGGCATGGTCACATTATCCGTTCTCGATCTTTCCCCGATCCCCGAAGGCAGCGACGCCGGCCAGGCGTTGCGCAATTCGCTGAGTCTGGCGCAGACCGCCGAAAAGCATGGTTATCGACGCTATTGGATGGCCGAGCACCACAACATGCCCGGCATCGCCAGTGCGGCAACGGCCGTGGCGCTGGCGCATATCGGGGCGGGGACCGAGACCATCCGCATCGGCGCCGGCGGCATCATGCTGCCGAACCACGCGCCGCTGATGATCGCGGAGCAGTTCGGCACGTTGGCGGCATTGCACCCCGGCCGCATCGATCTGGGGCTCGGGCGCGCGCCGGGGTCCGACCAGGCCACCGCGCGGGCGATGCGACGCAATCTGGCCGGCGAGTCGGACCGCTTCCCGCAGGACGTGATGGAACTGATGCATTACTTCGAGCCGGCCGAGCCGGGCCAGGCGGTGCAGGCGGTGCCCGGTGCGGGGCTGAAGGTGCCGGTGTGGATACTGGGGTCCAGCACCTATGGCGCGCAGTTGGCGGCGGCGCTGGGGCTGCCCTATGCATTCGCCTCGCATTTCGCGCCGGATATGATGATGGATGCGATTACAACCTATCGCGCGGGTTTCCGGCCATCGGCGCAGCAAGCCAAGCCGCATGTGATGCTGGGGGTGAACGTATTCGCGGCGGAAACGGACGCGCAGGCGCGGTTTCTGTATTCGTCGTTGCAGCAGGCTTTCGTGAACCTGCGCAGCGGCCGGCCAGGCAAGCTGCCGGCGCCGGTGGAAAATCTGGAAGCCCGGCTGGAACCACGAGCCCGGATGATGCTGGAGCATTCGCTATCCTGCTCGATCATCGGATCGGCCGAGACGGTGCGACGCGGACTGGACGCGTTCGTGGCGCGCACCGGGGCGGACGAACTGATGGTGACGGCGCAGATCTTCGATCCGCGCGCGCGGCTAAGGTCTTATGAAATCCTGGCGGCAGTGAACGCGGCGGAAGCGCGGACGTCGAACGCCGCCTGACGGTTTAAGCGCAAACGGCTTATGCGCAGTCGCAGCCCGGCGTTTCGCCGGATTGCTTGCGCACGACATGGTGGTCGATCCATTCCGCCACCAGGCGACGCGCCTCGTTCATCGAGGCTTCCGGGTGGTGGATGCGGTAAAGCGTCGTGCAGGCCGTGTAGGCGGCCATGTCGTCTGTCCCGAGTTGGCGTAGGTCGCGATAGGCCGTGACCACGGCGCGCTCGCAATTGCGCGCAATCCGAGTGAAATCCCCACGAATGACATTCTGACCCATGCCGGCATCGCTCCAAGTTGCGAATTAATCGCAATTGAGTCCTAAACATACGGTGCCCCCTCGCCGATCGCAAGTGCTGGGGAATAGGGACGTCGGAGCGCGCTGCCCCATGCTTCCTTCGTGGAGTTTCTTTCCGCATTCCAATCGTGGATGGGTTTCAAAGCCCGGTCTTTGGCGGGGAGCCTGGGGCCTGAAGAGAGGGGCGGGTTAATCGTCGCCTATTTGAAGCAACGACGGGTAGGATTCGTTGTCTATAGATAATGGATATAGGACGACTTCGGAACGCGTCCCGATGCAACGCGGCTATACCGAGCATCGATTTGCAGGTTCATGACCGAGTGCGGTTGCACCGGCCCACCGAATACCTCCGTTCCGGACGCATGACGGTTTTTGGAATTATCAAGGCCAGGCACAAAATAAATCCTGTTTACGCACTTTTCTCAGCTTCTCTTTCGTGGCACATATCGTGAACATTCGATTTAGCGAGGCAGGGACGATGGCTCGAAACAAGGTGCAATTCCAAAAGGGTCTCAGCGAA
>CAIYDT010000191.1 GCA_903924985.1 uncultured Acetobacteraceae bacterium
CGGTTCTTCGTCACATGGCTATCAACGCAATGCAGAAAGAAGGATCAAAAGGCTCCTTGCGAGGCAAGTTCAAGCGAGCCGGTTGGAACGACGCCTATCTCACCCGTCTTTTGGCGCTCTTCTGAAATGCGATTGCCCTGCCAGGACGGTTGGACATGGGACGCGCTGTTGAAGTACGCGGAACTGGCGCGGAAGGACGAACTGACCTTCGCTCTGGGAATGGGCGGCAGCACCAACACCGACGCCACCGACATGCATGGCGCCATGTTCCGGGCGTTTGGCGCGGCGTTGATCGACAATGCAGGTAACCTCCAGCTCCAGTCGGACAACATGCGTCAGGTGCTGGAATTCGCCCAGAAACTGCTCAAATTCTACCCCGCGGACGCGGTGAGCTTCGACGATGCTTCGAACAATCGAGCGCTTATTTCAGGCAAGTCCGCCCTGATCTTCAACCCGCCGTCCGCCTGGGCCGTCGCCAAGCGTGATTCCCCGGCGGTCGCGGCGGATTGCTGGACTATCCCCTCCCCGGCCGGCCCGAAAGGTCGTTTCAATCCGACCGCGACCTTTTTCTGGGGCGTCTGGAAGTTCAGCAAGAACCAGACCGCGGGGAAGGAGTTGATCGAATACCTGATGCAGCCCGAACAGGTGGAGCCGCGCTGCACCATAACGGAAGGCTACGACATCCCGCCCTATGCGGGCCTGCTGGATTTCAAGTGCTGGGAAACGGTCGAGCCACCGCCCGGCACCGTATACAACTACCCGCAGCGGCCATGGCACAACGCGGCACCGAACCTGACCGCCTCCGAGGCGCCGCCCGATATCGCGGTGCAGATCTACAACCGCGCGATCCACAACCAGATGATGGCGCGGTTGAGAGAAGGCCAGACCATTCCGCAGGTGCTTGCCTGGACGAAGGACGAACTGGAAGGCTTCACTCGTTGACCTGATATCGAGTTCGGTCTCGGTCTGTTCACGCAAGAGGGTTCGCCGCTCAAACCGTCGATGCCGCGCGACTTCGAACACGGTGCACCCACGGAAGGCGAACGCATACTGGGAGGCTTGGCGACGCGCGCCCGCGAACTGAACATCGCGACACCAACCCTCTCGACTGGGCGCGCCGCCATGTCGCCGCCTACGAGACAAACCGCAAGGCCAGGTAAGGCCGCTTACCTAACCGCCGGAGGCCGCCGCAGCGCCCAGAACGCCACACTGCCGCACACGTAAAAGAAAATCGATAGCCAGAACGCGGCCCGGTAAGTCCCGGTCACGTCGTAAACGAACCCCGCCATCCAGGCCCCTACTCCTGCTCCGACGCCAGTGCCGATGGAAATAACCCCCAAAATCACCCCCAGATTCGGGCCGGGGAACAGGTCGGCCGTTTTGGCGGTGATCGCCGGGCCTCGCGCGCCCCAGGTTAGCCCGAAGAAGCAAGAATGCAGCCACAGCAGCAGATGCTGGTCCGGACCGGTAATCAGCAGCGCGCAAGCCACGCCGATGATGGAGGTGCCGTAGGTCACGACCGCCGACAACTCCCGCCCGATGTAGTCGGAGATCGTGCCCGTGACGATCACGCCCGGCAGCGACAGGAACGCGCCCATACCCAGCACCCCGGCGGCATAGAGCTTGTCGAAGCCGACATCGATGGCGAAGGCCAACTGATGCAGCGCCACCAAAAAACTGCCCAGGCCGGTGAACACATAGACCAGCATCAGCAGCCAAAAATGCGGGGTGTGCATCGCCTGTTTCAGCGTCCACCCCTCCCCGCTTTCGGCCGCGGCCCGCCGAGCGGCGCGACTCCCCGGGGTTGGATCGGTGCCGCGAAACAGTAGGCCGAGCGGCACGATCAGCGCCGCCATGAACATCCCCTGCCACATGTAGGCGCCGCGCCAGCCCAGCCCGGACACCATCATCGTGGACAGAGGCGCCGAAAACGCTCGGGCGAAGCCGTTGGCGGATTGCACCACCGACACCGCCATGCCGCGGTTCCTCACGAAATGCCGCGACAGCAGCGGCACGAAGACGACCAGACCCAGGCAATTCGCCCCCAGCGTCATCACCACCCCGTAAAGGATCCACATGTGCCATAGCGACGTGGCGTAGGAGCTCGCCAGCAGCCCGATGGTCAGCAGGCACCCCCCGCCGAGGATCAGCCGCCGTGGCCCCAGACGGTCGACCAGCGTGCCCACCAGCGGCGAGGACAGGCCGCTGACGATCTGCGACACGGAATACGCCACCGACACATCGGCGCGCGTCCACCCGAAGGCCTCAATAAAGGCCACCAGGAAGACGGTGTAGGAGTGCATGAACCCCGCACCGACCGAGAACGTAACAAAGGCACCGCCCAGCAACAACCAAGTGCGGGCGGTGGTTAAACGTGCGGGTGGGAGCGTTGGTTCGGACATGGTGGAGCGGTTTTGCCCTCGGGCGGGACGGATGGCCAGGGGCGGCGGTTATGCCTCTTCACCCGCTTCGGTCGCATGGACGAAGCTCACGATTTCTTCGATCCGTTCGGCGCTGGGGCCATTGAGACCGTTACCGTAACGGGGATCGTAATGCTGGCAATAATCCACGGCGAGGCGATAGGCCTCGGTGGGGGCGATGTTGTGCCACAGGTTCAGCCCGATGCCGCTTTCCACCAGCATCAGATTCCAGTTGCGGATCACCCGGACCGCCCCCCACTCCAGCCGTTGATGTTCGTTTTGGAACGCCACGAGGCGCGTGTGAAGCGCCCGTGCGGCTTTCGCGGGAAAGGTTGGATGGACCGGGTCCATGCCGGCCAGAAATTCGTGCGCCTCCACGAACATTGCCTCAACTTCCGGCGTCTCGCCGGACCGGCGGCGGATGGCCTGGCGTGCGATGAACACGCCGAACGCCTGGATGCGCCAGGGCGTTTCAAACCATCGTTTGAGGACCGTCAACCGGGTTAACGTGGCGTTGCCGGACTCCCGGATGTCGGCGACGATCTTTTGCAGTTTGACCAACACGGGACTGGCCTTTGGGGCTGCCGGTCGCTTATTCGCCGATGCCATTGCCGGCTCCTTTGTATCTACCGGAACAGGGACATCGGTTCCAGATGGAATCATTGGCCTTCTATATTCGAGGCGGCTGCGCGAGCATGAAGCGCAATATGCCCTCCCCCTACTTAATCAACCCCGCACTCCGCGGCAGAGTCAACGACAGCTCCGGAATGCAAATGATCAGCATCAACCCCACCAGCAGCGCGATCATGTAAGGCCAATATGTCCGCGCATGCTGCCACACCGTCACATCCGCGAAGCGTAGCGCCATCAGCAGCCCCACACCCAGCGGCGGCGTGAACAGCCCGATCCCCACGGCCGCCGTCTGCACGATGTCGAAGTGCACCGGATGCACGCCCATTTTGGTCGCGATGGGGAAAACCACGGGAATCAGCACCACGGCGGCCGGCAGCCCCTCCAGCAACATGCCGAACACCAGGGTCATCAGGGCGACGCCGGTCAGAAACAACCACTGGTGCCCGGTCAACGGAGCCAAAGCCCAGCCCAGGAACTCGGGCATGCCGGACAGGCCCATCAGATATTGGAAAGTGGTGGCGACGGCCAGCAGGAACACTACGACGCCGGTCAGCACTCCCGCTTCATAGGCCAGCACCACTATCTGCATCCAGGATACGTTGCGGTAGTAGAATTTGGACGCCAGCAACGAATACAGTGCCACGATTGCCCCGGCTTCGGTCGCGGTGAAGGCACCCATGTAGAAACCGCCGAGGATCACGACGGGGATCACCATCGGCACCGCCGCGTCCTTCGATGCGCGCAATAATCGTGCGAAGCTGGTGCGGGTGTCCTTGGGCCAGCCCAGGACATGTGCCTGGATCATCACCAGCACGCACAGGCACGCGCCGATGACGGCCGCCGGAATAAACCCGGCCAGGAACAGCGCCACCGCCGACTGGTTGGTCACCGCCGCGATCACGATCATGAAGATTGCCGGCGGCACCAGCATCCCCATCGCCGTCCCGGCGCAAATCAGCGACGCCGCGTCTTCCGCTCGGTAGCCTGCCCGTTTCAGGGGGGGCACCAAAGCGGAGCCGAGGGCGGAAACCTCGGCCATCTTGGAACCGCAGATATCGGAGAAGAAATACGACACCACGATCACCGACATCCCCAGCCCACCGCGCAACCAGCCGACCAGCGCGCGTGCCAGCTCGACCAGGGAGTTGGACATCCCCGCCCGCTCCATCAATGAGCCGGCGAAGACGAAGGATGGGATCGCCAGCAGCACCCAGCTTTGCGATGACGCGATCATGGTGGAGCCGAGTTGCTGAAGCGGGTAACCGCCCACCAGCAGACCGGTCACCGCGGCGGCGCCAAGGCAGAACACGACGGGCAACGACAGCAGCAACAGCACTACGAAGACAATGAGGGAGGCAGACAGGACCACGATCTATTCCCTCACGTCGGCGATGGTGTGTTCGGCGGGATCGCGAGCGGCTTTGATCGCGTATATCGCCATCAGCAGACCGCCCAAGGCGGCGGGCGCGTAGACCCAGGCGAGGCTGAACTCCAACCCCGGGGAGGTCAGCGATGCATTCAGCAGCGCCAGCTTCAAACCCAACCACGCGACCAGCAGCGCGAAAGCGAAGATCACCGCATGGTTGACGTAATGCACCGCCTTACGAACGCCCGGCGGGAACCGGTGCATCAGGATGGCCACCGAAAAATGGCTGCGCTCCGCCACGCCGATGGCTGCCCCGATCAGCGTGATCCAGGCCAGCGCCGTTTCGCCCACTTCCTCCACCCAGAAGAAATTGACTGGATCGACGTCCATCCAGTTGGTGATGGGTAGCAGGACGTAGCGGGCGAGGACGCCGAACAGCATTGTACCGATGGCGCCCAGCACCAGGCCGCCGACCAGGATTTTCGGGACCATTTCGGCGCCCCGCATCAGACCAGACGACGCCATGCAATCAAACCTTGGTTTCGGTGATGAGGTTCCACAGCTCGCTGTATTGCGCCTGGTAGGCGGGCCAGACTTTCTCTTTGGCGCGAGCAACGAAGGGCTCGCGCGCCGGCACGTTGATGGTCATGCCGCGCGGCTCGAGCAGTTCTTTGGCACTTTTCTCGGAGTCGATGCTTTCGGTGATGCCGCGCACCTTGTTCTGCGCCTCCCGCCCCGTGTCCAGGACCAGCTTCTGCTGCGCCGGGGTCAGGCTGTTGAAGATGCCCAGGTTCATGGCGACCACGGTGGAGCCGTAATTGTGCCCGGTCATCGAATAGTATTTCGATACCTCGTAGGCCTTCAGCGGCACCATGTTCACCACCGGCAGATCGGCGCCGTCGATGACGCCCTGCTGCGCGGCGGTGATCACCTCGTTCCAGCCCAGCGGCACCGCGACCGCGCCCAGGCCATTCACGGTGTCGGTGAACACCTTGGACGGTTGGGTACGGATTTTCAGCCCGCGCAAATCCTTGGGTTCGTTGATCGCGCGCTTGGAGTTCCAGAAGTGCCGGAACCCGTAGTCGAAGAAGTAGCAGACCTTCACGCCGTATTTTTCCTGGAACACCTTGTCGAGCTTGTCCCCGACGGTGCCGTTCATCAGCTTGTAGGCCTGGTCGTAGGACTGGATCAAATAGGGGACCAGAAACACCCCCATCTCGGGGAAGATGGTGGCGGCGGCGCCCGACGGCGTGCCCATGAAGATATTCCCCGCCTTTACGCCATTGAGAATATCGATTTCCTTGGTCATCAGGGTGCCGCCGTGAAATTCGACCTCCAACTCGCCCTTGGACCGTTCGGTCACCGCCTTGGCGAACCACTCCAGCGCGATGGCGCCCGACTCGGGCGGCGGCACGATATGCGCGATGATCAGTTTTTTGGGGGCGGCCTGCGCGAAGGCCGGGGCTTTGCCGGTCGCCAGAATGCCGGCCAGCCCGGCGGCAGCCTTCAGAATGGTGCGGCGGGGTGCGGGCAGAAGGACGCGCTGAATCATGGCTGGTGTCTCCCTGTAGGGTTCTGGCTTGCTTGCGGCGCACCGTAGACCAGTGGCAGGCTAAGGCCAACCAAGGGGACGCCACTATGCCAAACGCGGTTCAGGAACATTTTACCCACGGCCATTCCAAATGGGGCCCGGCCGACCAGATCGGCGCCGGCAACCTGCTGACCGCCGAAAAGCGGCTGGCGGCGCTGGGATCGGTGAAGCACGGCCGGCTCTATGACCTGAGCCACGAAATCCACATGGGCGCGCCCTACATGGCGCCGAATCAGACGCCCTATTTGATGTCCATCTGGGCGTCGTGGAAGGACAGCATCAAGCGCCGCCGCGCCATGGGGATGCGGAACGACGCGGGCACCAACCTGGAACGGGTCGAGATGAACATGCACACCGGCACCCACATCGATGCGCTCGGGCACTTCTCCTCCGGCGATTTCCTGTTCAACGGGTTCTGCGCGCCCGAGGTGGTCACCGATTGGGGCCTGACCAAGCTGGGGATCGAGCATGCCCCGCCGATCGTCACCCGCGGGCTGGTGTTCGACGTGGCCGGGCTGGATGGCGGCGAGCACCTGAACCTGGGCCGCGTGGTAACCCCGGACGATCTGGCACGCGCCGCACAGGCCGGCGGCTTCACCGTCGAACCGGGCGACGTCGCCCTGATCCGCACCGGCTGGGGCCGCTACTTCGCGGTGGACAACGCCAAATACCTGACCGGCGAGCCCGGTATCGACGTCCCCGGCGCCAAATGGCTGATCGACCAGGGCATCGCCGCCATCGGCACCGACAATATGGCGGTGGAGGTGCTGCCGAACCCCGACCATGGCCTTGGCCTGCCGGTGCACCAGTACTCGCTGTCGAAATGCGGGGTGTACCTGATCGAGAACCTGGCACTGGAGGAACTGGCGCGGGATCGCGTTTCCACGGTGTGTTTCGTGCTGCTGGCGACCAAGTTCAGGGGCGCGACAGGCGCGCCGGTGCGGCCGGTGGGGATGGTATAGACGGCTCGCTCAGCGGCGCGCCCGCCACGAGTACAAGCGCCGGAATCAAACCCGGTTTCACCATCATAGGAGATTGCTTATCTGTTATGATCGGTCGTAACCGAATCATAAAATGACGAGGGCGCCGGCAGACACCGCGATGTGGATCAAGTCACGGCCGATTTTTAAGGGTCATCAGATACGCAACGAGCGCATTGACCTGATAGTCCGCCAGACCGGGATTGGGCATGGAGAACGACGGCTGCATGGTCGAATGAGTCGTCAGCAGGAAGTGCTTGAGCGATGCCTCCGTGGTGTCCGGCCGTTTGGCGATCGTTCGGAATGGCGGCGCGGGGTGGTCCAGGATCGGCGGCAGTTCCTGGTCGGTCGCTACGACGTGGCAGGGCGTGCAAAGGGACAGCGCCAAGCGATGACCCTCAACCGGATCCGGCCCGCCAGGCAGGCCCTGCGCACCCCCCTGGACCGATCCGCCGAGCAGTGCGGCGATCGCGGCAAACCGGATAAACGCCTTCATGGGAATCTCCTTCGCCGCGCGCTACTGCCGGCGCAAACTCATGATATAATTGGCGATGCTGGTCACCTGCGCCGCTGTGTAGTCGCGGGTCAGCATGTGCCCATGCGGCTTGGGGATGAATTCCACCAGCCAATTACGCGTCATCCCCGCGCGGTTGGCGATGGATTCGAACGGCGGAGCGTCTGTCCAGGAACCCTGCCTCTCCGCGGTGATAACGTGGCAACGCACGCATAAATCCGAGGACAACCGATAGCCCTCGGCGACCGAAGCAGGCTGGGCCTGGGCCGCGACAGCCGTTAAAGCCAGACAAACAGCGCTTCCTACGATTGCTTTGCGCATGGGGGATGCTCCTGTCGTTGCTCGTAGAGACGGATATAATCCTGGGCGATGGTTCGGATGGCGCGCCCGATATCGCGATAAACTGTATCGTCGAGATTCGCGTAAGACACCCGAACTGTCCAGTCCGGGGCATGGAACCCGCCCCCGTTCAGCAGCACGATGCCATGGTCGCGGGCCAGCCGGAACACGATATCCAGCGGGTGGACGGTGCGGATGACAAAATCGGCGACCGTGTCGCCCGCGTGCGCCCGTAGCCAAGATTCGACGTCGATCAGGCCGTAATAGTGGTCGGATAACGGATCGGGCGGAACGGCGATCCCCATTCCTTCATGCAACGCGTCCTGACGCTTCCGCGGCAACGCGAGGCATGCCTGCCGGTAGGTGCCCTGTCCATCCGCCAATTCCGCCAAGGCGAACAGCGCCATCATCGCCTGCTGCGGCCCCGACAATCCCGCCGTGTGCCGCAGCGCGACATCGCGGCTGTCAGCCACGATGCGATCGATGAAACGGATTTCCCTGGGGTCCGGTGCTAAACTGCCATAGCGATTATCCAGCGCCAGCTTGTCCGTTTCCGGCAGCGCCGCGATGGCCGGGTCGAAAATATTGTCCTGGTGCAACGCGATCGCCCCCAGCCGCCAGCCGGTGGATCCGAAATATTTGGAGAACGAATAGACCCCGATCGTGTTGGCCGGCAGATCGGCCATCAGGGAGCGAAAACCATCGACGAACGTAGCGTAGACGTCATCTGTCAGCAGCATCAGATCGGGGCGCTGCTCCCGTACCAGCCGCACGATCACCGCCCTCGCGGCCGGCCCGATCGCGACCGACGTGGGATTGCCAGGATTGACCAGGAAAAACGCCTTGACTCTGGGGTCGAGCAGTTTCTCCAGTTCGGTATCGTTGTATTGAAAGGCATTTTCAGCCGTCGCCTCGATAAACACCGGACGCAGCCCGAAATCCTCGAGCTCCGGGATTTCCAGGTACGGAGAAAATATCGGCGTTCCCAGTGCGATATGGTCGCCGAACCGCAGCAAACGGTTGGATTTCAGGGAGCGTAGCACATAGCAGATCGCAGCCGATGCCCCCTCGGTCGCGAACAGATCGAACCGTCCCGCTGGCCTGAGCCCACCGCACATCGCATGCAGCAAATATTCGTGCACCACCTGTTCCACGTGCACCAGCATGCGCGCGGGTTCGGGGTAATTGTCGCCCATGATCGCATCGACCAATTCGTGCACGAAGGCATCCGGATCGAACCCAAACCGGTGTAATGCGAAGCCGATCAACGGTACCGGTGGCATCCTGGCCGCGATGCCTGCTTCGCGCGGCATGCCGGAAAGCCCGGCGGGACGATCCATGACCCGCGCGGCCTCCGCGAGCCCAAACTGGCCGAGCGTGAAAAAGGCCTCTCGGGCTCGGGTGGCGATCCAGTTGGGATTGCCGCGCCCGGCATTCAGGAAGGCGTGCGCGGATTTCTGCCCCGAGGCGCGCGCAAGCTGGATCAGAGCGTCCTTGATTTCGAAAGGACTCATGTCTTCGTAAGCGCGCGGATCGGGATTCGCCATGCGGTGGTCCATAGGTGGTATGGACTTGTAACACATTGACCCGCATCAATGGCCGAACCGCTGGTCCGGGGGGCATTGATGAAGCGCATTCCGCCGCACAAAAGCGAGGCCCTCATGCACGCCGCCTCATCGCAATGGCGGGCCATTGTACCCTGGTTGTTCGGTTTGGCGGCCTTGGCGGGGGTTATTCTGGTCGCCTCCCAATACGCATCGCTGGCGAAAGCGCTCAGGATCGCTCGCGCCGCCGGCTGGCGCTGGCTGGCGGTGGGCTGCATCGTGCAGACCGGCACCTATGTCTGTGCCGCCGCGGTGTGGTGGTGTGTGTTGCGCGCCGCCGGCGTTCCCAAAAAAATGCGCCGCCTGATGCGTCTGGGCGTCGCCAAGGTGTTCACCGACCAATTGCTGCCCAGCGGGGGAGTCAGCGGGAACCTGCTGGTGATCGCGGGGTTATTGCGCCGCGGTGTGCCGGCGTCGGTCGCCATGGCGGCGGTGCTGATCGGCATGATGTCATTCTATGCTGCCTACCTCGGTGGCGCTGTGGCCGCCGCCCTTCTGTTATGGCTGAACGGCGACCGCAGCTCCGCTCTGCTTGGTTTGATGGCGGCCTTCATCGTCCTGGCCGTGGTGCTGCCGTCCATCGTGCTGTGGGCGCGGAAACTGGTGGCGCGGCATTTGCCCGGCTGGGCCTCACGCATGCCGTCGGTCGTCATGCTGTCGCGCGCCATGGCGGAGGCACCGCCAATATTACTGCGCGACCCCGTCGTGCTGATGCAGGCCACCGCTTTGCAGTTGGGGGTGTTCCTGCTGGATTCCGCGACCCTATGGCTGGTCCTGCACGGGATCGGTCAAACGTCGCCGTTCTGGGTGGCATTCGTGGCGCTGATTGTCGCCTCCATCATGGCCACGGTCGGCCCGATGCCGCTAGGGTTGGGAACCTTCGAAGGGGGTTCGGTTGCCATGCTGCACATGCTGGGCGTCCCCATGGAGGCAGCCCTCGCAGCCACCCTGCTCCAGCGGGCCCTCACGTTCTGGTTGCCGATGCTGCCAGGGCTTTGGCTGGCACACCGGGAACTGAAACACGGATCGCAGCCGGCTACTTCTGCCGCAAGCTGAGGATATCATCGGCGATGCTGCTGACCCGCGCTGATGCGGTCATTCCCAGGAGCAAACAGGACAGCAATATTCGCACGACATACCCTCGTTATGCGGCGGCACAGGTGGAGAGTGCATTGACCCGGATCGCGGCGGTTGCTGGAGAAATCCGGCTTTGAGATTTTTAAGTCCGACCCCGAAATGGAACGCTTTCTCTATCGGTGAGTGCGCTATGCGAGGTATTCTCGCATCGAGACTGAGGACAACCATCACCTGAGACCGTGGCCGGCACAAGGGCCGGCCACCAATACAAACAGACTCAGTTCAACCGCAGATCCAGAATATGCTTCGGATCCGCCTGCAATTCCCCCTTCTCCACCCGTTTTACGATATCGACCAACGCCGCGTTGGCCGGGGTCGCGATGCCGATTTCCTCGCCCTTGCGGACGATCAGGCCATTGAGGAACTCGATCTCAGTCCGCCGCCCCTTCACCATGTCCTGCCCCATCGAGGGACGGTGCTCGCCGCCGCCGGCCTTCGCTACTTCGGCCAGACGATGCTCATCGTATACCTTGGTCGCCGCCGAATCGCCTTCGCCGGCCTTGGCGATGATCTCGGGATCGATGTGGTGCACTTCCTCCAGCTGATAACCCAGCGCCTGACCGACGCGGATGGCCTCGCTGCCCAACCGCGAGCCGAAGCGGCGCAGCGCGTCATTGGTCAGGATTTGCTTGGAAATCAATCCGGTGGATGCCGACATGCCGTTCGCCATCGCGTTGGTCACCAGTTTGGACCAGCGCTCACCCCAGATGTTCGACGTGGCCAGAGCAGAATCCGACAGCGACACCAGCCGCGTCACTTCCCGCAACCGCTCGGTGATGCGGCCATGCACTTCCCCGGCACGGAACACGGTGTGCTTGTCGCCGCTCTTGCCGGCGGCGCGCTTCACATGGCCGGGCTCGAACAGATCGACGGTGATGGAGCTGGCGATGCAGCCGAGCACCTTGCCCCAGCCGACGACGCCGGCGATGGTTTCCTCATTCATGCAGTTCTGCAGGGACACCACGAAGCCGTTGGGCGCCAGGTACTGGGCGATCATGGTGGTCGCCCATTCGGTGTCGTAAGACTTCATGCAGACGAAGGCCATGTCGAAGGGTTTCTCCTTCGCCGCCTGCTGTAGTTCCGTCAGGTGCAGCGCCTTCACCGGGGTCGACCACGGCTCCACGTCGCGCAGATGCGAGACCTTCAGGCCGTTGGCCTTCATGGCTTCGACGTTGGCCGGCCATGGATCGATGAAGGTGATGTCCTCCCCGGCCCGAGCCATATGCGCTCCGGCGTAGGCGCCGACAGCGCCCGTGCCCATAACGGCGATCTTGTAACCCATTGGTTTCCTCCTGAATGGGACTGCGTTGAGGTGCAGTCTGACGCGATCCGTGGGAAAGGCAATGTCGGCAGGACTCTTCCTATGCCAAATCCCCCGGCGGCAGCCACAGCACCTGCCCGATCCGGTCCGCCCCCGCCGCGAGCATTGCAAGCCGGTCGAACCCCAGCGCGATCCCCGCACTCGGCGGCATGCCGTGGGACAACGCCGCCAGGAAATCCTCGTCCATCGGCCAGTCCGCCCCATACATCGCATGCCGCCGCGCCCTGTCCTCGACGAACCGCGTCCGTTGCTCCACGGGATCGGTCAGTTCCACGAAGGCATTCGCCAACTCGATCCCGCCTACGAACAGTTCGAACCGCTCCGCCACCCGGGGATCGTCGGGGGAACGACGAGCCAAGGCCGCCTGCGCGGCCGGCCAGTGCGTCAGGAAGGTGGGATAATCCCGGCCCAAATGCGGTTCGATGCGTTCCAGCAGCAAACGGAAGAACAGATCCTCCCAGGTCTCGCCCTCCCGTAACCGCGCGCCGGAGGCCGAGGCCAACGCGGCTGCGTCCCCTGCCGTCGCCAGCACGTCGGCGCCGGCATAGCGACGGAAAGCGTCAGCCACTGTCAGGCGCTCGATAAAAGAAAGATCGGTGCGCACCCCGGCGGAAGTCACGACCGGCGGCAGCACGTCACGCAAAAACGCCGTGGTTTCCGCGATCAGTGAGTCCATATCGGCACCTGGCCGGTACCACTCCAGCATGGTGAACTCAGGTGCATGCCGGGCGCTGCCTTCGTTGTTCCGCCAGACCCGTGCCAACTGGAAAATCGGTCCAGCGCCAGCCACCAGCAGCCGCTTCATCGCGAACTCCGGGCTGGTGTGCAGCCAGAGCGGCTCCGTACGCCCATCGGGATGCACCCGTTCGGTGCGGAAAGTGGCCAAATGCACCTCCTCCCCCGGGGTGGGCACGGCGTAGGGCGTTTCCACCTCGGTGTAGCCACGGTCGGTAAAGAACCGGCGGGTGGCAGCCGTCAGCTTCCCCCGCCGTCGCAGAAACGGCAGCCGGGCAGCGAGGCTCTCAGGGTGCCAGACCGGCAGGGTCACGGCTGCGCCAAGCGGTAAAGGATGTGCCGGCGTACCGGATTGCCCTCGGCCAAATGCTGCCCGATCGGCGCAACACAGGCGTCGCTTTGCGCGCGGGTGAACACCCCGTTTAGAAACCGCGTGGCCTCGGGACCGGCGTTCTGCTGGGCGAACGGCTCAAGGTCCGAAGCCCTCCAGGGCCTCAGGATCAGGTGAGGTGTAACGATCATGGGACGATCCTAACCCACGGACGACAAACCGGCCACGCTGTGCTAACCGGCCGCCATGCTTTCTGCCACAACGAGCGCAACCCTGCGCGACGCGGGCGCCCTCGTGGACGCCGGCCTGCTCGCGCCCGCCGCCCGCGACGCCATCGCGGCGGTGGAGGCACGCTATGCCGTCGCCATCACCCCCGCGATCCAGGCGCTCATCCAAACCCCGGATGACCCCATCGGCCGCCAGTTCGTCCCCGACGCCACGGAATTGCTCACCGCGCCGCACGAAAGCCTGGACCCCATCGCCGATGACGCCTTGTCCCCGGTCAAAGGCGTCGTACACCGGTATGCAGACCGAGCACTGCTGAAACCGCTGCTGATTTGCCCGGTTTATTGCCGGTTCTGCTTCCGGCGTGAGCATGTCGGCCCCTCCGGCGGGCTACTGACCGAGGCGGAACTGGAAGCCGCTTACGCTTGGTTCGCCAGCCATCCCGCCATCCGGGAGGTCATTTTGACGGGCGGCGACCCGCTGATGCTGTCGCCGAGGCGCCTGTCCGACATCGTCGCGCGCCTGTCCGCGATCCCGCATATCGAGATTCTCCGGATTCACACCCGCGTGCCGGTCGCTGACCCCGACACTCTGTCGGACGCGCTGGCCGATGCGCTGGACACCGAGACGCCGCTCTGGCTGGTCGTCCACGCCAACCACGCGCGCGAGTTCTCCCCCACTGCCCGCACCGCCCTCGACCGGCTCCGCCGCCGCGGCATCCCCCTGCTCGGCCAATCCGTGCTGCTGCGTGGCGTGAACGACAATGCCGCCGCTTTGGAGGCCTTGTTCCGCGCGATGCTGGCCGCGCGGGTTAAGCCGTACTACTTGCACCAGCTGGACGCCGCGCCCGGTACCGCGCGCTTCCATGTGCCGATCGCCGAGGGCCGGGAGCTGCTGGCCTCATTGCGCGGCCGTGTGACCGGTCTCGCCTGGCCCACGTATGTGCTGGATATCCCGGGCGGGCACGGCAAAGTGCCCATCGGCCCGGACTATTTACAAGCCGACGGCTCCGTCCGCGCGCCCTACTCCTTGTAACCGTATTCCGGAATCCCCTGCTCCGCGCCGTAGTAGCGATAGGGCAGAAACTTGCCGGACATGGTAATGCGCACGCGGTCGCCGCGTGGGTTTGGCTCGCGCTCGAACGACATGTCGAAGTCGATGGCGGACATGATGCCGTCGCCGAATTCCTCCTCGATCAGCGCCTTCCACGCCGGGCCGTTGACCATCACCAGCTCATAGAACCGGTAGATCAGCGGGTCGGTCGGCGGCATGGAGGTGCCGCGGGTGGGGACCTCGTTCAGCATGCGCTCCTCCGTGGGGGACAGGCCAAACAGCGCAGCGGCCTTTGCGGCGAGTGGGCGCACCAGCTTCATCTGCCCCAGCAAGGCGCCGACAACCAGCACGGGGGACATGCCGCCGATGGTGTCCGTGACGTGCTTCCAGCTCCATTCCTTCTCGCGTTTGATGTCCAGTATCTTCTCGGTGAGTTCGGCTCGTGTCATGGCGCGGTTCCTCTCTGCGACGATGGAGACATAGTACCGGTGCATCCGCCGTGCCAAGCGGCTGCATCCGCCGTGCCAAGCCGCTGCATCCGCCGTGCCAAGCGGCGGGTTGCCGGTTCGCGTCGATCGGGCAATTGTAGCCGCGATGCATAAGTCGATTTCAGTTCGCCGGTTGCCCTTGTCCTTCGATGCCGAGGGTATGGCGCGCGACCTGGCTGCGATCCCCGACGATGCCTGGGTGACCCACTTCAACACCTTCTATCATGACGGCGGCTGGAGCGGCGTTGCACTGCGCGCCACAGGCGGCGAACCGGGGCAGCTTTACCCCGGTCATGGAGATCGTACGGCTTATCGCGGCACGCCTCTGCTGGCCCAATGCCCGCACATCGCCGCCCTGCTAAACGAGCTGGATTGCCCCGTCGGACCGGTTCGGCTGCTGCGCCTGTCCGCCGGCGGCGTGATTCGCGAACACCGGGACGAAGGGCTTTGCCTGGAGCAAGGGCTGGCCCGCCTGCACGTCCCCATTTCGACCGGGGACGGCGTGGAGTTCTACCTCGACCGGGATTTGGTAACGATGGTGCCTGGGGAATGCTGGTATCTGAATTTCGATCTGCCCCATCGCGTCCAAAACCTCGGCACGACGGATCGCGTGCATCTGGTGATCGATTGCGAGGCGAACGACTGGTTGCGCGCGCTGATCGCGGGGGGCATCGGTTCCGTCCCCTCGGTTCGGGATTCGTCGTCGGCGCGTTTTGCCCGGTTTCGGGAAATCGTCATGGATAATCCCGCGCTGATCGCCAGGCTCTGGCCAATCGAACAACCCGGCGCATTCATCGATCGCGTCGTCGCACTCGGTCAGGAGCACGGCTTTCGATTTACGCCGGAGGACGTTGCCGCCGCCATGCGCGAGGGCGGCCGAATCGGGCTACGGCTCGTCGGATGAGCGGTGCTTCGGCCGAAGGCTGGATGCCGATAGGCGTTTCCTGGCGGGACGGTGCGCCCGAAATCGATTGGTGCCTGTTACGCGACGAACGCTTCACCGAGCCGTTCTTCGAGGATTCGGTGCGCCGCTTCGTAACGAGACCATTCAACAAGGTGTTCCGTCGCCGGACCGATGCCGCCACGCTCGAAGCGTGGGCCGCGTCCCGGCCAGGGCTGATGCCGAACGGATTCATCTTCCACATGTCCCGCTGCGGCAGCACCCTGGTGACGCGAATGCTGGCCGCTCGGCGCGACAATATCGTCCTGTCTGAATCCGCCGCGATCGACACGATGCTGCGCCCGCCCGTGCCTGTGCCCGAGGAAAAGCATGTTGCCTGGCTGCGCGCGTTGATCGGCGGCATGGGCCAACCCAGGTTCGGAGAACGACATTATGTTATCAAACTAGACTGCTGGCATGTGTTGTTTCTGCCACTGATCGCACGGGCGTTTCCAAACGTACCCCGGGTGTTTTTGTATCGGGAACCGAGGGAGGTTCTGGCCTCCCATTTACGGCAACGCGGTATACAGACAGTGCCGCAATTATTGGACCCTCACCTGTTCGGTATTGACATGACCGAGGCCATGACGATGCCTCCGCCGGAGTATTGCGCCCGCGTGCTGAGACGCATTTTGGAGGCCGCGACCGGCGAGCAATCAGAAAGTCTGGTAAATTATCGTGACCTCCCAGAGGCTGTGTTCGGGTGCGTGCTGCCGCGGTTCGGCATGTCGCTGACCGCCGAAACCCGCACCGCGATGGTGGGCGCGTCCGGTAGCCACTCCAAAAAGCCAGGCGATCGCTTTTCCCGAGCCGATGACGCAGCCCCCATCCCCCCGAATGGCCCGGGCGACGCGGCCGTCGCGGCGCACCTGGATGCGCCTTACCAGGCACTGGAACGGCGAAGGCTTCGCACTTGACCCGGGAGATCTTTCGGCGGCTTCGCCGCGCGGAGGGTGGGCTAGCTGATTTGCCGCGCGCGGTGATTTGGCTGGGGGACCTGGATTCGAACCAAGGATGCCCGGGTCAGAGCCGGGAGTTTTACCGCTAAACTATCCCCCAACTCGGGCGCGGGCCGGCGCAATAGCATGCCCCCCGAACCCCCGCAACTCGCAATCGCCTGGCCGCCTACTTCAACAAAAACCACACCCGGAACAGCAAGGTCTCCAGCCACGTCTGGCGGCGGAATTCCGGCATCCCCAGCACAAGCAGCCGCCGTCCCAGCCCGCCCTCCAGCCCCCAGGCGATGCGGGCGAGCTGCTCCCGAGCGGGCGAATCCATTTGGTCCACGTGTGACGAAAGGGCGCCGACATAGCCGCGCAGCAGCCGCATGAACGGCTCCGGCCCCCGCCGCAGTGCCGCGATGGCGCGCCGCCAGGCACCGCGGGGTGCGCCAACAGTGTTTGAGTCGTGCTGGCGGTACAGCACCGTCGGCTCATTATCGGCGATCAGACGCCCACCATGGGCGGAGACCACGATGTAGCTCCACCAGTCGTGCAGGCTGCCGGCCGGGGCCGGGCGCTCTGCCATCAGCGCCATCGCTGCTCGGTTCATCAATATGGTGCAGCCGGTGGCCAGGTTCTGCGTCAAGGAAGCCGGGAACCCCGGCGGCCGGCGCACACGGTACGACAGCGCGATCCGGCGCAGGCGCGCATCCACCAGCATCTGACGGGCGAAGTATAAGGCTGGCACCTTATCCGGCACGGCCGCCAGTTCGGCGGTGCCGCGCGACAATTTCTCCGGCAGCCACACGTCGTCCTGATCGGCGAAGGCCAGCACCGGATTGCCGTCCGCATAGGCCCGGCGCAACAGGCGCATGTAACTTTCGGTCGCGCCGACCCGAACGTTTTCGTCCAGCACCACCGCGCGATCGGGGCCGAGCCGCGACAGGAAATCCCGCATGACCGCCCGCGTCCCGTCGTGGGAGCCATCGTCGCGCCAATACAACACCCAGTCGCGATGCGTCTGGCTCAACAGGCTGTGCAATTGCGGTGCCAGGAACCGCTCACCCTCATAGGTGGAGAGCAGTATCGCCACGAGCGGAGGGGGAGCCAGCATGCCGCGCAGCCCTCAGGCCCCGGCACGGGCGAAGATCGCCGCGGTGGTGCGCCGCAGCCCTTCGCGCCAGTGCGGCAGGCGCACGCCGAACACGTCCGCCAGCCGTGTGCAGTCCAGCCGCGAGTCGGCCGGCCGCTTCGCCGGCGTCGGCCAGTCGGCGGTCTCGATCGGGTCCACTGTCGGAACCTTCCAGCCCTGGTGCGCCGCATCCTCGAACACCGCGCGAGCCACGCCGAACCACGTCGTGTCCCCGCCGCCGGCAGCGTGAAACACACCTGCGTAATCATCCCGCCAGCCATCCCGCATGCGGGCAGCAACCGCCAGAACCGCGTCGGCCAGGTCGGCGGCCGATGTCGGACAGCCCCGCTGATCCGCCACGACCGTCAGCCGGTCGCGGGTCTTGCCGACCGTCAGCATGGTGCGCACGAAGTTCTTGCCCTCGTGGTAATGCACCCAGGACGTGCGCAGAATTGCGGCCCGAGCACCGGAGGACAGCACGGCCCGCTCGCCAGCCAGCTTACTGGCACCGTAAACGCCGGTCGGGGACACCGCGTCTTCCTCGACATAGGGCGCCCCCTTGGAACCGTCGAACACGTAATCGGTGGAGATATGGATCAGCGGCACCCCGGCCGCGGCGCAAAGACCGGCCAACAACGCCGGACCGTCCCGGTTGGCCCGATAGGCCGCGTCCGCATCGGACTCCGCCGCATCCACGGCCGTGTAAGCGGCGGCGTTCACCACCAGCGCCGGGTCGGCGGCACGAAACGCGGCCTCAATGCTGTCGGGCCGGTCGAAATCGAAGTCCGGCCGGCCGACGCGCATCACCGAACCAGACGCGACCGCCAGTGCCGAGGCCAACTGCCCCGTTCCACCCGTCACCAGGATGGGTCGCTCAGCCATGAAACCATGTGTCGCATTGGGAAAACCGCGGCAGCAGCATGTCCTTGTCGGATAGAATGGCGTCCGCCGCCGAAACCGGCCAGGGCACCGCCAAATCCCGATCGTTCCAGATCACCCCGCGCTCAGCCGCTCGGTCGTAAGGAGCGGTGACCTTGTAGATCACCTCGGTCTCCGCGGTCAGTGTGCAATAGCCGTGCAGGAACCCGGGCGGCACCCAGATTTGCGCCCAGTTTTCGGCGCTGATCTCCGCCGCGGCGCACTGGCCGAAGGTGGGCGACCCGCGCCGGACATCCACGGCGACGTCCCAGATCGCGCCGCGCACCACCCGCACCAGCTTGCCCTGCGCATTCGGCCCAATCTGCAGATGCAGCCCTCGCACCACGCCGCGATCGGTGGACACCGCATGATTGTCCTGGATGAACGGCCCCGGCACCCCGGCGGCGGCGAACCGCTCCTGGTTCCAGGTTTCGGAGAAGAACCCGCGCGGATCGCGGTGCCGGACCGGTGTCAGCACCTTCACATCGGGAATATCGAGACTGACGATGTTCACGCGTGCTCTCCCATCGCCAGATCCATCAACACCCGCCCCAACTCGGTTTTCCCCAATCGGTCTGCTCGCTCCTTCAGTTGGTCGGCATCGATGAAGCCCATGCGGAATGCGATCTCCTCTGGGCAACCGACCAGCATTCCGGTGCGGGACTGGATGGTCTGCACGTAGGTCGCCGCCTGTAACAGGCTGTCCGGCGTGCCGGCATCCAGCCAGGCATAGCCGCGCGACAGCTTCTCAACCATCAAAGTGCCGGCCTCCAGGTAAACGCGATTGAGGTCGGTGATCTCCAGCTCCCCCCGCGCCGAGGGCTTTATCCGCGGCGCGATGTCGCTGATTTGGCGGTCGTAGAAGTACAGGCCGGTGACCGCCCAGTTCGACTTCGGCTGGGATGGCTTTTCCACGATCTCGGAGGCCTGCCCAGAGGCATCGAACGACACCACGCCGTAGCGTTCGGGATCGCGCACCTGGTAGGCGAACACCGTGGCGCCGTCGGGCCGAGCCGCCGCGCCGCGTAGCAGCGCCGACAAATGGTCGCCGTGGATGATATTGTCGCCCAGGGCCAGCGCACAGGCCTCCCCGGCGATCCAGTCGCGCCCGATAAGGAAGGCTTGCGCGATGCCGTCCGGGCTGGGCTGTTCGGCGTAGGCGAAGCGCACTCCGAAGCGGGAGCCGTCGCCCAGCAGGCGGCGGAACTGCGGCAAATCCTCCGGCGTGGAGATAATCATGATGTCCCGAATGCCCGCCAGCATCAGGGTGGACAGCGGGTAGTAAACCATCGGCTTGTCGTAGACCGGCAACAGTTGCTTCGACGCCGCCAGGGTCATGGGATGCAACCGCGTGCCGGAACCGCCGGCCAGAAGAATACCCTTCATCGAATACAAACCCTATCTTGCTAAACAACAAAAACTCTCACGCGGCCGTCCCCAGTCGCTGGCCGGCGTAACGCGCGGCACGCACCGTTGTCCACCAGGACTCGTGCGCCAAGTACCAGTCGATGGTCTTGCCCAGCCCGGTTTCGAAATCGTTTGGCGCCTTCCAGCCCAAAGCGGCCTCGGCGCGGGAGGGATCGATCTCGTAGCGGAAATCGTGGCCGGGACGGTCGGTGACGAAGCGGATCAGGCGTTCCCGCGGCCCAGCGGGATCGGGCACCCGCTTATCCAGATGGGCGCAGATGGCGCGAACGACTTCCAGGTTGGTACGCGGTTGGCGCCCACCGATGGCATAAGTTTCCCCGGCCTGACCCTGTTCCAGCACATGCACCAGCGCCTCAGCGTGGTCATCGACAAAGATCCAGTCGCGGATGTTCGAGCCATCGCCATACACCGGCAGCTCCTTGCCTTGCAGCGCGTTCAACGTCACCAGCGGGATCAGCTTCTCCGGGAACTGCCAGGGGCCGTAGTTGTTGCAGGTGTTGCTGACGAGGGTCGGCAATCCGTATGTGTGATGCCAGGCCCGCACCAGGTGGTCCGACGCCGCCTTGGTCGCCGAGTACGGGCTGCGGGGATCGTAAGCGGTGGTTTCGGTGAACGGCGGATCGCCGTGGTCCAGCGCGCCGAACACCTCATCGGTTGAGATATGGTGGAACCGGAACGCGGCCTTGCGGGCGGGGGACAACCCGGCATGGTGCCGCCGCGCGGCCTCCAGCAGCGTAAAGGTGCCAACGACGTTGGTCTGCACGAAGTCCGACGGCCCATCGATCGACCGGTCCACATGGCTTTCCGCTGCCAGATGCATCACAGCGTCGGGGTCGTGTGCGGTAAACACCTGCCGCAGCGCGCCTGCATCGCAAATGTCGGCGCGGATGAGAATATGGCGGTTGTGGCCCCTGCCCTCCTCCAGCGCATCTTCCGAGGCGGCGTAGGTCATCTTGTCGACGTTGACGACCGTATGATCGGTGGTGCGCAGCAGATGGCGCACCACGGCGGACCCGATGAACCCGCAGCCGCCGGTTAGCAAAACCTTCATCGTTCAATGGTCTTTCGTTCGGTGGTGCGCCGCGGCAGGGGGTGTAACACCACGGTCGGGGGAGGCTCAATCAGTGATTGTCGATCATGTAAGGATCGCGATGCCGTGTCAGGATGGCTTGTTACACCCGCCCCAGCAGCCACCCACCCCAGACCACCAGCAAGCACAATGCCACAGAACCCAGGATGTAACCGAACGCCGGTACCAGATCCCCGGTTTGGATCAATTCCAGCGTCTGCAGGCTGAACGCGGAGAACGTGGTGAATCCCCCGCATATCCCCGTCATCAGGAAGATGCGCACATCCGGGTGCATCCCCATCCTGGCTGGGGTCAGGGTGATCCCAGCCACCAGCCCGATGACGAACGAGCCCAGGATGTTGATCAGCAACGTGCCCCAGGGAAACCGGGCGCCCGTCAGCGCCGTCATGGCTCCGGTCATCCAGAACCGGGCAACGCTGCCTATGGCGCCGCCTACCGCGACGGCGAGATACGCGCCCATCAGCCCTTCGCCACGTTCCAGAACACGGGCACGGGCCCTTTCAGGAACCCGGTCGCCGCGGTTGCCTGCAAAAGTGTGCGTCGCTTCACGGGCTGTCCTCATACTGATGCCATCGCGGCTGCTGCCTAACGCAAACGGCTAGTTGACCGCAAACCCCGCGACTCACTATTGCCGGCGCTCGCCATGGCCCGAAGGACTCTACGACGATGCGTCTGGCTTCATTCCATCTTGTTGTCGCGGCGTCGCTGCTGACCGCCGGTGCTACTTTCGCGCAGGCCCCTGGCGGGCCGCCGGCCGCGGTGGGCGTGGTGAAAGCACAGCCGACCGCTGTTACCGAAACCTCGGACTTCGTCGGGCGGGTGCAGGCCGTGGACCGGGTCTCCCTGACGGCCCGCGTCACCGCCTTCCTCGACCAGCGGCTGTTTACCGAGGGGGCGGAGGTTCAGCAGGGCGATTTGCTCTACCGGCTGGAACGTGCACCCTACGAAACTGCCGTTGCCCAGCAGGAGGGCACGGTTGCCGAAGTCAGCGCCCGCCTCGCGAACGCCAACATCCAACTCGTGCGCGCCCAGCAATTGCTGGCGACACCGGCCGGCCAGCGGTCCAACGTCGATGATGCATTGGCCAATCAGAGGTCGTTGGCCGGGCAGCTTGCCGTGGCGCAGGCGCAATTGCAGCAGGCCAAGATCAATCTCGCCTACACTGAGATCAAAGCGCCCGTCGCCGGCAAGATCAGCCGGGGCGCGGTGACCCCCGGCAACGTGGTGTCCCCCAGCAGCGGCCCTCTGGCATCCATCGTCAGCCAGAACCCCATGTATGTGGTGTTCCCCGTGGCATCCCGCACCCTGACCGCGTTGCAGAAGCGCTACGCCGACAAAGGCGGCACCAGCGGCGTGGCAGTGCATCTGAAGCTGCCGGACGGGTCGGCGTTCAAGGAAACCGGCACGATCGACTACATCGATCCCACGGTCTCCCCCACCACCGACACCATCGTCGTCCGCGCCCGCATCCCCAACCCGCCGCTGCGTCCCGCGGAACCCGGCAAGCCGGTGGACCGGCCGCTGATCGACGGTGCTTTCGTCGCGGTCACCGTGGAGGGTATCCAGCCGGTCATGGCCCTCGGCATCCCCCGCGTCGCCGTGCTGTCCGACCAGCAGGGCGACTACGTCTACGTCATCGGTGAGGGCAACAAGGCCGAACAGCGCCGCATCAAGCTCGGCCAGTCCACCCCGGCGGTCGCGGTCATCGCGGAGGGGCTGAAGGAAGGAGATACCGTTATCTCCGAGGGCATTCAGCGCGTGCGCCCCGGTGCGGTCGTAGCCCCCTCCCCCGCCACCCCATCGGCCCCCCTTTCGCCAGCAGGGCGCTGACCGCATGATCTCCTCCGTCTTCGTCGACCGCCCACGGCTGGCGACGGTCATCGCGATCGTTATGACACTGGCCGGGGTACTGGCCTGGTTCCGCATCCCGGTGTCGCAGTTCCCCGACATCGTGCCGCCGCAGGTGCTGGTGTCTACCAGTTTCACCGGCGCGTCCGCACAGGTGATCGAGGCCACCGTCGCGCAGCCGCTGGAAGCGGCGATCGTCGGCGTGGACAAGATGATCTACATGAAGTCCAACAGCGCAAACGACGGCAGCTACGGCCTGACCGTGAGTTTCGAACTGGGGACAAATCCCGACGTCGATACCGTCAACGTCAACAACCGGGTGCAGCAGGCTCTGGCGAAACTGCCGCCGGATGTGCAGCGGGCGGGTGTGTCGGTGCGAAAACGCTCCACCGCCATCCTGGAATTCCTGCAATTCTACTCCGAGGGCGGCAAGTACGACCCGCTGTTCATCAGCAACTTCGTCACCATCAACGTGCTGGACCGGCTGGCCCGCACGCCGGGGGTGGGCGACGCGCAGTTGTTCGGGCGCCTGGATTATTCCATGCGCATCTGGTTCGACCTCGACCGGCTGACCGGGCTGAATCTTGCGCCGTCCGACGTGATCGCGGTGATCCAGGGGCAGAACGTGCAGGCCGCCGTGGGCCGGGTCGGCGCCCGCCCGACCAGCGACGCCACCCAATTCCAGTTGAACGTGCAGACCCAGGGGCGCCTGGTCACGCCGGAGGAATTCGGCAACATCGTGATCCGAGCGGGCAACGATGGGTCTCTGTTGAAGGTGCGCGACGTCGCCCGTGTCGAGATGGGCGCCGCCAACATGGACACCGAAAGCCGGCTGAACGGCAATCCCGCCGTGTCCATCGGCCTGTATCTCGCCCCCGGCGCCAACGCCGTTGATACCTCCGCCCGCGTGCAGGCCGTTTTGGACGATATGTCCAAGCGCTTCCCGCCCGGCCTGACTTCGCGCGTGTTCTACGACAGCTCCACCTTCGTTTCGCTCACGCTGGAGGAGGTGAAGAATACCCTGCTGATCGCCTTCGCGCTGGTGGTGCTGGTGGTGTTCGTCTTCCTGGGCAACTGGCGCGCCACCATCATTCCGATGGTCGCCATCCCCGTCAGCCTGGTCGGCACCATCGCGTTCCTGCTGGCGGCGGGCTTTTCGCTGAACACGATTTCTCTGCTCGCCATGGTGCTGGGCATCGGCATCGTGGTCGATGACGCCATCGTAGTGGTGGAAAATGTCGAGCGCGTGATGGCGGAGGAACCCGACCTTTCCTCCACTGACGCCACCAAAAAAGCCATGGCACAGATCACCGGCCCGGTGATCGCGATTTCTCTGGTGCTGCTGTCGGTGTTCGTCCCGGTCGGATTCATTCCGGGCGTATCCGGCACATTGTTCCGCCAGTTCGCGGTGACGATCAGCATTTCGATGCTGATCTCCGCCATCAACGCGCTGACGTTGTCCCCCGCCTTATGCGCCGTGTTCCTGCGCCACGACGGGCCGCCGAGGGGTATCCTGGGCATGATGCTCCGCGGCATCGACAAGATGCGCGACGGGTATACCTGGATGGTGCGTGGATTGCTGCGGGTGGCCCTGTTGTCGGTGCTGGTCATCGCCGCCGCCGGCGCCGGCATCTTCGGGCTGTCGAAGCTGACCCCCACGGGCTTCCTTCCGGAGGAAGACCAGGGCGCGTTCTTCGTCGCGATCCAATTGCCCGACGGCGCCGCCGTGAATCGCACCCGAGCGGTGGTGGAGCAGGTGGAGAAGATGATCCGCCCCATGCCGCAGGTTCAGGGCGTGTTGGCAATCGTCGGATTCTCCCTGCTCGATGGCGGCAATCAGCCCAACGCCGCATTCGTGGTCGTGAAGTTGAAACCATTCGAGGATCGCAAGGCCGCCGCCGACGGCGCGCAGGCGGTCATCGGCCAGGTATTCGGCGGCGCGCGGCAGATTCGATCAGCCAATATTTTCGCCTTCAATTTGCCCCCGATCATTGGCCTGTCGACCAGCGGCGGCTTCGAATATCAGCTGGAAAACCTCGAGGGGCAGGAGCCCGCGGCGATGTCCAGCGCCGTGCAGGGTCTTCAAGCAGCGGCCAACCAGGACAAGCGGCTCAGCAGGGTGTTCTCCACGTTCACCGCGTCGAACCCCTCGATCTGGCTGGATATCGATCGCGACAAGGCGCAGGCACTTGGTTTGGCGGTATCCGACGTGTTCAACGCGCTGCAAACCACGCTCGGCGGTTTCTACATCAATGATTTCAACCTCTATGGCCGCACCTGGCAGGTGAACATCCAGGCCGATGCGGCGGATCGCGCGGATGCGTCATCGATCGACCGCATCCACATTCGCAACAAACAAGGCGAGATGGTGCCTCTGCGCGCCATCGCCAGCACGCGGATCGTGCTGGGGCCGCAGGTGATCAGCCGGTTCAACAATTACCGAGCGGTGACGGTGAACGGTTCGCCGGCACCCTTCGTTTCGTCGGGCGACGCGCTGAAAGCGATGGACGAAATCTCCGCCAACACCCTGCCACCCGGGTACGGGTACGAATGGTCGGGCACCGCGTACCAGGAAAAGGCGGCCGCCGGGCAAACCCTGGCGATCCTGTCGCTGGCCGTTTTGTTCGCATACCTGTTCCTGGTGGCGCTGTACGAAAGTTGGATGATCCCCGTCCCGGTGCTGCTATCCGTAGCCGTCGGCGTGCTCGGAGCTTTCGGAGGGCTGCTGCTGTTCGGGCTGCCACTGGACCTGTATGCGCAGATCGGCATGGTCGTGCTGATATCCCTGGCCGCGAAGAACGGTATTTTAATTGTCGAGTTCTCCAAGGGGGCGCGGGAGCAGGGATTGTCCATTCGCGATTCCGCCTTACTAGGCGCTCGCATGCGAATTCGCGCCGTGCTGATGACGTCCATCGCATTCATTTTCGGCCTGATCCCCCTGGTCTGGGCCCACGGCGCGGGCATGCTCAGCCGCCGCGCCGTGGGAACGGCAGTGTTTACCGGCATGATCGTGGCGAGTTCGATTGGCGTGTTCTTGATTCCGATGCTTTATTCCGTTTTCCAGACAATACGGGAGTGGATGAAGGCGCGATTTAAGTGGGGAGAACATTGATTGGGGGTTCTGCCGGTTTACACATATCACGGCGAGTACGGTGACCCGCGTGGGGCGTGGAAATGCGGCAACGGGCCGACGCCTGAGCGTTCGATGATAACCTTGTCACCGACAATGATACCTGCCCAGAATTCCAGCGAAAAATCCTCGCGATCGTAACAGAAAGAAATCGCAGCCTGGCTTTGGTAAGGGATTCCAGTCTTTGCCAATTCTCGGCCTCATAAACCACCTCCAACAGCGCGAGCCCGGACGATACGGCACGGATTGGCGTCCCGCGCCCGGCTCGGTTATCGTCGCCACCGACAAAGGGGGTCCCCATGGCTCGTGACAAAATCAGAATCGGCTGCGGCGCGGGGTTCTCCGACGACCGCATTCCGCCGGGGGTGGAGATCGTCGAGAAGGGCGAGCTGGATTACCTCGCCATGGAGTGCCTGGCGGAGCGCACCATCGCGCGCGAAACCCTGGACCGCGCCAAGGACCCGACCAAGGGCTACACGCCCGTGCTGTTGGAGCGGATGGAGGCGATCATGCCCCCTGCCCTCAAACGCGGCGTCAAGATCGTGACCAACATGGGTGCCGCCAACCCGATGGGCGCGGCGAACGTGCTGCGCAAGCACGCTCCGGATTGGGGCTGCCCGGACTATACCTGCGCCGTGGTGCGGGGGGATGAGGTCACCGACCTCATGCGAGCGCACCCCGAGCTGGCGTTGATGGAGGATGGGGCGCCGCTGGAGTCGCTGTTGCCGCGCATGGCCTCGGCGAATGCCTATCTGGGCGCCGACGTGGTGGCGCAGGGGTTCGCGACCGGGGCCGACCTCGTGATCACCGGCCGCGTTGCCGACCCCGCGCTGTTCCTGGGGCCGATGCTGCATGCGTTCGGCTGGTCCTATGACGATTACGCCAAGCTGGCGAACGGCACCCTGACGGGCCACCTGCTGGAGTGTTCGGGACAATTGACCGGCGGCTGCTTCGCCGATCCGGGGAAGAAGGAGGTCGAGGACCTCGCCGGGTTAGGCTACCCCCTGGCCGATGTCTGGGCCGATGGGCGGGTGGAGGTGTCGAAGACTCCCGGCTCCGGCGGGCGACTGGATGTCGCGACCTGCACCGAGCAGCTATTGTACGAGATGCATGACCCGACGGCGTATATTACGCCGGATTGCGTGCTGGATGCCTCCGGCGTGTCATTCGAGCAGCTCGCGAAAGACCGGGTGGCGTTCCATGGGGCGCGCGGAAAACCTCGGACGGCGACGTATAAGGTCGTGGTGGGGTATTTCGACGGTTATATGGGTTCGGGGGAGATGGGTTTCGCCGGGCATAACGCCGTGGCGCGCGCCAAGCTGGGGATCGAGGTGGTGAAGGAACGCCTTCGCCGCCGGGGCCTGGAATACTCGGAAATGCGGATCGACCTGATCGGCATGAATTCGTTGCACGCCAACGATGCCTCCCTGGCGCCGGAACCCTATGAGGTCCGCCTGCGCATCGCCGCCCGCACCACCGACAAGAAAGCCGCCGAGGCGGTAGGCGCAGAAGTCCGCAGCCTGCACATGCAAGGCCCCACCGGTGCCGGGGGCGGGGTGAATTTCGGCGCCCGCCAAATCCTGGCGGTGAAATCGGTGCTGATCCCCCGCGAATGGGTCAAGCCCGAAATTGTGATGGAGCGCGCGGCATGAGACACCCTGTGTCAACGCCCTCGGCCGTTAGAGCATGCCGCGCCGTCCCGTCCGGCCTCAAGGACGCTTCGCGCCGGCGCGCGCGCCGGTCACCTTTGGTGATCCTTGACCCCGGCCGCGCCGCCGCGGC